>NZ_SSTC01000093.1 GCF_004801855.1 Pseudomonas sp. A-1 | reverse complement strand
CGGGGCGCGCAGGCGCAGGCGGAACACGTCGCCGCCGAGCGCCTCGCAGGCCGCCAGCTGGCAGGCCAGCCGGCGCCGCGGCAGCTCGCCGGGGGCCAGCACGCCGTCCCAGTGCAGCACGCAGTCGGTCAGCGGCTCGGCGATGCAGGTGAACAGCTCGCCGTGGTCCAGCTCGGCGCCCTGCTGGCGCACCCGCCCTTCCACCAGCAGCGCGGCACACACGTGGCAGTTGCCGTTGCGGCAGCTCTGCGGGCAGTCGAAGCCCAGGCGCCGCGCGCCGTCGAGGATGCGCTCGCCGGCTTGCAGTTCGAGGCTCAGGCCGGAGGGTTGCAGGGTGATGCGCATGGATGACTCCCGTTGCCAAGGTACTGGGTAGGGTGCGCCATGCGCACCACTACCGCCGGCGCAATCCGATGGTGCGCATGGCGCACCCTACACCTCAGTCGATGCCGAGCTGGCTCCACAGCTCGTCGACCCGCGCCACCGTCGCCGGATCGCGCTCGATCGCCCGCCCCCACTCGCGATCGGTCTCGCCGGGCCACTTGTGGGTGGCGTCCAGGCCCATCTTCGAGCCCAGCCCGGACACCGGCGAGGCGAAGTCCAGGTAGTCGATCGGCGTGTTGTCGATCAGCACGGTATCGCGCGAAGGGTCCATGCGCGTGGTGATCGCCCAGATCACGTCGTTCCAGTCGCGGGCGTCGATGTCGTCGTCGGTGACGATGACGAACTTGGTGTACATGAACTGGCGCAGGAACGACCACACACCGAGCATGACGCGCTTGGCGTGGCCGGGATACTGCTTCTTGATGGTCACCACCGCCATGCGGTACGAGCAGCCTTCCGGCGGCAGGTAGAAGTCGACGATTTCCGGGAACTGCTTCTGCAGGATCGGCACGAACACCTCGTTGAGGGCCACGCCGAGGATCGCCGGCTCGTCCGGCGGGCGGCCGGTGTAGGTGCTGTGGTAGATCGGGTCCTTGCGGTGGGTGATGCGCTCGACGGTGAACACCGGGAAGCGGTCGACCTCGTTGTAGTAGCCGGTGTGGTCGCCGTAGGGACCTTCGTCGGCCATCTCGCCGGGATGGATATGCCCCTCCAGCACGATCTCGGCGTAGGCCGGCACCTGCAGATCCGAACCGATGGCCTTGACCAGCTCGGTGCGCGAACCGCGCAACAGCCCGGCGAAGGCGTACTCGGAGAGGGTGTCCGGCACCGGGGTGACCGCGCCAAGGATGGTCGCCGGATCGGCGCCCAGCGCCACGCACACCGGGTAGGGCTGGCCCGGATGCTTCTGGCACCACTCGCGGTAGTCCAGCGCGCCGCCGCGGTGGCTCAGCCAGCGCATGATCACCTTGTTGCGGCCGATCACCTGCTGGCGGTAGATGCCGAGGTTCTGGCGCTCCTTGTTGGGCCCGCGGGTGATGGTCAGGCCCCAGGTGATCAGCGGCGCGGCGTCGCCCGGCCAGCAGTGCTGCACCGGGATGCGCGACAGGTCGACGTCGTCGCCTTCGACGACCACTTCCTGGCAGGGCGCATCCTTGAGAACCTTGGGCGCCATGCTGATGACCTTCTTGAAGATCGGCAGCTTGTTCCAGGCGTCCCTGAGCCCCTTGGGCGGCTCCGGCTCCTTGAGGAAGGCCAGCAGCTTGCCGATCTCGCGCAGCTCGGAGACCGCCTCGGCACCCATGCCCAGCGCCACCCGCCTGGGCGTGCCGAACAGGTTGCCGAGCACCGGCATGGAAAAGCCGGTGGGCTGCTCGAACAGCAGCGCCGGGCCGCCCTTGCGCAGGGTGCGGTCGCAGATTTCGGTCATTTCCAGCACGGGCGAGACGGGCACCCGGATGCGCTTGAGTTCGCCTTGCGCCTCCAGCCCACGGATGAACTCGCGCAGGTCGCGGTACTGCATGCTTGAGCCTCGGGAAGATTCGGAAGGCGGCCAGTCTAGCGCCGAACGGCGTTGGCCGGAAACGACAACGGCCGGGATGGCCGGCCGTTGTGGAGACTCCAGGGAGGTGCGCTTACTTGCGCTTCATCGACTGGAAGAATTCCTCGTTGGTCTTGGTGTCCTTCAGACGGTCGAGGAGGAACTCGATGGCGGCGATCTCGTCCATCGGGTGGAGGATCTTGCGCAGGATCCAGATGCGCTGCAGCTCCTCGTCGCCGGTGAGCAGCTCCTCGCGGCGGGTGCCGGAGCGGTTGATGTTGATCGCCGGGAACACGCGCTTCTCGGCGATCTTGCGATCGAGCTGCAGCTCCAGGTTGCCGGTGCCCTTGAACTCCTCGTAGATCACCTCGTCCATCTTCGAGCCGGTCTCGACCAGCGCGGTGGCGAGGATGGTCAGGCTGCCGCCCTCCTCGATGTTGCGCGCCGCGCCGAAGAAGCGCTTGGGCTTCTCCAGGGCGTGGGCGTCGACACCACCGGTGAGCACCTTGCCGGAGCTGGGGATCACGGTGTTGTAGGCGCGCGCCAGGCGGGTGATGGAGTCGAGCAGGATGACCACGTCCTTCTTGTGCTCGACCAGGCGCTTGGCCTTCTCGATGACCATCTCGGCGACCTGCACGTGACGGGCCGGCGGCTCGTCGAAGGTGGAGGCGACCACTTCGCCGCGCACGGTGCGCTGCATCTCGGTCACTTCCTCCGGGCGCTCGTCGATCAGCAGGACGATCAGGTAGCACTCGGGGTTGTTGCGGGTGATGTTGGCGGCGATGTTCTGCAGCATGATGGTCTTGCCCGCCTTCGGCGGGGCGACGATCAGGCCGCGCTGGCCCTTGCCGATCGGTGCGCAGAGGTCGATCACCCGGCCGGTGAGGTCTTCCTTGGAGCCGTTGCCGGCCTCCATCTTCAGGCGCTTGTTGGCGAACAGCGGGGTCAGGTTCTCGAACAGGACCTTGTTCTTGGCGTTCTCCGGGCGGTCGAAGTTGATGGTGTCGACCTTGAGCAGCGCGAAGTAGCGCTCGCCTTCCTTGGGCGGACGGATCTTACCGACGATGGTGTCGCCGGTGCGCAGGTTGAAGCGGCGGATCTGGCTGGGCGAGACGTAGATGTCGTCCGGGCCGGCCAGGTAGGAGGAGTCCGCGCTGCGCAGGAATCCGAAGCCGTCCTGCAGGATCTCCAGCACGCCGTCACCGGAGATCTCCTCGCCACTTTTCGCGTGCTTCTTCAGCAGGGCGAAGATGATGTCCTGCTTGCGCGACCGGGCCATGTTCTCCAGGCCCATCTGGTCGGCCATTTCCAGCAGTTCGGGAATCGGCTTTTGCTTGAGTTCGGTCAGGTTCATAGGATGAGGTGCAGGTTGGCGAGAAAGAAGGAAAGCTTCGAGCTTCGGGAGCCGCGCCGCGTGAATACGGCAGCTTCACTGCGAGAATTCGGGGCGAGAGGGCGGCGGCTACGGCATGCGGGAGGCAGTCTGATCGCGACTGCTAGCCGAATTTATCACTGCATTCGTGGCAGAGTCTAGCACGCAAGCAGAAAAAACCCCGTCGCGCAACGGGGTTTTTCGAACATCCGGGTCAGATGTTGCTGTCGAGGAAGGCCGCCAGCTGCGACTTGGACAGGGCGCCGACCTTGGTCGCCTCGACGTTGCCGTTCTTGAACAGCATCAGGGTCGGGATGCCGCGTACGCCGAACTTGGCCGGGGTGTCCTGGTTCTCGTCGATGTTCAGCTTGCACACGGTGAGCTTGCCCTGGTAGTCCTTGGCAATCTCGTCCAGCACCGGGGCAATCATCTTGCACGGACCACACCACTCGGCCCAGTAGTCGACCAGCACCGGGCCGTCGGCCTTGAGCACGTCCTGCTCGAAGCTGGCGTCGGTAACGTTGGTGATGAATTCGCTCATGGGGGTTCTCCGTGATAATCGGATGCGAAAAAGTCGCGCCATGATAGCCCCACTCGCCGGCAACCGAAAGGCGGCGGCGATTGCCATTGGCTATGACACGCGCAGGCGGTGCCTATGGCCGGACCGGAGCCGTTGACCGCTGTCACCTGCGCCGGACGGGATTGCTCTATCATGGCAGGATTCTGCCGTTTTGCCGCGAGAAGTCCCGATCATGCCGCACACCCCTGCCCACGCCTTCCCCCTGATCGCCGCCATCGATATCGGCTCCAACAGCATCCACATGGTGCTGGCGCGGGTCGACCAGGGCGAAATCCGCCTGCTCGAGCGTCTGGGCGAGAAGGTGCAGCTGGCCGCCGGCCTCGACGAGCAGCGCAACCTCGACGAGGCGGCGATGGGCCGCGGCCTCGACTGCCTGCGCCGCTTCGCCCAGCTGATCCAGGGCCTGCCGCAGGGCGCGGTGCGCATCGTCGCCACCAACGCCCTGCGCGAGGCGCGCAACCGCGCGGTGTTCATCCGCCGCGCCGAGGAGCTGCTCGGCCACCAGGTGGAGGTGATCTCCGGCCGCGAGGAAGCACGCCTGATCCACCTCGGCGTGTCGCACAGCCTGCCGGTGGCCGAGGGCAAGCGCCTGGTGATCGACATCGGCGGCGGCAGCACCGAGTTCATCATCGGCGAGCGCTTCGAGTCGCTGCTGCGCGAGAGCCAGCAGATGGGCTGCGTCAGCTACAGCAAGCGCTTCTTCGGCGACGGCAAGCTCAGCCTGGCACGCTATGCCCAGGCCTACACCGCGGCGCGCCTGGAGCTGATGGGCTTCGAGCAGGCGCTGCGCCGGCTCGGCTGGAACGAGGCGGTCGGCTCCTCCGGCACCATCCGCGCCATCAGCCTGGCGCTGCAGGCCGGCGGGCAGACCAACGGCGAGATCACCCCGCAGGGCCTGGCCTGGCTGAAGCGCAAGATCCTCAAGTCCGACAGCCTCGCCGAGCTGGCCATCGACGGGGTCAAGCCGGACCGTCAGCCGATCCTGCCGGCGGGCCTGGCCATCCTCGAGGCGACCTTCGACGCCCTCGAGATCCAGTCGATGATCCATGCCGAGGGCGCCCTGCGCGAGGGCGTGCTGTACGACATGATCGGCCGGCAGAGCCACGAGGACGTGCGCGAGCGCACCCTGTCGGCGCTGATGGAGCGCTGCCACGTCGACCTCGACCAGGCCGCGCGGGTGGAGGCCAAGGCGCTGTCGATCCTCGCCCAGGTCGCCGAGCCCTGGGGGCTCAACGACGACTGGCACCGCGAGCTGCTCAGCTGGGGCGCCAAGGTCCACGAGATCGGCCTGGACATCGCCCACTACCACTACCACAAGCACGGCGCCTACATCCTCGAGCACGCCGACCTGCCCGGCTTCTCGCGCCTCGACCAGGAGATGCTGGGCCTGCTGGTGCGCGGCCACCGCCGCAACATCCCGGTGGAGCGCTTCGCCGAGTTCGGCGAGGAAGGCGAGCGCCTGGTGCGCCTGTGCATCGTGCTGCGCTTCGCCATCCTGTTCCACCACATCCGCGGCACCCAGGAAATGCCCGAGGTGACCTTCCACGCCGGCCCGCGCAGCCTGGAGGCGGTGTTCCCGCCCGGCTGGCTGGCCGCCAACCCGCTGACCGAGGCCGACATCGAGGCCGAGGCGCAGTGGCTGGCGCGGGTGGGCTACAAGCTCAGCGGGCGCTGAACAGGGCGCAAGACGAAAGGGGCGACCCCGCGAGGAGTCGCCCCTTTCGTTTGCCGCGCGGATCACCTCAGCGCGCCAGCGGGCCGCTCAGTTTCTCCACCATCAGCGCCTGGGCGTTGCGCGGGTTCTGGTTGCCGGTCGGCTGCAGGTGCACGTAGCGGCCGTCGCTCTGCAGCACCCAGGCCTGGGTGTTGTCGGCCAGGTAGGCCTCCAGCTCCCTCTTGACCCGGCCGATCAGCTTCTTGCCCTCCAGCGGGAAGCAGGTCTCCACCCGCTTGTCGAGGTTGCGCTCCATCCAGTCGGCGCTGGCCAGGTACAGCTGCTCGTCGCCGTCGTTCTGGAAGTAGTAGGCGCGGCTGTGCTCGAGGAAGCGGCCGATGATCGAGCGCACGTGGATGTTGTGCGATACCCCGGGGATGCCCGGGCGCAGGCAGCACATGCCGCGCACGATCAGGTCGACCCTCACCCCGGTCTGGCTGGCCTTGTACAGCGCCTTGATCATCTTCGGGTCGGTCAGGGCGTTGACCTTGATGATGATGTGCGCCGACTTGCCCTCGCTGGCGTGCTGGGTCTCCCGCGCGATCATGTCGAGCAGGGTCTTCTTCAGGGTGAAGGGCGCATGCAGCAGCTTCTTCATGCGCAGGGTCTTGCCCATGCCGATCAACTGGTTGAACAGCTTGGAGACGTCCTCGCACAGCGCGTCGTCCGAAGTCAGCAGGCTGTAGTCGGTGTACAGGCGGGCGTTGCCGGCGTGGTAGTTGCCGGTGCCGAGGTGGGCGTAGCGCACCAGCTCGCCGTTCTCGCGACGCAGGATCAGCATCATCTTGGCGTGGGTCTTGAAGCCGACCACGCCGTAGATCACCACCGCGCCGGCCTGCTGCAGGCGGCTGGCCAGGGCCAGGTTGGACTCCTCGTCGAAGCGCGCGCGCAGCTCGATCACCGCGGTGACTTCCTTGCCGCTGCGCGCCGCGTCGACCAGCGCGTCGACGATCTCCGAGTTGGCCCCGGAGCGGTACAGGGTCTGCTTGATCGCCAGCACATTGGGGTCCTTGGCCGCCTGGCGCAGCAGGTCGACCACCGGGGTGAACGACTCGAACGGGTGGTAGAGCAGCACGTCCTGCTTGCCGACCACGTTGAACAGCTTCTCGCTGCTCTGCAGCAGCCGGGGAATAACCGGGGTCAGCGGCGTGAACTGCAGCGCCCGCTGGCTTTCCAGGCCGGTGATGGAGAACAGCCGGGTCAGGTTGACCGGGCCGTTGACCCGGTACAGCTCGCTCTCGGCCAGGCCGAACTGCTTGAGCAGGTAGCTGGTGAGGTGCTCGGGACAGTTGTCCGCCACCTCCAGGCGCACCGCGTCGCCGAAGCGCCGCGAGTACAGCTCGCCGCGCAGCGCGCGGGCCAGGTCCTCGACGTCCTCGGCGTCCACCGACAGGTCGGCGTTGCGGGTCAGGCGGAACTGGTAGCAGCCCTTGACGCTCATGCCGTGGAACAGGTCGTCGGCGTGGGCGTGGATCATCGAGGAGAGGAACACGAAGTTGTCGCCGGGGCCGCCCACCTCCTCCGGCACGCGGATCACCCGCGGCAGCAGGCGCGGCGCCGGCAGGATGGCCAGGCCCGAATCGCGGCCGAAGGCGTCGATGCCCTCCAGCTCGACGATGAAGTTCAGGCTCTTGTTGACCAGCAGCGGGAACGGGTGGGTCGGGTCGAGGCCGATCGGCGTCATGATCGGCGCGATCTCCTCGCGGAAATACTTGCGCACCCAGTTCTTGATCTTCAGCGTCCAGTTGCGCCGGCGGATGAAGCGGATCTGGTGCTGCTCCAGCGCCGGCAGCAGCACGTCGTTGAGGATCGCGTACTGGCGCTCGACCTGCTCGTGGACCAGCTCGGAAATCCGCGCCAGTACCTGGTGCGGCTGCAGGCCGTCGGCGCCGGCCAGCTCGCGGGCGAAGGCGACCTGCTTCTTCAGCCCGGCGACGCGGATCTCGAAGAACTCGTCGAGGTTGCTGGAGAAGATCAGCAGGAACTTCAGCCGCTCGAGCAGCGGCACGGACTCGTCGAGCGCCTGCTCCAGCACGCGGATGTTGAACTGCAGCTGCGACAGCTCGCGGTGGATGTACAGGCTGCTGTCGTCGAGGCCGGGTACCGCCGCGACCGACTCCGCGGTGGTCGCGACCTCGGCGACCACGGCTTCCGGCTCTGGCGCAGGCTCGGCCTCGACGGCCGGCGGAACGGAAGCCGCCACGGCTTCCGGCAATTCGCTATCGATGAGTCCTTGAGTGTTCATTGCATCTTCCCGCAGGGACGTCAGCCCTGCTTCAACTGTTGTGCCGCACGCTTGGCGAAGTAGGTGAGGATGCCATCGGCCCCGGCGCGCTTGAACGCTACCAAAGACTCGAGGATCACCGCCTCGGAAAGCCAGCCGTTCTGGATCGCCGCCATGTGCATGGCGTACTCGCCGCTGACCTGATAGACAAAGGTCGGCGCGCGGAATTCGTCCTTCACCCGACGCACGATGTCGAGGTAGGGCATGCCCGGCTTGACCATCACCATGTCGGCGCCTTCGGCCAGGTCGAGGGCCACCTCGTGCAGGGCCTCGTCGCCGTTGGCCGGGTCCATCTGATAGGTGAACTTGTTGCCGCCCTTGAGGTTGCCGGCCGAGCCGACCGCGTCGCGGAACGGGCCGTAGTAGGCGCTGGCGTACTTGGCCGAGTAGGCCATGATGCGCACGTTGCCGTGGCCGGCCACCTCCAGCGCCTCGCGGATCGCCTGGATGCGCCCGTCCATCATGTCCGAGGGCGCCACCACCTGGGCGCCGGCCTCGGCGTGGGACAGCGCCTGCCTGACCAGCGCATCGATGGTGACGTCGTTCTGCACGTAGCCGGCGTCGTCGAGGATGCCGTCCTGGCCGTGGGTGGTGAACGGGTCGAGGGCCACGTCGGTGATCACGCCGAGTTCGGGGAAGCGCGCGCGCAGCGCGCGGGTGGCGCGCTGGGCAAGGCCGTCCGGGTTCCACGCCTCCTCGGCGAGCAGCGACTTCTTCTCCAGCGGGGTCACCGGGAACAGCGCCAGCGCCGGAATGCCGAGGGCCACCAGCTCGGCGGCTTCCTCGAGCAGCAGGTCGATGGACAGGCGCTCCACCCCCGGCATCGACTCGACCTGCTCGCGGCGGTTCTCGCCCTCCAGCACGAACACCGGCAGGATCAGGTCGTCGACGGTCAGCACGTTCTCGCGCACCAGGCGGCGGGAGAACTCGTCGCGACGGTTGCGGCGCAGGCGGGTGGCGGGGAACAGGCGATTGGCGGGGGTAAAGCTCACGGCGCACTCCAGGCCCGAAACGGGCACGCTAGACAGTCTATGAAGCAATTGTGACGGAAATGCGACAGCCTGGCCGCAGCACGAGGCGCTGCCGCAGTCGCTCCGACGCCTACCATAGCCCGCCACCGCCCTCCTCGGCCACTGACGCATGGCCGCAGAGCCCCGCTTGCGGCTAGGATGATGGCAATGCCATCGCCTGCGCCGGCCACCGCGCGCAGGTCCGTCCGACATCCCCCAAGGAGTGCCCAGAATGAGCAAGAAGGTTGCCGTGATCCTGTCCGGCTGCGGCGTCTACGACGGTGCCGAGATCCACGAGAGCGTGATCGCCCTGCTGCGCCTCAGCCAGCGCGGCGCCCAGGTGCAGTGCTTCGCCCCGGACATGGCCCAGCACCACGTGGTCAACCACCTGACCGGCCAGGAAATGGCCGAGAGCCGCAACGTGCTGGTGGAATCGGCGCGCATCGCCCGCGGCCAGGTGCGCGACGTGCGCGAGCTGAAGGCCGCCGACTTCGACGCCCTGGTGATCCCCGGCGGCTTCGGCGCGGCGAAGAACCTGTCCGACTTCGCCTTCAAGGGCGCCAGCTGCAGCGTGCGGCCGGACGTGCTGGCCGCCGCCCGCGGCTTCGCCGAGGCGCACAAGCCGGTCGGCCTGATCTGCATCGCCCCGGCGATGGCCGCGCGCATCTACGGCGCCGGCGTGCACTGCACCATCGGCCATGACCCGGACACCGCGGCCAAGCTGGCCGACATGGGCGCCGAACACGTCGAGTGCCCGGTGGAGGACATCGTGGTGGACGAGGCACGCAAGCTGGTCACCACCCCGGCCTACATGCTGGCCAGGTCGCTAGCCGAGGCCGCCAGCGGCATCAACAAGCTAGTCGACCGGGTGCTCGAGCTGGCCTGATCACCGGCAGGGGCGAATTCATTCGCCGCCAACGGCGCCAAGGCGAATCGATTCGCCCCTATAGCCGCGCCAGGGCGTTGAGCAGGCGGTCCAGCGCGTTGGCGAAGGCCTGGCGGTCCTTCTCGCCGTAGGCCGCCTGGCCGCCGCCGACCTGGCCCTGCTCGCGCAGGTCGGTGAACAGGTTGCGCACCGCCAGGCGCTCGCCCATGTTGCGCTCGTCGAACTCGCGGCCGCGCGGGTCCAGCGCCGCCACGCCCTTCTTCACCAGGCGGTCGGCCAGCGGCACGTCCGAGCAGATCACCAGCTCGCCGGGCACGGCGTGCTCGACCAGGTAGTCGTCGGCGGCATCCGGCCCGCTCGGCACCACGATCAGCCGCACGCAGGCGAACGCCGGCTTGACCTGCGCCTGGCCGGCCACCAGCACCACCTCGAACTTGCGTTTCAGGGCGAACTTCACCACCAGATCCCGCGCCGCCCGCGGGCAGGCGTCGGCATCGATCCACACGCGCATCACCAGTTGCTCCCCCGGCAAAAGACGGCAGTATGCCACCGGGCCGGGGCCGGCGATGGGCATGACAACCGATCTTTGTTAAAGTTCCCGCCGCCGCCTTGACCCTCACGAGGAATCAGGCCCCGCCGCGGCGGAGATGGCACGGAAGCCCAAAGCGCATGCCATGTGGTGACCACACCCGGCCTCGCCACGAGGCCGGGCTTTCGATTCATGGACGAGAGATCCCCCGATGGCATCCCGTACCCTTCTGGCGCTCGCCCTCTGCGCCACCCTGCCGCTGGCCGGCTGCTCGGCCTTCCGCAGCTACCAAAGCGAACTCACCCAGACCAGCCAGCACCTGTCGAGCGGCGACGTGCCCGCCGCCCTGGCCCTGCTGGAGAAGAACAACAGCTCCGCCGACAAGGACCTCCTCTACTACTTCGAGAAGGGCGAACTGCTGCGCGCCCAGGGCGACCTCGCCGGCAGCCAGGAAGCCTGGCGCAGCGCCGACCGCACCATCGTCGAGTGGGAGGACTCGCTCAAGGCCGATCCGGGCAAGCATCTCGGCACGGTCGGCAGCCTGCTGGTCAACGACAAGGTGCGCCGCTACGAGGGCTACGACTACGAGAAGGTCATGCTGACCACCCAGATGGCCCTCAGCCACCTGGCCCTCGGCGACTTCGACGGCGCCCGCACCGAGATCAAGAAGACCCACGAGCGCGAGGCGCTGATCGCCGAGCTCCGCGACAAGGAATACCTCAAGCGCGAGGAGGAGGCCAAGGAGAAAGGCATCACCGCCGAGTTCAAGGATCTGCAGGGCTATCCGGTGGAAACCCTCGACGCTCCGGAAGTGCTCGGCCTGAAGAACAGCTACCAGAGCGCCTTCAGCCACTACCTGTCCGGCTTCGTCTACGAGGCGCTCGGCGAGCGCGGGCTGGCGGCGCCCGGCTACCGCAAGGCCCTCGAACTGCGCCCGAACACCCCGCTGCTGG
The DNA here is from genome assembly GCF_004801855.1 of Pseudomonas sp. A-1. Lineage (GTDB taxonomy): Bacteria > Pseudomonadota > Gammaproteobacteria > Pseudomonadales > Pseudomonadaceae > Geopseudomonas. The sequence continues at coordinate 3,623 of NZ_SSTC01000093.1, read as the reverse complement.
AGCAGGCGCTGCTCGACCTCGACGCCAGCGCCCGCCGCAAGGCCGACGAGAGCGAGGTGCTGCTGGTGGTGCAGAGCGGCCTGGCACCGAGCCGCGACTCGGTACGCATCCCCCTGCCGATCCCGACCCCCAACGGCCTGATCATCACCCCGCTGTCCTTCCCGGTGATCCGCGAGGACAACTCGACCCCGGCTCCCGCCAGCCTGGTCGTCGCCGGCCGGACGGTCGACCTGACCGAACTGAACAGCACCTCGGCCATGTCGCGCCGCGCCCTGCGCGACGACATGCCCGGCATCATCCTGCGCACCAGCGTGCGCGCCATCAGCCGCAGCGTCGCGCAGAAGCAGCTCAACGAGGTCAATCCGCTGGCCGGCCTGGCCGTGGGCCTGGCCTCGGCCATCACCGAAGGCGCCGACGAGCGCACCTGGCGCACCCTGCCGGACCGCACACGCATCGCCCGCCTGCGCCTGAAGAAGGGCGAGCACGAGCTGAACCTTGACGGCCACCCGCTGCGCGTCAAGGTCGAGCGCGACTACCAGGTCATCACCCTGCGCAGCGTCGGCAACCAGCTGTTCAGCGCCGGCACCGCCACCCCCGCCAGCCCCATGCAGACCGCCGCCCGCTAAGGAGCCCCCATGAAACGCAACATTTTCGCCGCCCTCGGCCTGGCCCTGCTGGCCGGCTGCGCCACGCCGCCGCCGGCACCGGGCAGCGCCGCCAGCAAGGTGGTGTCGCTGGGCAGCATGGAGCACATCGAGGTCGGCGCCATGCGCGTCGCCCGCGAGAACGGCTTCCTCACCGTCAAGGTCGAGCTGCGCAACGACAGCCACAAGAACAAGGGCATGTACTACCGCTTCGCCTGGCTGGGCGACGACGGCTTCCCGGTCGCCGGCGAGGAAGCCTGGAAGAGCCTGACCCTGTACGGCAAGCAGGTCAGCTACCTCCCGGCCATCGCCCCGGTGCCGCAGGCCACCGACTTCCGCCTGGAAGTCCAGACCCCGGAAAACTCCGTCAACCTGTTCCGCTAAGAGAGAGTCCCCATGCCGTTCGCACGCCTGTCCCTCGTCGCCGCCTTCGCCCTGCTGGCCAGCGGCTGCGCCTCCACCTCCTCGCCGGTGCTGGGCGGTGGCAACATCAGCTACGGCGACAGCAAGGCCGTCGAGCTGGTCACCAACGAGTTCGGCTCCACCGACCTGCAGACCATCGCCGAATCCATGACCCGCTCGCTGGCCCAGTCCGGCGTGCTGCAGGGTCGCCCGGTGGTGCAGGTCTACGACGTGAAGAACAAGACCAGCGAATACATCGACACCCGCGAGATCACCACCTCGATCAAGACCCAGCTGCTCAAGTCCGGCGTGGCGCGCTTCGCCAGCGACAACGTCGACATGCAGAGCCAGGTCGACCAACTCAAGCTGCAGAACCAGAGTGGCCTGTACAAGAACGCCACCGTGGCCAAGACCGGCAACATGGTGGCCGCCAAGTACCGCCTGGAGGGCTCGATCAGCTCCATCGTCAAGCGCAGCAACGACTACAAGGACGTGTTCTACAAGTTCAGCCTGCAGCTGGTCGAGGTCGAGAGCGGCCTGGCCGAGTGGATGGACGAGAAGGAAATCCGCAAGACCACGGAGCGCTAGAGCATGCGAGCATCGATAGCACTGATCGCGCTGGGACTGAGCCTGGCCTGCCAGGCGGAACCGAAGATCGCGGTCACCGACCTGGCCTACGAGGAGCAGGTGCGCGAACAGATCCGCACCGTCAGTGCCCACAGCCATATGCAGGCCAACGGCTTCGCCACCAGCGCCACCTCCAGCTACGAGGAGGTCGAGGACGTGCGCAAGTACATCGAGCGCGGCGAGCTGCGCAAGTTCACCGGCGACATCAAGGGCGAGATCCTCCGCTCCGGCCTGTTCCAGCTGGTGCAGGGGCGTCCGCACAGCGGCGTGGAGAACGGCGAAGGCCTGCACGACGTGATCCAGCGCATCGAGCTGGGCCAGTTCGAAGGGGCCGACTATGTGCTGTTCGGCAGCCTCTCGGACATCGACTTCCGCGAGGACCTCAACGACATCGCCAACACCGACAGCTACTCGAAGGTGCTCGGCCTGACCCTGGTGGCCGACTTCAGCCTGATCGACACCCGCACCCACGAGGTGACTGCGGCCTTCACCGCCATGGGCGAGGCGCAGGACGTGCGGCTGGTGAACGGCAACGATATCCGCGCCACACCCAACCGCGGCCGGGTGATCCGCGAGGTGTCGAAGTCGATCGGCGAGGACGTGACCCGTCAGCTCAAGGAGCAGCTGCTCGGCGAGTACGACGACGGCACCGACGTCCAGTCGGGGTCCGGCCAGCTGCCGCCGGACGAGCCACCGCGCATCCTGCGCTGAAACGACAAGGGCGACCCGCGGGTCGCCCTCGCTTTTGGCGCGCGGCCGGGGCTGGCCACGCCTCGGGCGTTCACGCCAGCTCGCGCCCCCGCGCGCCCAGCCGGCTGCGCCCGTAGAACACGGCGATGGCCAGCAGCGCCAGGGCCTGGGCACCGAGGCTCAGGGCGTCGGGGTGGATGCCCAGCCAGTCGAGCTCGACGAAGCGCAGCGGATGCAGGCCGAACACGCCGGCCTCCTGCAGGGCGGCGACGCCATGCCCGGCGAACACCACCGACAGCGCGCAGAGCAGCACGGCGTTGATGGCGAAGAAGGTGCCCAGCGGCAGCCGCTGCGAACCGCGCAGGATCACCCAGGCCAGGCCGAGCAGCAGCACCAGGGCGGCGCCGGCGCCGGCCAGCACCATGCCGTGGCCGGCAGCGCCGGCCTGCAGCCAGAGGGTCTCGTAGAACAGGATGACCTCGAACAGCTCGCGGTAGATCGACACGAAGGCCAGCACGGCGAAGCCCAGGCGTCCGCCGCTGCCGAGCAGGCTGCTGCGGATGTGCGCCTGCCAGGCCGCAGCATGCCGACGGTCGTGCATCCATACACCGACCCACAGCAGCACCACGCTGGCGAACAGCGCCGAGCCGCCTTCCAGCAGCTCGCGCTGCGCCCCGCTGACCTCGATCACCCAGGCCGCCAGCCCCCAGCTGGCGGCGCCGGCGAGCAGCGCCAGGCTCCAGCCGAAGTGCACGCTGCGCACGGCCTGCTGCTGTCCGGTGTTGCGCAGGTAGGCGAGGATCGCCGCCAGCACCAGGATCGCCTCGATGCCCTCGCGCAGCAGGATCAGCAGGCTGGACAGGAAGCTCAGCGAGGCGGACAGGCCGTCGCCGCCGAGCAGCTCGGCGCAGCGCGCCAGTTCGGCCTTGGCGGCCTCCAGGCGCGGTGCCAGCCGGGCGGCCGGCAGGCCGTCCTGCAGGCCCTGGCGATAGGCCATCAGCGCCCGCTCGGTGGCCTTGCGCTGTGCGCCGTCGACGTTGTCCAGGGCGCTCTCCACCAGCTCGAAGCCTTCCAGGTAGGCGGCCACCGCCAGGTCGTAGGCCTGGTCGCGCTGGCCGTCGCGGTAGGCGGCCAGGCTCTGTTCGAGGGTGTCGCGGGAGAAGTCGAGCAGCTGCTGGGTGCTGCGCTGCGGCTGCGGCGGCGCCGCTCGCTGGGCGCGCAGGGCGGCCGCCGCGGCAGGCCCCTGCTCGGCCGCGACCT
>NZ_SSTC01000092.1 GCF_004801855.1 Pseudomonas sp. A-1 | reverse complement strand
GGGCGAACAGCGTCTCGCGCCGCTGGCGCTCGCTGCCGGCGCGCTGCAGCTGGCTCTCGGCCTCGCGCAGCGCCGCGCGCGCCTGCGGGCGCTCGGCGTCGATCAGCTGGCGCAGCGCTGCCTCGGCTTCGCCCAGGCGGGCCCGCTGCTCGCGGTCGTCCAGCTCCAGCAGCAGGTCGCCGGGCTTGACCGCATCGCCCTCGCGCACATGGCGGGCCCTGACCACGCCGGTCAGCTCGCTGCCGATGCGCGCCAGCGACTGGCTGCTGACCTCGCCGCTGGCCACCACGCGCTGCACCAGCGGGCGCGTCTCCAGCCGGTAGCCGGGCAGCGGCGGCCCCTGCCAGTGGCGCCAGGCGAGCAACAGCAGCAGGGCGAGCGGCAGCAGGAGCAGGAGGAGAACGGGGCGGGGGCGGAGGGCGGACGACACGGATCACTCCCTGACAGGGCCGTAGGGCGGCAGCTATGGCGGGCAGTGTGCGAGAAAAGCGGGCGGGAGGCTACAGGTCGAGCGTCGCAGGGGCGCCCGGAGCGGGCAGCGCCCAGCGCTTGCGCCCCCACGCAGGCGCATGGGAGCGATCATGCCGTGCGGCAGGGCCGGACCTCAGTCCTTCTGCAGCCAGGTCGAGACGAACTTCTCGCCGTACTCTTCCTTCCAGGCCTTGAGCTTCTTGTTGTTGCCGCTCTTGGTTTCCAGCACTTCGCCGGTGACCGGGTTCTTCCACACCTGCAGCTTGCGCACGCGGCGGCCGCCCTGCTGCTCCAGGAGTTCCAGCTCGGGAATATGGATCGGTTGCGGATCGAGGATGTCGACGATGTTCTGCAGTTTGAAACCGTACTCCTGCAGCAGCGCCTTGAGTTTTTCCTCGAATTCCATTTCGTGCTTGAGTTCCTGGTCGTGCTTGAGCGATTCCAGGCGCGCCAGTTGCTCCCTGAGCGCCTGTTCGGCCTTGCGGAATTCCAACAGTTTGGACATCGAGTTTCTCCGGGAAAGGGAATGGGTCGGCAATAGGAAAATCCGCACACGCGAATTACCTGCACTCCCTGCACCTGTTCCCGTTGCGGACAAGAGGCTGCTTTTTATAGAGGCGGCTGCCTGCCGTCAATAGTTTCAATAATAGCGGAGGGAATTGGCGGCAGTGCGGGGGAACTGACGGAATTCCCACACTGCGGCTCGGGACCCGGTGCGGGAGGGCGGAATGCCGGCCGTCAAGCGCGGCCGACATTCGCGGCGTTCAGGGACGCCTCAGTGCAGGCAGCACTGCTTGTATTTCTTGCCGCTGCCGCACGGGCACAGATCGTTGCGGCCGATCTTCGGCGCCTTGGGCTTTTCCGCCTCGGCCATCCAGAAGTCGCGGATGGCGAACACCAGGTCGGGCAGGCTCTCGCGCATTTCCTCCAGTTCCTCCTCGGTCACCTCCTCGCCGTCGTCCAGCGAGAAGGCGCCGCTGAGCAGCATGAACGGCAGCAGCAGCTCCGGCTGAGCGTCGCGCAGGGCCTGCCAGTCCTTGTCGCGCAGCTCGACGCCGCGCATGTAGCCGTAGCACCACTCGTCCACCAGCACTTCTTCGCTGCCGTCCTCGTCGCCGATCTCGTAGATGGGCGCGAAACTTTCCGGGTCCTCGAACAGGCTGTGGGCCAGGGCATTCATGTGGCGCATCAGCAGGTCGGTGAGCTGCTGCAGTTCGGCTTCGGTCTCGAACTTCGGCAACTTGCCGCGCCACAGCGCCGGCAGCCACTCCGCCGGCGAAATCGGATTGAGGCCGGTGAGCACCGCGGTGAGGAAGCCGTCCAGCTCGGAAACGCTGAACACGCAATCCACTTCCTCGCCGTCCTTGCCATGCTCCTGCTCGGCCTTTTCCGAATAGCTGAACAGCAGTTCGTTCAGCTGGTCGATTTCCGCCTCGTCGAGGGGCTTTTCATAGTCTTGCATGGGATTTTCCTGGGTATGGATGGGCGCGGCGGAAACTGGCGATCCGCCGCGCCGGGAGATGCGTCGCGCGCATCGGTTGCGGTCGTGGCCGGCGGCCCTGTCCGGCAACTACTTCTGCTGCTTGTCCATCAGCGACTTGAGGTTGGCGAACGGATTGTGCTTCACCTGTGGCGACTTCTCGCCGGGAATCACCGCGCTGCCATTCTCGCCGTTGTAGATGGAGTACTTGGAGTGTTCGTGGTCGTGGCAATACAGGCAGAGCAACTCCCAGTTGCTGCCGTCGGCCGGATTGTTGTCGTGGTTGTGGTCGATATGGTGGACGGTCAGCTGGCTCAGGTTGGAATAGGTGAATTCCCGCGCGCAGCGGCCGCAGACCCACGGATACATCTTCAGCGCCTTGTCGCGATAACCCGCCTCGCGCTGCCTGTAGCTGGCACTGCTGCCCGTTCTGTCCGACATGGTGATAACCCGCACTTTCTTTCTGGAGATGGATGAGGCGGCGCCGTGCGGCGCCACCGCCTGCGCCGAGTGTTGGCCATGTGCGCCGCCCAGGCAAGAGGGGCCGATGCCCGGCTCAGTACAGCCAGGGCTTGAGCGCCTCCAGGTTGGCTACCTGCAGCTGCTGCGCCGCCGGATTGGGGTGCAGCTTGGTCGGATCGAGCTGGTAGCGCTGCAGCACGTACTGCACCAGCGCGCCGCGGGTCGGCAGCACCAGACGGCCGCCCTGCATGGCGTAGTCGCTCTCGGTGATCGCCTTCTGCTCCGCCAGCAGGCGAGCATCCGGCTCGAGGATCACGTCGACCCGGGTGTTCCAGCCCGGATCGTAGTCGCGGCCCTGCGCCGTGCGGTCGAGCAGCTCCGGCGTGCCGCGGAAGCGGCTGAGCACGAAGTCGCGCCAGTCGCGGTTCTTCTCGCAGTAGGCGCGCACGTGCCAGCGCATGCCGGTGAACACCAGGGTGTGCGGGGCGATCACCCGCACCTCGACCCGCGGGGTGTTGAACGACACGTACTCGGCCTCCAGGCGCAGCCCCTCGCGGCAGGCGCGCAGCAGCGGGCGCAGCACTTCCGGGCGCACGCTGCGGTCGGGCAGCTCGACCACCTCGCTGTGCGCATAGCTGCGTTCCAGGCCCTCGATGTGCGGGGCGCGCTCGCGGCTCTGGTTGAGCAGGTGCAGGTAGGCGCTGGCGCTGGTGTCGATGAAGCGCGGGCGGAACTGGCGGGTCGGCGCGTAGCCCTTCAGGCTGGCGTCATATGTCAAGTTTCTTGGCGCATGTTCCCGGATGTAGCTGTTGATGTCCTTGCTCGCCTGCTGGCGGGAAATGCCGAAGCCCTGCATCAGGTGCTGGGTGGTCAGCCGCCCTTCCCACAGGGCGATGGTCTCGATCAGCCGGTAGCGCATGGCCAGATCCCAGCGGATCTCGTCCAGCGCGGGTCGTCCCTTCATCACGCCTCCATGTGCGCCAAAACTTTACCTGTGTACTTCTACAGGATGGACCTGTCGCCTGAAGCTACATAGGGTGGCGGCGTCAGGCAAGCACAAGCGGGCGCGGCAGGAGATGACGACATGCGCAGGATTCCCACACTGGTCACCGCCATGCAGCGGCTCGGCGCCCCCGCCCAGGCCGCCGCGGCGACCGCCCAGCCACCCATCCGCCAGCATCGGGAGCCGTCCGCGATGAAGCACAGCGAGCGGCTGTCCCGCGCCTTCGGCTATGCCGCCCACGTGCACGCCGGCCAGCTGCGCAAGGGCACCGCGGTGCCCTACATCTCCCACCCGCTGGCGGTCAGCGCCCTGGTGCTGGAGTACGGCGGCGACGAGGACCAGGCCATCGCCGCCCTGCTGCACGACGTGGTCGAGGACGGCGGCCACCAGCACGCCTCGCAGATCAACCAGTACTTCGGCGAACGGGTGCTGCGCATGGTGCTCGACTGCACCGATGCCCTCGACCAGGGCGAGCCCGAGTGGCGGGCGCGCAAGCAGCGCTACCTGGCCCATCTCGCCGAGGTCGGTGCCGACTCGCTGCTGGTCAACGCCTGCGACAAGCTGCACAACGCCCGCTGCATCCTGCACGACCTGGAGCGGTTCGGCCCCGCGAGCCTCGAGCGCTTCAGCGGCGGACGCGAAGGCGTGCTGTGGTACTACCGCAGCCTGGGCGAGCTGTTCGCCCGCCGCGAGGCGCTGCCGGCTGCGGCGCTGGGCGCGGTGGTGGCGGGAATCGTCGCTCTGGCCGGCTGAGCGCGGTCAGCCGGCCGGCAGGCGCAGTGCCGGGCTGTAGCGCAGCATGTCGAGCAGCGCGTCGACCAGCGCGCCGGCTTCCTGGTCGAGGGCGAAGCTGTCCGGGCGCAGCAGCCAGTTGTTGATCAGGCCGTGGATGTAGGCATGCATGCCGATGGCGGCGCGGGTCAGGTCGAGGTCGGCGGGCAGCTGGCCGCGGCTGATGGCGTTGCGCAGCGACAGGGCGATGTCGCGGTCGATCTCGTCGCCGGTGGCCTGCAGCAGCTCGCGCAGGCTTTCCTGGTCGCCGGCCAGTTCGCACTTGTGGTGGAAGATCTCGTTGACCCGGCGCTGCTGGGGGTCGTGCACCGTCTTGCACAGGAAGTGCACGAGAATGTTGCGGATCTGGCCGAGCGGGTCGGCCTCGTCGGGATTGCGGGCGGCGGAGCAGACCACCTTGTTGGCGTCATGCTGGCGGGTGAGCAGGGCGTTGAACACGTCGGCCTTGCTGGTGAAGTGCCAGTACACCGCGCCACGGGACACCCCGGCGTCGGCGGCGATGTCGGCCATGGTGGTGTGGGCGACCCCCTTGGCGGCGAACACGCGCTCGGCGCTGTCGAGGATCTGTTGCCGAGTGGCTTCGGCTTCTTCTTTGGTTCTGCGAGCCATGCGGAGGTCTCTGGGCCTGTGGCGGATTGTGACTTCCCTGTGGTGTCGAGGGCGCGCAGTCTCACAAAAAACGCTGCTGGCGGCGAGCGGGGTTCTGGCGCGATCTTCCGGGCGTGCGAGTGGATACTTGCAATTCTGCGAATTTACAAACAGACGCGAATGTAAGTATAGTGCCTGGCACTGGAGATGCAATCTCCTCCCCGATTCCAACCTTGCTTGTGCACAACGAATTCGAGGCTTTCCGATGAATAGCTCCTCCGCACGCGCGACGCTGGGCGCCTCCGCCCTGCTGTCGCTTTTGCTGTTGGCCGGCTGCCAGAAGGAGGCGGCGCCGCAGCAGGCCCGCCCGGCGCCGCAGGTAGGCGTGGTGACCCTCGAGGCGCAGCCGTTCACCCTGACCAGCGAGCTGCCGGGCCGCACCGCGGCCTACCGGATCGCCGAGGTGCGCCCGCAAGTCGACGGCATCGTGCTCAAGCGCCTGTTCGCCGAGGGCCGCGAGGTCAAGGCCGGCCAGCAGCTGTACCAGATCGACCCGGCGACCTACGAGGCGACCCTGAAGAGCGCCGAGGCCACCCTGCTGTCGAGCCGTTCGCTGGCCGAGCGCTACAAGGTGCTGGTGGCCGACCAGGCGGTCAGCCGCCAGCAGTACGACGAGGCGCGCGCCGCCCAGCTGCAGGCCGAGGCGGCGCTGGAGAAGGCGCGCATCGACCTGCGCTACACCAAGGTGCTGGCGCCGATCGGCGGGCGCATTGGCCGCTCGGCGGTGACCGAGGGCGCGCTGGTCAGCAGCGGCCAGGCACAGGAACTGGCGGTGATCCAGCAGCTCGATCCGATCTACGTCGACGTCACCCAGCCGGCCACCGAGCTGCTGCGCCTGCGTCGCGAGCTGGCCGCCGGCCAGCTGGAGAAGGCCGGCGACACCGCCGCCAGGGTGAGCCTGAGCCTGCCCGACGGCAGCGCCTACGCCCACGACGGACGCCTGGAGTTCTCCGAGGTGTCGGTAGATCCGGGCACCGGCTCGGTGACCCTGCGCGCGGTGTTCCCCAACCCGCAGCACGAGCTGCTGCCGGGGATGTTCGTCCAGGCGCGGCTGCAGACCGGCAGCAAGAGCGCGGCGATCCTCGCCCCGCAGCAGGGCGTGACGCGCAACGCCAAGGGCGAGGCGGTGGCCATGGTGGTCAATGCCGAGAACAAGGTCGAGGTGCGCACCCTCAAGGCCGAGCGCACCGCCGGCAGCTTCTGGCTGGTCAGCGAGGGCCTCGAGGCCGGCGACCGGCTGATCACCGAGGGCCTGCAGTTCATCAAGCCGGGCGTCGAGGTCAAGGTGCAGGCGGCGAGCAACGTGCCGGCGCTGGGCAAGCCTGCCGAGAGCCAGCCGGCCGCCCAGCAGCAGTCGGCCCAGGGCCGTTAAGGGGATAGCGCCATGTCCAGATTCTTCATCGACCGGCCGATCTTCGCCTGGGTGATCGCCCTGGTGATCATGCTGGCCGGCGGCCTGTCGATCCTCAAGCTGCCGATCAACCAGTACCCGAGCATCGCCCCGCCGGCGGTGGGCATTTCCGTGCGCTACCCGGGCGCCTCGGCGCAGACGGTGCAGGACACCGTGGTGCAGGTGATCGAGCAGCAGCTCAACGGCATCGACGGCCTGCGCTACATCTCCTCGGAGAGCAACTCCGACGGCAGCATGACCATCACCGCCACCTTCAACCAGGGCGTCGATCCCGACATCGCCCAGGTGCAGGTGCAGAACAAGCTGCAGCTGGCCACCCCGCTGCTGCCGCAGGAGGTCCAGCAGCAGGGCATCCGCGTCACCAAGGCGGTGCGCAACTTCCTGCTGGTGATCGGCCTGGTGTCCGAAGACGGCAGCATGGACCGCAACGACCTGGCCGACTACATCGTCTCCAACATCCAGGACCCGCTGTCGCGGACCCGCGGCGTCGGCGACTTCCAGGTGTTCGGCGCCCAGTACGCCATGCGCATCTGGCTCGATCCGGCCCGGCTGAACAACTACGCGCTGACTCCGGTGGACGTGAAGAGCGCCATCCAGGCGCAGAACGTGCAGGTGTCCTCCGGCCAACTCGGCGGCCTGCCGGCCTCGCCGGGCCAGCAGCTGACCGCCACCATCATCGGCAAGACCCGCCTGCAGACCCCCGAGCAGTTCCGCGACATCCTCCTCAAGGTCAACGCCGACGGCTCGCAGGTGCGCCTCAAGGACGTCGCCCGCGTCGAGCTGGGCGGCGAGAACTACAGCATCAGCGCCGAGTACAACGGCCTGCCGGCCACCGGCATCGCGGTCAAGCTGGCCACCGGCGCCAACGCGCTGGACACCGTGGCCGCGGTGCGCCAGACCCTCGACGAACTGGAGCCGTTCTTCCCGCCGGGGATGAAGGCGGTCTATCCGTACGACACCACGCCGGTGATCTCGGCGTCGATCATGGGGGTGGTGACCACCCTGTTCGAGGCCATCGGCCTGGTGTTCCTGGTGATGTACCTGTTCCTGCAGAACTTCCGCGCCACCCTGATCCCGACCCTGGCGGTGCCGGTGGTGCTGCTCGGCACCTTCGGCATCCTCGCGGCGTTCGGCTTCAGCATCAACACCCTGACCATGTTCGCCATGATCCTCGCCATCGGCCTGCTGGTCGACGACGCCATCGTGGTGGTGGAGAACGTCGAGCGGGTGATGAGCGAGGAGGGGCTGTCGCCGCTGGAGGCCACCCGCAAGTCGATGGGGCAGATCCAGGGCGCGCTGGTCGGCATCGGCCTGGTACTGTCGGCGGTGTTCGTGCCGATGGCGTTCTTCCCCGGCTCCACCGGGGTGATCTACCAGCAGTTCTCCATCACCATCGTCTCGGCCATGGCGCTGTCGGTGCTGGTGGCGCTGGTGTTCACTCCCGCGCTGTGCGCCACCCTGCTCAAGCCGATCGCCAAGGGTGCGCACCACGAGAAGAAGGGCTTCTTCGGCTGGTTCAACCGCAGCTTCCAGCGTGGCGTGCAGGGCTACGAGCGCGGCGTCAAGGCGGTTCTGCGGCGCAAGGCGCCCTACCTGCTGATGTACCTGGTGATCGTCGGCGTGATGGCCTGGATGTTCACCCGCATCCCCACCTCGTTCCTGCCGGAGGAGGACCAGGGCGTGCTGTTCGCCCAGGTGCAGACCCCGGCCGGCTCCAGCGCCGAGCGCACCTACGAGATGGTCCGCCAGATGCGCGAGTACCTGCTCGAGGAAGAGGGCGAGGTGGTCAAGTCGGTGTTCACCGTCAACGGCTTCAACTTCGCCGGCCGCGGGCAGAGCTCGGGCATGGCGTTCATCAACCTCAAACCGTGGAGCGAGCGCACCGAGCCGGGCCAGGGCGTGTTCGAGCTGGCGCAGCGCGCCCAGCAGCGCTTCTTCGGCTTCCGCGACGCCATGGTGTTCGCCTTCGCCCCGCCGGCGGTGATGGAGCTGGGCAATGCCACCGGCTTCAACGTGTTCCTCCAGGACCGCGCCGGCGTCGGCCACCAGGTGCTCAGCCAGGCGCGCGACCAGTTCCTCCAGCTGGCCGGGCAGAACCCCAAGCTGGCCGGCGTGCGCCCCAACGGCCTGCGCGACGAGCCGCAGTACCAGTTGCTGATCGATGACGAGAAGGCGCGCGCCCAGGGCGTGTCGCTGGCCGAGATCGACCAGACCCTGTCGATCGCCTGGGGCGGCAGCTACGTCAACGACTTCATCGACCGCGGCCGGGTGAAGAAGGTCTACCTGCAGGGCGAGGCCTCCGCGCGGATGAATCCCGAGGACCTCGACAAGTGGTTCGTGCGCAACGCCGAGGGCCAGATGGTGCCGTTCAGCGCCTTCGCCAGCGGCCAGTGGATCTACGGACCGCCCAAGCTGTCGCGTTACAACGGCGTGTCGGCGATGGAGATCCTCGGCGCCGCCGCCCCGGGCTACAGTTCGGGCGAGGCGATGGCCGAAGTGGAGAAGATCGCCGCCCAGCTGCCGCCGGGCGTCGGCCTGGCCTGGACCGGGCTGTCCTACGAGGAGCGTCTGGCCGGCGACCAGGCTACCGCGTTGTACGCCCTGTCGCTGTTGGTGGTGTTCCTCTGCCTGGCGGCGCTGTACGAGAGCTGGTCGATCCCGTTCTCGGTGATGCTGGTGGTGCCGCTGGGGGTGATCGGCGCGCTGCTGGCCACCTACGGTCGCGGCCTGTCCAACGACGTGTACTTCCAGATCGGCCTGCTCACAACCATCGGCCTGTCGGCGCGCAACGCGATCCTCATCGTCGAGTTCGCCAAGTCGCTGCACGAGCAGGGCATGAGCCTGGTCGACGCCGCGGCGGAGGCCTGCCGCATGCGTCTGCGGCCGATCGTGATGACCTCGCTGGCGTTCATCCTCGGCGTGGTGCCGCTGGCCGTCTCCAGCGGCGCCGGCGCCGGCAGCAAGCACGCCATCGGCACCGGGGTGATCGGCGGCATGCTCTCCGCGCTGGTGCTGGCGATCTTCTGGATCCCGCTGTTCTACGTACTGGTCTGCTCGCTGACCGAGCGCAAGCGCAAGCCGGGCGTGCAGGCCGAGAAGGAGTCCGTGCTGTGAACAAGTCGATCCTGACCCTGAGCCTCCTGCTGGGCCTCGGCGGCTGCTCGCTGATCCCCGACTATCAGCGCCCCGAGGCGCCGGTGGCCGCCGCCTGGCCGTCCGAGGGCGTGTATGCCGGTGCGGCGGACAGCGCGGCGAGCGCGCTGCCCGCCTGGCGCGGCTTCTTCCGCGACCCGGCGCTGCAGCGCCTGATCGAGGTGGCGCTGGACAACAACCGCGACCTGCGCGTGGCGGCGCTCAACGTGCAGGCCTACCAGGCGCTGTACCGCATCCAGCGCGCCGAGCTGTTCCCGCAGCTCGACGCCCGCGGCAGCGGCACCCGCCAGCGCCTGCCGGCCGACCTGACCCGCACCGGCTCCGCCGCGACCAACGGCGAGTACGGCGCCACCGTCGGCGTCACCGACTGGGAACTGGACCTGTTCGGTCGCCTGCGCAGCCTCAACCAGGCGGCGCTGGAGCAGTACTTCGCCACCGAGCAGGCGCGGCGCAGCACGCAGATCGGCCTGGTGGCCAGCGTCGCCGACGCCTGGCTGAGCCTGCAGGCCGACCGCGAGCTGCTGGCGCTCAGCGAGGAGACCCTGAAGACCTACGAGCAGAGCCTGGCGCTGACCCAGCGCAGCTTCGACGTCGGCGTCGCCTCGGCGCTGGAGCTGAGCCAGTCGCGCAGCGCGGTGGAGGGCGCGCGGGTCAACGTCGCCCAGTACCAGCGCCTGCTCGCCCAGGACCACAACGCCCTGCAGCTGCTGCTCGGCAGTGCGCTGCCGGCCGACCTGCCGGCGGCCGCGCCGCTGGAGCAGGTGCAGCTGGCCGAGCTGCCGGTGGGCCTGCCCTCCGACCTGCTGCAGCGGCGCCCGGACATCCTCGCCGCCGAGCACCAGCTCAGGGCGGCCAACGCCGACATCGGTGCGGCGCGCGCGGCGTTCTTCCCGAGCATCGGCCTGACCGCCCGCGCCGGCAGCGCCAGCACCGAGCTGTCCGGACTGTTCAAGGGCGGCAGCGGCACCTGGCTGTTCCAGCCGTCGATCAACCTGCCGATCTTCACCGCCGGCAGCCTCAAGGGCAGCCTGGACTACGCCAGGCTGCAGAAGCAGGTCGAGGTGGCGCAGTACGAGCAGGCGATCCAGACCGCGTTCAGCGAGGTCGCCGACGGCCTCGCCGCGCGCAGCACCTACGTCGCGCAGCTCGCGGCGCAGCGCCAGCTGGTGGCGGCCAATGCCGAGTACCGGCGCCTGGCCGAGCGCCGCTACCGCACCGGGGTCGACAGCCAGCTGACCCTGCTCGACGCCCAGCGCCAGCTGTTCGGCTCGCAGCAGCAGCTGATCGGCGACCGCCTGGCCCAGCTGTCCAGCGAGATCGCCCTGTTCAAGGCGCTCGGCGGCGGGGTGGAGTAGGGACAGACCGTGATGGCTCCCACGCTCGCGCGTGGGAGGCCGCCCGCGCACTGTGCCCATGGTGCGCGCGGCGCACCCTACGGCGGTTTTGCTCAGGCTGGTTCGTAGGGTGCGCCATGCGCACCAGCAGTCCAGCCAGGCGCAGGGAAGCCTCGCGCAGCGATCTTCCCGGCAGGTGGTAGATAATCGCTGCGCGAGTTACCTCCCCGGCATCCGCTTCAGCCGCGCTCGGCCAGCAGCAGGATGTTGCGCGGGGTCAGGCGGTAGTCGCAGAAGGCGCCGAGGCGCACCCGATAGCCCTGCTCCTCCAGGTACAGCGCCCGGTCCAGCAGCAGCCACAGCTCCAGCGGCCGGCGGAACAGGCCGCGCACCAGCTCGAGGTTGCGCACCGCGGCCAGGCGCTGCCAGCCGGCGGCCTCCAGCGCCGCCCAGTCGCGCTCGCCGGGTGCCGGCAGCTCCTTCAGTTCGGCCAGTTCGCGGCAGTATTCGGCGAACGGCTTGTCCAGCCAGGCCGGCGCCAGCGAGGGCACCGGCAGGTAGTCGTCCACCCCGCGCAGCTCGCGCTGCAGCAGGTCGAAGGCCAGTCGGCGGGCCATCGACTGGTCGCGCTGGCGGCGTACCCGCGCCCCGGCGGTGACCGTCTCGGCCAGCGGCAGGCGCAGGTCGTCGCGGCTGAGATGCAGCGCCGAGGCCTGCGCCGGCTGCGACAGCGGCCGGTAGACGTCGGTGGCGATACGGTTGTAGCAGCAGGGCGCTACCGCCAGCTGGCGGCAGCCCTTGGCGCTGGCCAGCTCCAGCAGGCGCACGTGCAGCTCGCCGCAGGCGTGCAGGGCCACCGGGGTGTGCCCGGCTTGCAGGCGTTCGCTGGCGCCGGCGGCCAGCACGTCCTGTTCGAGGTGCCGCGCCGGCAGGGCGAGGCGGTCGCTGAGGCGCTGGCCGTCCGCGACCAGCGCGGCGTCGTATTCCAGGCAGGTCAGCGGCGTGCCGGCGTGGGCCAGGCGGCGGCCCAGGTGGCCCTTGCCGGAGCACCAGTCCAGCCAGTGGCGCGGCGGTTCGCGGAACTGCAGGCGGCTGGCGAAGGCGTCGATCTGCTGCCACTTGCGCCCCGGCACGTCGACGCTGAACTGCGCCGGCAGCGGCGCCACGGCGCCAGCCGGCAGGTCGCCGACCGCGGCCAGCTGCGCGGCGTGCGCGGCCAGCTGCGGGAAGGGCGCCGGGGCGTCCAGTTGCTCGGGGTGGTTGTGCACCGCGTCGGCCTGCTCCAGCGTGCGTCCGCGCAGCCAGGCGGCCAGCGCGGGGTAGTCGCGCTCCCAGCCGAGGGTCAGGGCGGTGAACGGCTTGTCGCGCCACAGCATCTGGTGTTCGCGCAGGAAGGCGTCCAGCTCGGCGAAGCGCTGGCGCAGCAGGGGGCCTTGGAGGATGTCGGACACGGCGGGCGGCGGCGGGCAGTGGGCGGGCGGCGATTATAGCGGCGACGTGGTGCGCATGGCGCACCCTACGGCTCGGCGGTGCTCGTCGGCGTGGTGCGCATGGCGCACCCTACGGTTCGGCGGTGGTCGTCGGTGTGGTGCGCATGGCGCACCCTACGGTTCGGCGGTGGTCGCCGGTAGGGTGCGCCGCGCGCACCAGGGCACCGCTTCTCAGCGGGCGCGTGCCGCGTCGATGCGCAGCCAGCGCTCGATGCCGCGGAAGATCCAGGTCAGGCCGATGGTGATGACCAGGTACAGCGCCCCGGCGTAGACGAAGAAGAACATCTGCTCGTAGGTGCGCGAGCTGATGGTGCGCGCCATGCCCATGATGTCGTAGAGGGTCACGGTGTAGACCACCGCGCTGGCCTTGAGCATCAGGATCACTTCGTTGGTGTAGGCCGGCAGGCCGATGCGCGCGGCGCGCGGCAGGATGATGTGCCACAGCGCCTGGCGCTGCGACATGCCCAGCGCGCGCGCCGCCTCCACTTCGCCGACCGGCACGGCGTGGATCGCGCCGCGCATGATCTCGGCGATGTAGGCCGCGGTGTGCAGAGTCATGGTCGCCAGCGCGCACCAGTACGGATCGCGCAGGAACGGCCACAGCGCGCTCTTGCGCACCTCCGGGAACTGCGCCAGGCCGTAGTAGACGATGAACAGCTGCAGCAACAGCGGGGTGCCGCGGAAGAAGAAGATGTACGCCGAGGGCAGCGCGCGCACATGCCAGTGCCGCGAGGCGCGGGCGATGCCCAGCGGCAGGGCGACGATCAGCCCGGCGACCACGGCGATCGCTACCAGCTCGAGGGTCAGGGCGACGCCGTCGAGCATCTTCGGGGTCCATTTGACCAGCAGTTCCCAGCCGCTCATAGCTCGTTCCTCGCGATGCCGCGGCCGGCGCGTTTTTCCAGCTGGTGCAGGACCAGCATGACGATCACGGTGAGGCCGAGGTAGATGGCCGCGGCGCTCATGTAGAAGGTGAAGGGGGCCTTGGTGGCGTTGGAGGCGACGCTCGCCTTGCGCATGATCTCCTCCAGCGAGATCAGCGACACCAGCGCGGTGTCCTTGAGCAGGATCATGTACAGGTTGCCGAGGCCGGGCAGCGCGGTGCGCCACAGCTGCGGCAGGATGATGCGCCAGAAGATCCGCAGGCCGGACAGGCCGAGCGCCTGGCCCGCCTCGCGCTGGCCCTTGGGAATGGCCAGCAGCGCGCCGCGGAACACCTCGGTGGCGTAGGCGCCGAAGCACAGGCCCAGCGCCAGGGTGCCGGCGGCGAACGGATTCAGTGCCAGCTCGGGGTAGCCGAACGCCGCGCCGACGGCATTCAGGCCGCTCACCGTGCCGTAGTAGATCATCAGCACCCAGAGGGTTTCCGGCACGCCGCGCACCAGCGTGGTGTAGCCGCCGCCGAGCAGGCGCAGGGGCAGGCTGGCCGAGGTCTTGGCCAGGGCGCCGAGCAGGCCGAGGAGCAGCCCGACGCCGACGGCGGCGACGGACAGCTTGATGGTCATCCAGGTGCCGGCGGCCAGCGCCGGCCCGAAGCCTTGAAGGTCAGGAATCATGGTTTGTCGGCGGCGCGCCAGCGTGAAGATGGCGCGCCGCTAGCGGCTCAGTAGATGCTGAAGGGGAAGTACTTGTCGTTGATCTGCTTGTAGGTGCCGTCCTCGACGATCGCCTTGAGGGCGGCGTTGAGCTTGTCGCGCAGGGCGTCGTCGCCCTTGCGCACGGCGAGGCCGATCTTGTCGTCGTCGTACACCGGCTCGCCCTTGAACTCGAAGTCCTTGCCGGCGTCGCTCTTCAGCCATTCCCAGTTGACCAGCTTGTCGGCCAGCACGCCGTCGACGCGGCCGGCGGCCAGGTCGAGGTAGGCGTTTTCCTGGGTGTCGTAGAGCTTCACCTCGACCACGTCGCCGAGGTTGTCCTCCAGCCAGGTGCCGGCGATGGTGGCGCGCTGCGCGCCGATCACCTTGCCGTCGAGGCTGGCCTCGTCGGTCTTGAAGTCGACCGACTTGGGCGCGATGAACTGCAGCTTGTTGGTGTAGTACGGGTCGCTGAAGTCGACCGCCTGCTTGCGCTCGTCGGTGATCGACATGGAAGCGGCGATGAAGTCGAACTTCCTGGCGTTGAGCGCCGGGATGATGCCGTCCCAGTCGGAGGTGACGATCTCGCACTCGGCCTGCATCTTCACGCACAGCGCCTTGGCGATCTCCACGTCGAAGCCGACCACGTTGCCGCTGGCGTCGATCTGGTTGAAGGGCGGGTAGGCGCCTTCGGTGCCGATGCGCAGCTTGTCGGCGGCCAGCGCCGGGGTGGCGAGGACCAGGGCTGCGGCCATGGCCAGCAGCGAGTTGCGGATTTTCATGGGTAGGGCTCCTTGTTTGGCTGTCCGTCGCCCGGCCGCGGCGCGGGCGCGTCGGCCGAGTTGTTATTTGAGGCTAGACATGAACTGGCGGCAGCGCTCCGAGCTCGGGCTGCCGAACACCCGGTCCGGCGGCCCCTGCTCCTCGACCAGGCCCTGGTGGAGGAACACCACCTCGCTGGACACCTGGCGGGCGAAGTTCATCTCGTGGGTGACCAGCAGCATGGTGCGGCCTTCCTCGGCCAGCGCGCGGATCACGTTGAGCACTTCCTGGACCATCTCCGGATCGAGCGCCGAGGTCGGCTCGTCGAACAGGATCACCTTGGG
>NZ_SSTC01000091.1 GCF_004801855.1 Pseudomonas sp. A-1 | reverse complement strand
GCCAGGCCTGCGGCCGCGAGGCGGTGTGCAGCAGCGGCTCGCCGAGCAGCGCGCCAGCCGGCGCTGCGCGCAGCGCGCCGTAGCGCGCGTGGCGGGCGGACAGCACCGGGCCGATGCGCTCCTCGGCCAGCTCGAACACCTGCATGTCCGCCGGCCAGGGCGGTGCGGCGAACCACAGGGTGGCGTCCAGCCCCGGCCGGCGCGGGTCCAGCTCGCCCTCGCTGGCCGACAGCTGCAGGCGCAGCTGCGGCAGGTCGCGCTGCAGGCGGTCGAGGCGCGGGATGAACCAGCGCGCCAGCAGGCTGCCCGGACAGCCGAGCACGAACGGCGCCTGCTCGCGGCCCTCGCGCAGTTCCGCGCACACGCTGCGCAGGTCGTCGAAGGCCGCCGCCGCCACCGCGCTCAGGCGCTGGCCGGCATCGGTGAGTTTCACGCCGCGTCCGTCCTTGGCCAGCAGGGCCACGCCGAGGTGTTCCTCCAGCGCGCGCAGCTGGCGGCTGACCGCGCCGTGGGTGACGTGCAGCTCTTCAGCGGCGCGGCTGACGCTGCCCAGCCGGGCGGTGGCCTCGAAGGCACGCAGGGCGTTCAGCGGAGGAAGGTCGCGGAGCTGGCTCATCGGTGAGTTTTCCTGACAGGTCGGGGCGATCTTATCGCTTTTCCCGCCGCCCGCCATTGGCTACCTTGTAGCCACTCGCCACAGGCGCGCGCCCTGCCCGCCCCTGTCGCCCTCTTCGCCACTGGAGCCACACATGACCCAGACCTATTCCCACGGCCCCGACGAGCGCGGCCTGTTCGGCCCGTTCGGCGGCCAGTTCGTCGCCGAAACCCTGATGCCGCTGATCAACGACCTGGCCGCCGAGTACGAGGCCGCCAAGCAGGATCCGGCGTTCCTCGAAGAACTCGCCTACTTCCAGCGCGACTACATCGGCCGCCCCAGCCCGCTGTACTACGCCGAACGCCTCACCGAGCACTGCGGCGGCGCCAAGATCTTCCTCAAGCGCGAGGAGCTGAACCACACCGGCGCGCACAAGATCAACAACTGCATCGGCCAGATCCTGCTGGCCCGGCGCATGGGCAAGAAGCGCATCATCGCCGAGACCGGCGCCGGCATGCACGGCGTGGCCAGCGCCACCGTGGCCGCGCGCTTCGGCCTGGAATGCGTGGTGTACATGGGCACCACCGACATCGACCGCCAGCAGGCCAACGTCTTCCGCATGAAGCTGCTCGGCGCCAAGGTCATCCCGGTCACCGCCGGCACCGGCACCCTCAAGGACGCCATGAACGAGGCGCTGCGCGACTGGGTGACCAACGTCCACGACACCTTCTACCTGATCGGCACCGCCGCCGGCCCGCACCCCTACCCGGCCATGGTCCGCGACTTCCAGTCGGTGATCGGCCGCGAGACCCGCGCGCAGATGCTCGCCCAGGAAGGCCGCCTGCCGGACTCGCTGGTCGCCTGCATCGGCGGCGGCTCCAACGCCATCGGCCTGTTCCACGAATTCCTCGACGAGCCGAGCGTGCAGATCGTCGGCGTCGAGGCGGCCGGCCACGGCATAGATACCGGCAAGCACGCCGCCAGCATGGCCGGCGGCGCGCCGGGCGTACTGCACGGCAACCGCACCTACCTGCTGCAGGACGCCGACGGCCAGATCACCGACGCCCACTCGATCTCCGCCGGCCTCGACTACCCCGGCGTCGGCCCCGAGCACGCCTGGCTGCACAAGGTCGGCCGCGTCGAGTACGTGCCGATCACCGACGACGAAGCCATGCAGGCGTTCCAGCAGTGCTGCCGCCTGGAAGGCATCATCCCGGCGCTGGAGTCGTCCCACGCCCTGGCCGAAGCCTTCAAGCGCGCGCCGAGCCTGCCGAAGGACCACCTGATGGTGGTCAACCTGTCCGGCCGCGGCGACAAGGACATGCAGACCGTGATGCATTATCTGAACCTCGAGGAGCCCCGCGCATGAGCCGCCTGCAGAGCCGCTTCGCCGCCCTGAAGCAAGAGAACCGTGCCGCCCTGGTCACCTTCGTCACCGCTGGCGACCCGGACTACGCCACCTCGCTGGAAATCCTCAAGGGCCTGCCGGAAGCCGGCGCCGACGTGATCGAGCTGGGCATGCCGTTCACCGACCCGATGGCCGACGGCCCGGCGATCCAGCTGGCCAACATCCGCGCCCTCGGCAACGGCCAGAACATGGTCAAAACCCTGCAGATGGTCCGCGAGTTCCGCGCGGGCAACCAGGACACCCCGCTGGTGCTGATGGGCTACTACAACCCGATCTTCTGCTACGGCGTGGAGCGCTTCGTTGCCGACGCCAAGGAAGCCGGCGTCGACGGCCTGATCGTGGTCGACCTGCCGCCGGAGCACAACGACGAACTGTGCGACCCGGCCCAGGCCGCCGGCATCGACTTCATCCGCCTGACCACCCCGACCACCGACGACGCCCGCCTGCCCACCGTGCTCAACGGCAGCTCCGGCTTCGTCTACTACGTCTCGGTGGCCGGCGTCACCGGCGCCGGCGCGGCGACCATGGACCAGGTGGAAGAGGCGGTGGCCCGCCTGCGCCGCCACACCGACCTGCCGCTGTGCATCGGCTTCGGCATCCGCACCCCCGAACACGCCGCCGAAGTGGCCAGACGCGCCGATGGCGCGGTGGTGGGGTCGGCGTTGATCGATCGGATTGCCAAGGCGGCTTCGCCGGCCGAGGCGGTCAGTGGGGTGCTGGGGTTGTGTCGGGAGTTGGCGGAGGGGGTGAGGGGGGCGCGGAAGTAAGCGTCTGCACTACCTGCGATTGTAGTGAAAAAAGCCGCTGCTCCGATTTGGACAGCGGCTTTTGATAATTATGGCCTAACCATATTTCGCACTCCGCATCCCACGCCGCACTCAGAAAATATGCCACTATGCCTTAGTACGCTCTATTATTTCCGCCCCAACGGTAAACATCTGCCCCGTTGCGCCGGAGAGATAAGTGCTAATTGCGCTACGAGCCGAAGACTCAGCCATTTTAACTAGCTGAAATATTGTTTCTTTATCAGCCTGCTTTATTTCTTCCGTTTTTTCTATTACAATATGTGGCTGAAAAGCAGGAATCCCATTCACAAGAAGCTGGTATTGATAGCCTGTATAGCTTTTGTGATCATCAAATATGATCCCTGCATCTTTCTCAATTTTTACATAAGGCCGAATTGACACACTGAATGCTTTCGCCTGAGCCTCAAACTCTAGTTTTGCCAAGGTTCGCGTACGATCCTCTGCTTCTTTGATCTGATTGGTTAATAGCTCACGATACTCTGATCTTAGATTTGACACTTCAACCTGGTGATCCTTCTTGCATGAGGCAACACCAAGTTCGTAAGCTTCTTTGTTGAGCTTCTCCCTTAGAGACTTCTCCTTTTCATGATGATTCATCTCCAGCTCATTTCTAGCTTTAAGATGCTCAGCCTCTACCAAGTGAATTTTCTTCTCTAACTCTCTGACCGCAGACTCTTGCGCGACTACCTGATTGCTTTTTACCTGAAAATTTCTATGAAAAATCAGATATGCAACCAAAAACCCAAGCAGTCCGGATGCGACTGGGTAGATCAAATTGGCGTCCATAGGCATATCAAAG
The DNA here is from genome assembly GCF_004801855.1 of Pseudomonas sp. A-1. GTDB lineage: Bacteria > Pseudomonadota > Gammaproteobacteria > Pseudomonadales > Pseudomonadaceae > Geopseudomonas. The sequence continues at coordinate 11,481 of NZ_SSTC01000091.1, read as the reverse complement.
TTCCCAGTACAAATAAGAGATTGATCGGGACAGCTAAGATATCAAAAAATCGGGGATAAGCCACAAGAAACAATCGCAAAAACGGGATACTGGACCGCTACGCGCAGTAGCGCCTGCGCAGCAAGTAGGGATGAAACGGCGCAGCCTTGCCCACCGATCGTCCTCGGCAGAGGCGGACCATAGCTGCGCGAATCTGATCGTGCCCACGCTCCCGCGTGGACACGCACGCCAAGCCGCTCTTGCGGCTGGACGCGGAGCGTCCAAGGTGCAGGCACCCACGCCGGAGCGTGGGTGCCATCGGGAAAGCACTCAAAGGAACCGGATTCAACCTGCAATCCCGAATTTAGCCAAGCTCACCCCAAAGTGTGGTTCGAGAATTTCGCGCTCGAATAGCCTTACATCACCAGAATGTACTCGGGTGAATGTCGAGTTATCCGATGGCGCCCACCACTTGTGCTGCCCTGTGTAGCTTTGTCCGGTTATGGCAGGGAAGACAAACTTGTATGGCCGCTCCAGCCAGCCGTCACCATACTTTGAGAATAGATTGGCCGGCCCGGAGAATTGGCCGATCAAATACATACCCTGGTTTCCATGGGTCAGATAAAAGTAGTCGCCCACCGGCGCACTGATAAAGTCATCTGCCTGCGAGGAAGCCGACGTGCCCTTAGCGCCTGTGTCCTTGTGCACATAGACCAAGCCATGGGCGATTGACTCAATTATTTCCGCATACGAAAAGTGCTGCGTACCCTGGGAGAGCTTCCAGAAATTCGGCTGCATTGATAGTTTTCTCCTTGAAAAATGGTTTGAGACAAAGGGCGATGTTTTATTTATAAAGGCCAAGCACCCGCCATGGCCTTCCGCACCGGCAGCAGCAGGGCATCTGTTGCCGCAATCAGCTCAGCCAGCAACGCCTCATCCACCTCCATATACCCCTCGTACTCCGCCAGATTACGCCGCTCATGGCACAGCGCGAACAGGCGCACTGTACCTTGCCCACCCCGAGGGTATGCGCCAGGCACTGGAACACCAGATAACGACGGTCCGAGCGATAGCCCTGCAGGCGCAGGGCGGTCAGGGCCAGCGCATGGGCGGCGTTGTAGGCGAGGTCGAAGCGACTGGCGAAGGACAGCGCGGGGTTGTGGGCGCCCTGCAGGCGGTCGATGGCCGAGCGTAACAGCCCCTCGCATTCCTTGCGGTCCGGCGGCTCGGCCTTGAGGCCGCCATTGCGGACCAGATTTTCCAGGTTGTCGTTACTGCCCATGTTCGGTTCCCTCCGGATCGTGGCCGATCAGCTCGATCTTGTCCTGCTCCGCCACGCGCAGCACGAAGCTGTTGCCGGCGGCCCTCCTGGCTTGCCATTCGTCCGGAGTGTACAACGTCGGGTTGATGGTGCGCCCCAGTTGCTCCTCGACCGGCAGCAGGCGCTCCATCAGCTCGGCATAGCTCAGGCCGTCGCCGATCAGCATCAGGTCGATATCGCTGCCGGCATGTTCGCTGCCCTTGGCCACCGAGCCGTAGACGAAAGCCCACGCCAGTTGCCCGGCCAGCGGCGCCAGGGCGGCGCGCAGCGGCTCGGCGATGCCGAAGGTCTTGCGCACGATGCCCAGCAGTTCGGCATGGATCGGGCAATCCGGATTGGCCTGGTAGTGGGTCTGGTTGCCATGGCGGGTCATGGTCAGGATGCCCGCCCGCTGCAGCCGCTCCAGCTCGCGCATCAGGCTGCCCTTGCCGACCTGCGCATGGCGGGCGATCTCATTGGCGTAGAAGCTCTGCTGCGGGTTGCCGTACAGCAGCCCCAGCACCTTGCGCTGGGTCGCAGTGAAAAGCGCATCGCTCAGTGGAATATTCGGCATGTCGATCTCGAAGAGTCCCAATTTGGGAACGATAGGTCCTTATCAGGGACTCATCAAGGCGGCGCATCACCTCAGTACGGCGCCTGCCCCAGATAATCCCGCTTCGGCTCGTAGGGGCCGGCGAGTTTTTCCATTGTCGTGACGTAGCCCAAAGGCTACACTCGACGCATGACTGAGATCATCCGTAGTGCGACCTTTTCTGCATGGCTGTCCGCACTGGCGGATGGCCGGGCGAGAGTGCGCATCCAGATACGCATCGACCGGATGGCCGACGGCAATTTCGGCGACGCCAAACCGATTGGCGATGGTCTGAGCGAAGCGCGCATCGACTACGGTCCGGGCTACCGGGTGTACTTCATGCAGCAGGGGCGCCAGTTGGTGATCCTGCTCTGTGGTGGCGACAAAAGCAGCCAGAACTGCGACATCAAGCAGGCCCGACTGATCGCCAGGGCCTGGAAGGAGCAAAACCCATGACCGAGCAATTCTCACGCTGGGACTCCGCCGAGTACCTCAAGACCGAAGAGGACATGGCCAACTATCTGGACGCCTGCATGGAAGAAGCTGGCGACGATCCTGCCTTCATCGCCAAGGCTCTGGGCACCATCGCCCGCGCCCGCGGCATGACCCAGGTGGCGAGGGATGCCGGGGTGTCTCGCGAGAGCCTGTACCGGGCACTGTCCGGCGAGGGCAACCCGGAGTTCGGCACCATCCTCAAGGTGGTCAAGGCGCTGGGGCTCAGGCTGCATGCCGCACCGGCGCATGGCTGAGTGAAACCCGTGATTACCGAGTTCGACCTGGCGGCGCATCCGCTGCGCGCCTGATTTCCAGACTGCAGAACACCGGACCATGTGGCACCAATACCGCTTCCAGCTCAAACCCCGCCGTCGCGGCTTTCATCTGGTGACGGACGAGATCCTCGCCCACTGCCCGGCGATCCGCGAGATGCGCGTCGGCCTGATGCATGTGTTCATCCAGCACACCTCCGCCTCGCTGACCCTCAACGAGAACGCCGACCCCACTGTGCGCAGCGACTTCGCCGCCTGGTTCGACCGCGCGGTGCGCGAGGACGAGCCGTACTACCGGCACACCCTCGAGGGCAGCGACGACCTGCCGGCGCACATCAAGAGCAGCCTGCTGGGCAACAGCCTGAGCCTGCCGATAACCGACGGCCGGCCGGCGCTGGGCACCTGGCAGGGCATCTACCTGGGCGAGCACCGCGAGCACGGCGGGGCGCGGACGCTGGTGGTGACGTTGCACGGGGAGTGAGCCCCCCGTCCGGGGCCTGCCGCCCCGCTCCGGCCCGGGCTCAGTCGCCGACAAGCCACCCGCCGCCTGCCAGGTCGCTTCTGGCGGCTTTCCTGAACTCGCGCGCAGCGGCCGGCTCTGCCCGCCTTTCGAACACGTCACCGCGATAGTGAAAGGTCTGGATACCGACCGGATATGCCGTGCCACCGATGAACAGGTGGTCGTCGGTCGCCAGCTTGTGCAGCAGGGTCTTGAAGAACCCGCACTTCGGGGTGCCCGGCTCGATCATTTCCGCATACTTCAGCTGGGCCGGCTCGGCCTTGCCGGGGCACAGTCCGGGAAAGGCCGACAGCAGAAAGCTTCCGGCATGGACGAACTGTCCGGGCCGAACCTGCACTTTCGAGGCGTCGGCCATGGCACGGGGAAAGTAGACGAAATACAGGCTTCGATCGCCCGGCATGCCCGAGCGAAAGACCGCGGCAACCGCCCGGTATTCGCCGGGCTCGGCGTTCAGCAGGTAGAGGCGGCCATCCTTGCCGTAGTTCGAACCGGTCAGCCGCTCCTCGCATGCCTCGCCGGCGCCCGTCGCGCAGCTCCTGACGAAATACGCGCCGTCTGCCCTGTAGGTGGCCAGAGCGGAGATGCGAACCTTCAGCGCCATGCCCACCGTGGCGCTTTGCGTGCTCTGCGGCCGCGGCACGGGCACGGATTGAGCGGCGCAGCCGGCGAGCAGCATGAGCACAACGGCAATCGGAGCAGCACCGGACATTCCCGCCTCTGGACGAAGTGGCCATTCGATGCGCTCAGTCTAGTACTCCGGCCTGGCCCAGCCGCGGAGCGTGCCCGCGCTCCCGCGGCCGGACGCGGGGCGTGCACAGGGCAGGCAGCCACGCCGCAGCCTGGCAGCCACCGGTCGCACCGGTGATCGCCTCAGTACGGCGCCTGCCCCAGGTAGTTGCCCTTCGGGTCGTAGTGGCAGACCACGATCATCTTGTCGTCGCACTCGCTGACGCCGCAGCCGAGCTGGCGGCTGTCGCTCCAGACCATCTGCGTGTAGTGGCCGCTGGGCGCCCAGTTGTGCCGGCGCAGCGGGCCGCCGCGGTACAGGCGGCGCTCCCTTGCCCAGGCCAGGGCAGCGTCCTTGACCTCGTAGTAGCCGGCGGTGGCGCGGTAGAGGTTCTCGCCGTAGCCGGAGCCGCGGCTGTGCTGCATGCGGCAGCTGGTGTCGGCGAGGCGGTCGGCCCAGCGCTGGGCGCTGGCGGCGATCCGTGGCGACCATTGCAGCGGCGGCACGCCGACCTCGGCGCGGGCGCGGTTGTGCACGCGCAGCAGGTCGCGCACCTCGCCGCGGTCGAGGTGCGAACCGGTGGCGGCGGAGGCGTCGGTAGAGGCGAGCAGCAGCAGGGCGGCGAGGCAGGAGGACAGCAGACGGGCAGGGCGGAGCATGGGGAGTTTTCCCAGGACAGGGTGGACGGACCGAGCGCAGACCATCCGCCACCGGCCGCGTTCCCCAGCCACGCCGCGAGCCGACGAGCGCCTGCCGGAAGGCGGCCACGGTCGAGCCTTCGGCTTCCATCCCGGCGCCATGCGCCCTGGGTGACGCCCCGCGGGCATGCCGCAGCAAATAGCACTTGCACCGCCACCGCGATTGCCGCGATAAGCAGGAAAAAACCGGATGCGGGCGCCGGCCGGAGCGAGGCCGGCCGCACTGCCCATGAGGAAAGGAGCGGGCGATGCAGGGCAAGCGGGCGCAGCTGAAACGACTGTTGCTGGCGCAGTGGCGCCAGCTGGTGACCATCAACCCCAGCGACCGGCCCTGGCAGAAGCCTTTCGCCGCGGCGCTGGCCAGCGGCCTGCCGCTGCTGATCGGCACGCTGCTCGGGCGCATGGACTACGGCCTGGTGGCCGCGCTGGGCGGCATGGTGTTCCTCTACACGCCGCGCACGCCGCTGTACCACCGCATGCTGACGGTGATGGCCGCGGCCTTCGCACTGATCGCCTGCTATGCGCTGGGGCTGCTGAGCCACTTCGTGCCGCTGCTGAAGATGCCGGCGCTGGTGTTCGTCACCATCCTGGTGAGCATGGCCTGCCGCTTCTACGGTCTGGGCGTGCCCGGCAGCCTGTTCTTCGTGATGGCCGCGTCGCTCGGCGCCTACACTCCGCTGGAATGGCAGCAGGTGCCGCTGATGGTCGGCCTGGTGGCCCTGGGGGCGCTGCTGGCCTGCCTGATCGCCTTCTTCTACAGCGCCTACATCCTGCGCTCGCGCGAGCCCGATCCGGCACCGCCGCTGCCGGTGCCGACCTTCGACTTCGTGGTGTTCGACTCGGTGGTGATCGGCCTGTTCGTCGGCCTGTCGCTGGCCATCGCCCAGCTCCTGCAGCTGGAGAAGGCCTACTGGGTGCCGGTCAGCTGCCTGGCGGTGATCCAGGGCGCCTCGCTGCAGGCGGTCTGGAACAAGCAGCTGCACCGCCTGCTCGGCACCGCCATCGGCCTGCTGGTCGCCTGGGGGCTGCTCCTGCTGCCGCTCGAGCCCTGGAGCATCACCCTGACGATGATGCTGCTGGCCTTCGTGGTGGAGACGGCGGTGGTGCGCCACTACGGCTTCGCGGTGATCTTCATCACGCCGATGACCATCCTGCTCGCCGAGGCCGCCACCCTCGGCCAGGGGCCGGTCGCCGCGCTGATCGAGGCGCGCTTCTACGACACCCTGCTCGGCTGCCTGGTCGGCCTGGCCGGCGGCGCCTGCATCCACAGCGCGCGCTTCCGTGCGGTGCTCGGCCGGCAGCTGCGCCGCCTGGTGCCGGCGCGTTTCGGGCGCGACGTCTAGAAGAAGATGGCCAGCAGCTGGCCCAGCGACCACAGCACGTGCAGGCCGACGAGGATGCGGGTCAGCAGGGTCCAGGCCGGCCAGCCGGTGTTCTCCGCGCAGCGCCACAGCGCCAGCAGGGAGAACAACAGGAAGCCGGCGATGGGCGGCACGCCCAGCAGCAGGATGGTCGTCGCCGGACGCACGCCGAAGACGCGCTCGAGAAACAGGATGAGTTCGGCCAGCACGGACTGCAGGCCGAGCAGCAGCAGGCCGAGCAGCAGCGCCGAACCGAGCCAGTAGAGCAGCCAGGCCTTCCACAGCGGCTGGCTGCCGTCCAGGTAGCCGGCCAGGCCGGCGGACGGCGGCTTCGCCACGCAGGCGGCGGTGGGCGGACGATCGGGGGCTCGCGTGCTCATGGCGCATCCTTGCAGGCTGGTGGAGGGAGGCGGCCGGACTGTCCCGCATCCGCCGGGGCTGCCGGCAGCGGCGCTACCGCTGGTCGGCTTTCCCCGAAGCTACCCGATCCGCCCGGGGACCGCCAGAGGCGCGTCGCCCCGGCGGCAGGGCGCCGGGGTGCCGAGGGTCGCCGCCGGGATGCCGGCGCCGCGAACCTCAGTGGGCGGCATGGCCTCCGCCGACGGGCGGCGCGAACCTGCCAGCAGGTAGCCGACCACGGCCGGCCGCCTCAGCTGCTCGGCGGGAAGCCGAAGATCAGCGCCCGGTCGAAGCCTCCGGCCAGGGTGGTGATCAGTGTGCTCCAACCGCGCGCCGGCGCGCCTTCGCCCGCGCGGGATGCCCCGGCGGCCGGCCGCGGCGGTGTTACCTCGCCATCACGGCGTAACGTCCCGCTGGGGAGCACGGTAACGGTAGCCCGCTTCTTTGCGGGCTACAGGCGTCCTCTTTAAATCACAAGTCTTTGATTTTAAAGGATTTTCAAAAACTGGCACGCCACCTGCATTGTTATTGGCACAACAAAAACAAGAACGCGGAACCAACAGAATAAAAACAAGACGTAACGGCTCCAACACAACAAGAACAACAGGGTGGAGGCGCAACAAACTGATTCTTTTGGAGAGGAGTTGCCCGACAGGGTTCTCCCCCGACCGGCCCGAGAACGATAAAACTGCCCCGAGGCAGCGGCCAGCACCGGTCAGACCCGCAAGGGTGGCGGCAACATCAGCGTCCAAAGGAATCCGCTTGTTCTTGAGTCCCGTCTTGGGACTCCAGCCGGACCATGACGTCCGGACGGGTGACCGACAAGAACAACAAGCCCGCAAGCACAAGAAGAACAAAGCACGACCGACTTGAAGGGGGAGCCTATGGCTCCCCCTTGTGCTTTGTGGCGCCCACGCTGTGGCGCCCGCCGATCCGCTGCGACCACTCGCGTCGTCAGCTTCCCCCGCAGACGGCGCCCGCCGTCGCCGCCCACCCCGCCTCGGCACGACGCCGGAGTCCACCCCGGCTCCCCGTCAGCCTGTTCCGGCCGGGAAGCGGCCTACGGCGCGGCCCGGCAGGTCGGCCCGAGGCGAATCAGCAGCGCGGACTTCTTGCGCTTGAGGTAGGGCGCGAAGCGCGCCTGGGTGCAGTTGGCCAGCCCGGCCAGCGGCTCCGGCAGCGGCTCGCGGGCGAACAGCAGCCCCTCCTCGCCGACCCGGGCCTCAACCTCGTCCACCGTCAGCGCCGCGACCGGCCGGCCGGCGTAGTACACCAGGCGCATGTCCGGGATGCCGAGGCTGTAGAGCGGCTGGTCGGGATAGTCGGCCAGCGCCCTGTCGATCTCCGGCAGCGCCTGCAGGCGGTGGGCGAACACCCGCGCCTCGAACAGGCCGAAGAAGACGACGAAGGCCAGCAGCAGCGCCGGCGGCAGCCAGCTCATCAGCTTGCGCCGCCAGCCCTGCAGGGTGTCGAGCACGCGGGTCCAGTGCCAGGCCAGCAGCAGCGCCACGGCCGGATAGGCCGGCAGCAGGTATTTGGCGTGCTTGTCGGTGAACAGCGAGAACACCAGCAGCGGCAGCAGCACGCAGCAGGCCAGCAGCTGCAGCTCGGCGCGCGCGCGGATCTGCTGCCACAGCTGGCGCGGGCGCACCAGCAGCACCAGCCAGAACGGGGCGAAATCGCCGGCCAGGTAGAGCAGGTAGGCATACCAGGCCTCGCCGCCCTGCGAGCCGCCGACCTTGTTGACGATGTCCCGCTGGAGGACCGTGGACCAGATGTCCCAGCCCAGCTGCAGGCTGACGGCCAGATACCAGGAGCCGCCGATCAGCAGGGCGGTCAGCCAGCCGGGGACACTGCACAGATAGGCCCGCGCCCGCGGCTGGCGGAGGAAGGCGAACGCCAGCAGCGGCGCGGCGACGAACAGCAGGCAGACCGGCCCCTTGGTCAGCAGGCACAGCCCGGTCAGGGCGAAGCTGAGCAGCACCCAGCGCCGACCGCCCTGGCCGAACAGGTAGGGCCAGGCTGCCAGCAACGACAGCAGGCTCAGCCCGGTCAGGGTCATCTCGATCTCGGCACGGCGGGCGAACAGGCTGAAGCCGGTATTGGCCGCGAGGATCATCGCCGCGTACAGGCCGACCTGCCGCCCCCCCAGGTGCCGGCCCAGCCCGTAGACCACCGCACAGGAAGCCAGCGCGAACAGCGCCGAGGGCAGGCGCAGCGTCCACTCCGTCGCCGCGCCGAGCAGCTGTGTCGGCAGCAGGGTGAGCCAGTTGAACAGCGGCGGCTTGGTCAGATACAGCTCGCCGTTCATGTATGGCAGCAGCCACTGGCCGCTCTCGAACATTTCGCGGGCGGATACCGCGCGGCGCGCCTCGTTGACGCTGAGGAAGGGGATGTCGCCGATCCCCCAGAAACACAGCAGCACTACCAGCCCCAGGACAGCGATGGCAAACGGCGTCCCGGCGGACGTGTCGGTTCTGGCGTTCATCGGTTCATGCTCTCGGACAGGGGCGCGGCGGTCGTCGGCGCCCGGCGGAAACAGGGCCATCGTGGAAGCCGGAGGGCCAGGCAGAGGGGGCCCGGTCTGGCGCGGCGATCGAAGACTACACGAACAGCAGGGCCGCAAACAAAAGGGAAACCACGCTCACGCCACTGCCAGCTGCCCGCCGCAATGGGCGCGGCGCATGCCGGTGGCGCCGCCACGGGCAAGCACCTGACGCTCCCCGGCGGCCGCCAGGGTGGCGACACCTCCGGACGCGTCCGGGCCAGCACCGGCCCCGAAATCAACGACGCCTAATGCTGGCTTAATACTCCGGAAACTAACATTCGCGACGCTCCCGCCAGCCGCTGCTGAGCGGAAGATGACCGCTCGTACTCACCGTCGCCCGGCATGTCCGGCGCCGCCGACCCGGGGCGCACGCACGGCCGCAACATATCCCGGGCAGGCTCCATGGCCGGCCCTACAACAAGAGAGTTCGCGATGATCACCATTGGCAACCGCCTGCTCGGGCAGCTGTCCGGCCGGCGCCGCAGGGCCTGGCTGCCGCTGTTGCTGGCCGTGCTGCTGGCATACCCCGTCCTGGGGCTGCACCTGCACGAGCACCTGTACTTCTGGCTGAAATTCGCCGGCTCGCCAGCGCCGGTGGCGGAGGCCGGCCTGCCGCAATACCGGGTACGGGTCGAGGCGCAGCCGGTGGCCGGGGTCGACGGCAATCTTTCCGGGCTGAGCTACGACGACGACCGTCAGCAGCTGTGGGCGGTGATCAACAACCCGCCGGAGCTGCTCGCCATGAGCACCGCCGGCGAGGTGCTGGAGCGCTATCCGCTGCACGGCTTCCAGGACGTCGAGGCCGTGGCCTACCTCGGCGACGACCAGTTGCTGCTGGCCGACGAACGCCGCCAGGAGCTCGTCATCGTGCCGCGGCCCAGCGGGTCCGCTCCGCTGCAGCGCACCGACTACCGGGCGCTGACCCTCGACCTCGGCAACCCGGAGCGGCACAACAGCGGCCTCGAGGGGCTGGGCTACGATCGCACCGGCGATCGCCTGTTCGTGGTCAAGGAGCATTCGCCACGCAAGCTGTACGAGATCCGCGGCCTCAAGGCCAGCCTGCGCGGCGACTTCAGCCTGGCGGTGATCGACCACGATGCCTGGATCCGCCACAAGAACTTCGTCAGCGACCTGTCCTCGGTGGAGTTCGACGCGCGCAGCGGCCATCTGCTGCTGCTCAGCGACGCCAGCCAGCTGATGATGGAGCTGGGCATGGACGGCCAGCTGTTCGGCTACCGCTCGCTGTGGCGCGCCTCCGCCGGCCTGGAGCAGAGCGTGCCGCAGGCCGAGGGGGTCGCCCTCGACGGACGCGGCAATCTCTATCTGGTCAGCGAGCCCAACCTGTTCTACGTGTTCAGCCGCGAGGGCTGAAGGGCTCAGGCGCCTTCCAGCCAGACCTGCTCGACCCACTCCCACACCGAGTCCCAGGTGTTCTCCTCGTCGAGCTCGCCGTCCCACAGCAGCACCTGGCCCTCGGGATCGACCGCGTAGTAGCGCCCGCGGTCCTCGCACAGCGGCACCAGGTAGCGCGGCAGGCCCTCGTCCCAGGCGCGCGCGGCGACCTCGGGCAGGTAGGTGTGCGACTGCGGATCGCAGACGGTCACCGGCTCCAGCTGGCCGTAGACCACGTCGCTGGCCTTGAGCAGGTACTCGCGCAGCTCGAAGGGCAGGTGGATGAGGATCTGCTCCTGGATCTCCACCAGCAGGTCCTCGTCCGGCAGCTCCAGGGGCACCGGTACCGGCTCGTTCAGTTCGCGCAGACGGTCGATGGTTTCTTCCACGGTGGCGGTTCTCTCGATGGGGGAATGGGGGAGCTTTATAGCGCACCCCCCGAAAACGACAAGACCCGGGCAAGCCCGGGTCCTGTGGTCACTGCGCTGCGGATCAGCCGTTCTGGCGGATGCCGGCGATCAGCCACGGCTGGTTGTCGCCGTCGGCGCGCTCCATGCGCCAGCTTTCGCTGAACGCCTCGCCCTGGTCGAAGCGCGAGTTCTTCGACACGCCGGCGAAGGTCAGGGTGGCGATGGTCTTGCCGCCCTGCTGCTCGACGCCGTCCAGCTGCACCTGCAGGTTGTCGACGTAGGTGGACTGGAAGCCGTCGCCCAGGCTGGCGCGCTCCTGCTTGAGGAACTCGAGCATCTGCGGGGTGACGAACTCGGCGATCTTGTCCATCTCCGCGGCGTCCCAGTGCTGCTGCAGGCTCATGAAGTGCTCGCGGGCGATGCCGACGAAGCGCTGCTCGTCGAACCAGGCCGGGGCGTTGAAGGTGCGCGCCGGCTGGGCCACGCCGCCGAACACCGGGTTGGCCGCCGGGCTGTAGGCCGGCTGCTGCGGGGCCTGGTAGGCCTGGGCGTGGCCCATGCCGGCGTAGGCCGGGGTGGCCTGCTGGGCCTTGCGGCGGGCGAACAGGCGGAACAGCACGAAGGCGAGCAGCGCCAGGATGATGAAGTCGAGGAACTGGAAGCCCTCGAAGCCGTCGCCCATGAACATCGAGGCGAGCAGGCCGCCGGCGGCGATGCCGGCCAGCGGGCCGAGCCAGCGCGAGGCGCCGCTGGGCTTGGCGGCGGCACCGGCCATGGCGCCGGCTGCC
>NZ_SSTC01000090.1 GCF_004801855.1 Pseudomonas sp. A-1 | reverse complement strand
CGCTGGCCGTCAACGCGGCCAGCTCCGCCTCGCCGACCCCGGCGTGGCGCAGGCGGCCCTCGAAGGGCACCTCGAAGGCGTGCAGCAGGAGCAGCTCGGCCTGCGGCGCCAGCGCGCGGGCCATGGCGATGGCCTGGCGCGAGCGCGCCGAGAAGTCCACCGGCAGCAGCACCCGCCGGTAGGCGTGCGCGGCCGCGCGGCGCACCACCAGCAGCGGGCGGCCGGTCTTGCGCAGCACGCGCTCGGTGGTCGAGCCGAGCAGCAGATCGTGCACCAGGCTGGCGCCGCGCGCGCCGAGCACCAGCAGATCGGCGTCGAGGGCATCGGCCTCGCTGGCGATCTCGGCGGCCACCGCGCCGCTGCCCAGGTGCAGCTCGGCGTCCACGCCGCAGTGCTCGTGCAGCGCGGCGCCGAGCCCGCGCAGCTCCTCGCGCGCCTCGTCGAGCAGGCGCTGCTGCAGGTCGCCGGGAGCGACGCCGAACAGCTGGCGCAGGGTGTCCAGTGCGCCGCTGCTGACCACGTGCTGCAGCACCAGACGGGCGCCGCCGTCGGCGGCGAGCCGGGCCGCGCGCTCGGCGGCCTGGCGCGCCGGGGCGGAAAGGTCGGTGGGCGCGAGCAGGGTATGCAGACGGATCATGGGCGTTCTCCTTGTTGCCGGCGATCTCGGCCGTGGCGGACGGCCACCTGCCGCGACCATAGCACGGATGCCGCGCCGTCCGGTGCGCAAGGAGGGGGAGGGAAAATGGCCGTGCCTCGCGCCCGGGAGGCACGGCCTGCAGCGCGTCAGGCGGCGGCGATCACGTCGCCGTGGTTCTCCGGCTCGATCAGCGCGCGGTGCAGCGCGGCGATGGCGGCGGCGTAGTCCTCCTCGTTGACCACGCACTGCATCTCCACCTGGCGGATCGACTGGTGCAGCGCCTGGATGCTGATGCCGGCCTCGGCCAGCGCGCTGGCGGTGCGGGCGAGGATGCCCTTGACCTTGAGGTTGGAGCCGATCGCCGAGACGATGGCGACGTTGTGCACGGTCACCTCGGCGGCCGGGTAGCGCTCCTCGACCAGCTTGGCGGCACGGTTGATCAGCTTGCGCGAGCCGGTGACGTAGTAGGTGATGCTGTTGGCGTCGGAGTCCTTGTTGACCACGTACAGCTTGAGCTGCTTGAGCAGCTTGCTGACCTCGATGTCGTGGTCGGGGTCGCCGAGCATCTCCTGGTCGAACACCTCGAGGCCGAAGACGTCCTTGCGCCCGGCGACGATCTCCACGCAGGGTCGCGCGCTGCAGTAGTCCTGGCTGATCAGGGTGCCGGCGTGCTCGGGCTCGAAGGCGTTCTTGATGCGCAGCTCGATGCCGGCGCGACGCAGGGTGCGCGCGGCGCGCGGGTGGATCGCTTCCATGCCGAGGTTGGACAGCTGGTCGGCGACGTCGTAGTTGGTGCGGCCGATGGTCACCACCTTGTCGACGCCGACCAGGTTGGGGTCGGCGCTGCTGAGGTGGAACTCCTTGTGGATGATCGCCTCGCGGGCGCCGGTGGCGGCGGCGATCTGGGCGAAGGTGATCTCGCTGTAGCCGCGGTCGAAGGTGTTCATCAGGCCTTCGGCGCAGTGCGCGTAGCCGGTGGCGATGACCAGCTCGCGGGACAGGTCGATGCCAGCGAAACTGGCGCGGATCATCTCCTCGAACGGCAGCGGGGTTTCCATCTGCCAGCCGCTGAGGTCGACCAGGCGCGCGTTGACGTCGCGCTGCTGGAGCGCCAGCACGCTGTTGAAGGCGCTGTGCGCCTCGCCGAGGGAGGCGAGCATCTCGCGCACCTTCATCAGGTTCTCGGTGAGCTGGAAGTGGCCGTAGCTGCACAGCTTCTGCAGGCTGTCCATGCAGTCGCGGGCGTCGTCGATGCGCGAGCCGATGAAGGCGTCGGCGGCGGCCTGCTCCGGTGTGCCGGCGAACAGCTCGGCGTTCTTGGCCAGCATGCGCGCACGCACGTCTTCCAGGGCCTCGCGCCAGGCGCCCTCGTTGTGGGCATCGGCGAAGCGCTGGTAGACGCCCGGCTCGCCGGTCTTCTTGTGTTCGAGCAGCAGGTTGGTCATGCCGCTGTAGGCCGAGACGACGAAGATGCGCTGGTACAGGGCGTCGCCCTGGCGCTGGCCGATGAAGATGTTGTCGAGGAGTTCCTCGAAGCGGCTCATCGAGGTGCCGCCGATCTTTTCTACGGTATGCATGTTCTTAAGGCGTTGGCGTCGTGGACGAGCGGCTCCGCCGGGGGAAGCCGCGGGAATGATGGCGGGGCAAGGGTAGCACGGCACTGCGGCGCCCGGCTGCAGCGCCGGTCAGCCGCCGCGCGGCCGTCAGTCGTGCCACTGCCGGCCGGCCAGCTCGAGCAGGCTGTGCGCCTGCTCCGGGCCGGTCGAGCCGGCCGGGTAGGGGCGCGGCTTCTGGTAGTGCTGGTGCCAGCCGTCGAGGATCGGGCTGACCCAGCGCCAGGCGGCCTCGACCTCGTCGCGGCGCATGAACAGGGTCGGGTCGCCCTCGATGACGTCGAGCAGCAGGCGCTCGTAGGCGTCCCAGCGGCGCTGGCGGGAGAAGGCGGTGGCCAGGTTGAGGTCGAGCTCGACCGGCTCCAGGGTCATGCCCTTGCCCGGGGTCTTGGCCAGCAGCTGCAGGCTGATGCGCTCCTCCGGCTGCAGGCGGATCAGCAGGCGGTTGGCCTGCTCGGCGGCGCCGGGGAACAGGCGGTGCGGCACCGGCTTGAACTGGATGACGATCTCCGAGCACTTGCGCTTGAGGCGCTTGCCGGTGCGCAGGTAGAAGGGCACGCCGGCCCAGCGCCAGTTGTCGATCTCCGCCTGCACGGCGACGAAGGTCTCGGTGTCGCTGTCGTTGTCGACGTGCTTCTCGAAGTAGTAGGCCGGCACCTCCTGGCCGCCGATGCGGCCGCTGGCGTACTGGCCGCGCACGGTCTTGTCGCGCACGTCGAGGCCGCTCAGCGGCTTGAGCGCCTGGAGAATCTTGACCTTCTCGTTGCGCACCGCCTCGGCGTCGAAGCGCACCGGCGCCTCCATGGCCACCAGGCAGAGCAGCTGCAGCAGGTGGTTCTGCAGCATGTCGCGCATGGCGCCGGCCTGGTCGTAGTAGGCGCCGCGGTTCTCCACGCCGAGGGTCTCGAGCACGCTGATCTGCACGTGGTCGATGTGCCCGGCGCGCCACACCGGCTCGAACAGGGCGTTGGCGAAGCGCAGCGCCATCAGGTTCTGCACCGTCTCCTTGCCCAGGTAGTGGTCGATGCGGAACACCTGCGACTCGTCGAACACCTTGCCGATCGCCCCGGTGATCGCCAGCGCCGACTCCAGCGAATGGCCGATGGGCTTCTCGAGGACGATGCGGGTGTCGGCGCCGGCCAGCCCGGCGACGGCCAGGTGGGCGGCGATGGGGGCGAACAGCTGCGGCGCGGTGGCTAGGTAGTAGATGCGCGCCCGCGCGCAGGTCTCGCCCAGGCGGCGCGCCAGGCGGCCGAACTCGGCGCTCTGCGACACGTCCATGGCGAAGTAGTCGAGGCGCGCGGCGAAGCCCTGCCAGGTGTCGGCGTCGAAGTCGCTGCGGGCGATCTGCGCGCGGCAGCGGCGCTCGGCCAGCGCGCGGTAGGCGTCGCGGTCCAGCCCGGTGCGGGCCAGGGCGAGGATGCGCAGATCGGCGGGCAGGCGCTGCTCGCGGTGCAGGTGGTAGAGTGCCGGCAGCAGCTTGTGCAGGGCCAGATCGCCGGTGCCGCCGAACACCAGCATGTCGCAGGGAAGAACGGGAGAGGGGGACGGCACGGGGAATTCTCCGATGCGGTTTGCCTGGGCGCTGGCGCAGTTCTTGTAGTATAACTACAAGGTCACTACCTCCGGCTTTGGCCGATCATAACCCGAGTCCGCCCCGTGAATCTGTTGCAACACATTGCCCAATCCCGCTCCCTGCTGCGCAAGTCGGAGCTCAAGGTCGCCGACTACGTGCTGCAGGACCCGGCTTCCGTCATGCACAGCTCGATGGCCGACCTCGCCCACGAGGTCGGCATCAGCGAGCCGACCATCGTGCGCTTCTGCCGCGCCATCGGCTGCACGGGCTTCCAGGATCTCAAGCTCAAGCTGGCGCAGAGCCTGGCCGCCGGCGCCAGCTTCGGCCAGTTCGCCATCCACGAGGAAGACTCGCTGGCCGACTTCAGCCTGAAGATCTTCGACACCACCCTGCACACCCTGATGGAGGTGCGCGAGCACCTCGACATGCAGGCGCTGGAGCGCGCGGTCAACGCCATCGCCAACGCCTCGCGCGTCGAGTTCTACGGCTTCGGCGCCTCCGGCGCGGTGGCCGCCGACGCCCAGCACAAGTTCTTCCGCCTGCTGCTGACCGCCGCCGCCTACTCCGACCCGCACATGCAGGCGATGAGCGCGGTGACCCTCAAACCCGGCGACGTGGCCATCTGCATCTCGCAGTCGGGGCGCTCCAAGGACCTGCTGACCACCGCCAACCTGGTGCGCGAGAGCGGCGCCACGCTGATCACCCTGTGCCCCAGCCAGACCCCGCTGGCCGACCTGGCCACCGTCAATCTGGCCATCGACGTGCAGGAGGACACCGAGATCTACACCCCGCTGACCTCGCGCATCGCCCACCTGGTGGTGATCGACGTGCTGGCGATGGGCGTGGCCATGGCCCGCGGCCCGGACCTGGTCAACCACCTGAAGAGCGTCAAGCGCAGCCTGCGCAGCCTGCGCCTGTCGCCCAAGACCGCCAAGCCGGCCGAGGACGGCCCGGGCGGCGCCTGAGCCGGCCCGGGCCGCCAGCCGTTACTCGAACGGCTGCGGTCGCGGCGTGTCGGCCGCCGACGGCGGCAGGATCGGCAGCGGGAATTTCGGCTGCTCGCCGGTCAGGGTCTTGAGGAAGGCGGTGATCTTGCCGATCTCGTCCTCGCGCAGCTGGCGGCCGAGCTGCAGGCGCGCCATCACGTCCACCGCCTCCTCCAGCTTCCAGTAGGCGCCGTCGTGGAAGTAGGGATAGGTCAGCTCGACGTTGCGCAGCGTCGGCACCTTGAACTTGAAGCGGTCGGCATCCTTGCCGGTCAGCCCGGCGACGCCCTGGGCCGGGTTGTTGGTCAGGTACGGATTGACCAGGCCCATCTTCTGGAACGAGTTGCCACCGACCGCCGGGCCATTGTGGCAGCCGGTACAGCCGACGTCCTTGAACAGGCGGTAGCCGTCCAGTTCGGTCGTGGTCAGGGCGCTCTGGTCGCCGCCCAGCCAGCGGTCGAAGCGCGAATTCGGGGTGACCAGGGTCTTCTCGAAGGCGGCGATGGCATCGGTGATCGCGTCGATGGTGACCTGGTCGGTCTTGTAGATCTGCCGGAAGGCGGCGCGGTATTGCGGGATCGAGCCGACCACGTCGACGGCCAGGTCGTGGCTGAAGCCCATCTCCATCGGGTTGGCGATCGGCCCGCCGGCCTGCGCCTTGAGGTCGGCGGCGCGGCCGTCCCAGAACTGGGCGATGTTCATGCCCGAGTTGAGCACGGTGGGCGAGTTGATCGGCCCCTTCTGCCAGTTGTGGCCGATGGAGGTCGGCAGGTTGTCGCTGCCGCCCAGGCTCAGGTTGTGGCAGG
Source organism: Pseudomonas sp. A-1 (assembly GCF_004801855.1). Lineage (GTDB taxonomy): Bacteria > Pseudomonadota > Gammaproteobacteria > Pseudomonadales > Pseudomonadaceae > Geopseudomonas. The sequence continues at coordinate 9,801 of NZ_SSTC01000090.1, read as the reverse complement.
AGTTGCAGGAGATGAAGCCCGACTTCGACAGGCGCGGGTCGAAGAACAGCTGCTTGCCCAGCTCGACCTTGGCCGGTTCGGTGATGCGCGCCGGCTCGACCGGCTGGATGGGTTCGTTGGCGGGGGCCGCAGCCCAGGCGCTGCTGCCGAGCAGCAGGCCGGCAGCCAGCAGGAGGGGTTTGTGCATGGTGCATTCCTCTTCCGATGAGGTTGTCGCGGATTGATTCGCGGCGCGCAGGGTAGCCGAATGCCCTCGCGCTGAACAAGGTCATTGCCGGGAGGCGCAGCTGTCACGCCGGCGTCACCGCGCTGCCGTCAAGCCGTCACTCCTCCTGCGGCATGCTCGAACTCCCTGGATCATTCGCGATGGGAGAGACGCCATGCCCCGCCACCATGCTGTCGCCGCCAACCCCGAGGCCTCGCGCCTGGACGCCAAGGCCCGCCGCAAGCTGGAGGACCAGCGCCGCATGGCCTTCCGCCGGGCCATCGAGCTGTACAACGAGGAGCGCCGCCTGGATCAGGAGATCCACGACTATCCCGAGCTGATCGCCGTCAACTACGTGCGCGCGCTGCGCGCCGAGGCACGCCGCCAGCCCGGCGCCTGACGCCGCTCAGAGGCGCTGGCCGAGGGCGTTGATCGCCGCGCGGTTGGCGCGGATGTACTCGAGGAAGGCGCTGGCCACCGGGCTCAGGTAGCGGTCGCGCGGGTACACCACGCACCAGCTGTGCTGCAGCGGCAGCTCGGCCACCGGCAGCTCGCGCAGGCGGCCGCTGGCCAGCTCCAGGCTCACCGCATGGCGCGGCAGCAGGGCCAGGCCCAGGCCGGCCAGCACCCCGGCGCGCTGCGCCTCCTGCGAGCCGAGCTGCAGGGTCTGGGCGAAGTGGGCGCGCTTGTCGTGGCAGAAGCGCTCGCAGGCCTGGCGGGTGCCCGAGCCCGGCTCGCGCACCAGCAGCGGCCAGGCGGTCAGCTCCTGCAGGGTCAGCGACTCGCGCTGGCACAGCGGATGGCCGGGCGGCGCCACGGCGACGATGTGGTTGGTGAGGAACGGGTTGAACTCCAGGTTCATGCCGGTCGGCACCTGGGAGAGGATCATCAGCTCGTCGCGGCTGACGCCCATGCGGCGCAGCACCTGGGCGTGGCTGGCGACGGTGAGCTGCAGGCCGACCTCGGGGTGCTCGCGGCGAAATTCGCCGAACAGGTGGGGAACGAAGTACTCGGCGCTGGACTCCACGGTCAGGCTGAGCAGCCCCTGCAGCGAGCCCTGCAGGTCGGAGAGCTGCATGTCGAGGCTCTCCAGGCGGCCGAAGATGTCGGCGCCGGCGCGGCGCAGCGCCTCGGCGGCGTCGGTCAGGTAGAGCTTCTTGCCGACGTACTCGAACAGCGGCTGGCCGACCAGCTCCTCGAGCTGGCGGATCTGCAGGCTGACCGCCGGCTGGGTGAGGGCCATCTCCTCGGCGGCGCGGCTGTACGAGCGGGTCTCGCACACCGCGCGGAACACCTGCAGCTGGCGCAGGGTGAGACGCATCAGGGACTTGCGCATGGGGACCTCGGCAACGGGAGAAAGGCACTCGGCAGCGCGCTGCAACCATTCGGCAACCGGGTTGCAACATGTAGCGACGAGCGGCTGGCCGCGACCGGGCGGCCGGCTGCAGCCCAGAAAATCCGGGCGCTCCGCCGATGCATAAGTTGTAGTTTATGCTCAACCTAACAAATATTCATTTTTCTTAATCGACCCCGCGGCGCTAGGGTGAATGCACCTGCGGCCTGACCGGCCGGTCAGCCAGCCCAAGCCGAGGGAGACCTCCGTGATAAGAAAAATCCTCATCGCCAACCGTGGCGAGATCGCCGTGCGTATCGTGCGGGCCTGTGCCGAGATGGGCATCCGCTCGGTGGCCGTGTATTCCGAAGCCGACCGTCATGCGCTGCACGTCAAGCGCGCCGACGAGGCGCACAACCTCGGCGACGAGCCGCTGGCCGGCTACCTGAACCCGCGCAAGCTGGTCAATCTGGCCGTCGAGACCGGCTGCGACGCCCTGCACCCGGGCTACGGCTTCCTCTCCGAGAACGCCGAACTGGCGGAAATCTGCGCCGAGCGCGGGATCAAGTTCATCGGCCCGTCGGCCGAGGTGATCCGCCGCATGGGCGACAAGACCGAGGCGCGCCGCTCGATGATCGCCGCCGGCGTGCCCTGCACCCCCGGCACCGAAGGCAACGTCGCCGACCTCGAGGAAGCCCTCTCCGAGGCCGAGCGCATCGGCTACCCGGTGATGCTCAAGGCCACCTCCGGCGGCGGCGGCCGCGGCATCCGCCGCTGCAACAGCCGCGACGAGCTGGAGCAGGCCTACCCGCGGGTGATCTCCGAGGCCACCAAGGCCTTCGGCAGCGCCGAGGTGTTCCTCGAGAAGTGCATCGTCAACCCCAAGCACATCGAGGCGCAGATCCTCGCCGACAGCTTCGGCAACACCGTGCACCTGTTCGAGCGCGACTGCTCGATCCAGCGCCGCAACCAGAAGCTGATCGAGATCGCCCCCAGCCCGCAGCTGACCCCCGAGCAGCGCGCCTACATCGGCGAGCTGGCGGTCAAGGCGGCGCGCGCGGTCGGCTACGAGAACGCCGGCACCGTGGAGTTCCTGCTCGCCGAGGGCGAGGTGTACTTCATGGAGATGAACACCCGCGTGCAGGTGGAGCACACCATCACCGAGGAAATCACCGGGATCGACATCGTCCGCGAGCAGATCCGCATCGCCAGCGGCCTGCCGCTGTCGGTCAAGCAGGAGGACATCGTCCACCGCGGCTACGCGATCCAGTTCCGCATCAACGCCGAGGACCCGAAGAACAACTTCCTGCCCTCGTTCGGCAAGATCACCCGCTACTACGCGCCCGGCGGCCCCGGCGTGCGCACCGACACGGCGATCTACACCGGCTACACCATTCCGCCGTACTACGACTCGATGTGCCTGAAGCTGATCGTCTGGGCACTGACCTGGGAAGAGGCGCTGGACCGCGGCCTGCGCGCGCTGGACGACATGCGCGTGCAGGGGGTGAAGACCACCGCGCCCTACTACCAGGAAATCCTCCGCAATCCGGAGTTCCGCAGCGGCGTGTTCAACACCAGCTTCGTCGAAGCCCACCCGGAACTGATCAACTACTCGGTCAAGCGCAAGCCCGAAGAGCTGGCCCTGGCCATCGCCGCCGCCATCGCCGCCCACGCCGGCCTGTGAGGAATTGAGCATGAACAAGAAGATCCACGTCACCGACACCATCCTGCGCGACGCCCACCAGTCGCTGATCGCCACCCGCATGCGCCTCGAGGACATGCTGCCGATCTGCGCCAAGCTCGACCAGGTCGGCTACTGGTCGCTGGAAGTCTGGGGCGGCGCCACCTTCGATTCCTGCGTGCGCTTCCTCAAGGAAGACCCGTGGGAGCGCCTGCGCCAGCTCAAGGCCGCGCTACCCAACACCCGCCTGCAGATGCTGCTGCGCGGCCAGAACCTGCTCGGCTACCGCCACTACAGCGACGACGTGGTCAAGGCCTTCGTCGCCAAGGCCGCGGTCAACGGCATCGACGTGTTCCGCATCTTCGATGCGATGAACGACGTGCGCAACCTGCGCACCGCCATCGAGGCGGTCAAGGCCGCCGGCAAGCACGCCCAGGGCACCATCGCCTACACCACCAGCCCGGTGCACACCACCGCGTCGTTCGTCGAGCTGGCCAAGCGCATGCAGGAGAAGGGCGTCGACTCGATCGCCATCAAGGACATGGCCGGCCTGCTCACCCCCTACGCCACCGCCGAGCTGGTGCAGGCGCTGAAGGCCGAGATCGACCTGCCGATCTTCGTCCACGCCCACGACACCGCGGGCTTGGGCGCCATGTGCCAGCTCAAGGCCATCGAGGCCGGCGCCGAGCACATCGACACCGCCATCTCCAGCTTCGCCTGGGGCACCAGCCACCCGGGCACCGAGTCGATGGTCGCCGCCCTGCGCGGCACCCCGTTCGACACCGGCCTGGACCTGGAGCTGCTGCAGGAGATCGGCCTGTACTTCTACAACGTGCGCAAGAAGTACCACCAGTTCGAGAGCGAGTTCACCGGCGTCGACACCCGCGTGCAGGTCAACCAGGTGCCGGGCGGCATGATGTCCAACCTGGCCAACCAGCTGAAGGAGCAGGGCGCCCTGCACCGCATCAACGAGGTGTTCGAGGAGATCCCGCGCGTGCGCGCCGACCTCGGCTTCCCGCCGCTGGTCACCCCGACCTCGCAGATCGTCGGCACCCAGGCGGTGTTCAACGTGCTGGCCGGCGAGCGCTACAAGACCATCACCAACGAGGTGAAGCTGTACCTGCAGGGCCGCTACGGCAAGGCCCCGGGCGAGGTCAACGAGCAGCTGCGCTTCCAGGCCATCGGCCACGAGGACGTCATCGACGTGCGCCCGGCCGACCTGCTCAAGCCGGAAATGGCCCGCCTGCGCGAGGAGATCGGCGCCCTGGCCAAGTCCGAGGAAGACGTGCTGACCTTCGCCATGTTCCCGGACATCGGCCGCAAGTTCCTCGAGGAGCGCGCCGCCGGCACCCTCAAGCCGGAAGCCCTGCTGCCGCAGCCGGACGCCGCCGGCCGCCCGGCCGCCCAGGAAGGCGTGCCCACCGAGTTCGTGGTCGACGTGCACGGCGAGAGCTACCGCGTCGACATCACCGGCGTCAGCGTGAAGACCGACGGCAAGCGCCACTTCTACCTGGCCATCGACGGCATGCCGGAAGAGGTGGTGTTCGAGCCGCTCAACGCCTTCGTCGGCGGCGCCGCCGGCGGCAAGCGCAAGCAGAGCGCCGCCCCGGGCGACGTCAGCACCACCATGCCGGGCAACATCGTCGACGTGCTGGTGAAGGAAGGTGACGTGGTCAGGGCCGGCCAGCCGGTGCTGATCACCGAAGCGATGAAGATGGAGACCGAGGTGCAGGCGCCGATCGCCGGTACCGTGAAGGCCATCCATGTGGTCAAGGGCGACAGGGTCAATCCCGGTGAAGTACTCATCGAGATTGGAGAATAAGTCCCTTGAGGGGAGCCGAATGGCTCCCCTTTTTTTGTTCTTGAACTTTTGCTGCCGCATTGGGAGTGACTGTTTGATGTGCCGGCCTCTATATGCCCAGCCAGCGACCGGAAGCAGAAAAAACCCAAATACTTTTCATGAAACTGCGACAAAAACCATTAATGGCGATTAGTTTTACAGGTAAATTTCCTTCGCGCGACCCTACTCACTCAATGCATTTAACTAAACGCATACTGACGCCCCCTGCCGAGGGTCATTATCTAGCTATTTAAGAGTATCCGTCATCTGCACATAGCTTAAAGCATAGCAGGCAAAACGTGGATCAAGAGGCTTGCCATCGGCGTCTTCCCAGCGCTTAACATAGACTTGTAGGCTTTCTTCGTCGAAGTCCAGACGAAGTCGGCCAAGCACTCCCCCACTGATAACGCAAGAGTCTTCGTAGGGGGCCAGGGGTTCTATTCTCATGTTCGGTAGGTGCTCCTCCAACCACGCCAGCAATTCAGCGCGACCAGGCGGGTCGTCCGGCCTTGGGTGTCGGCCACTCTCAATGTGCCGAAACGGATCCAGGGGGAATATTTCACCACTGGCACTGGCGAACTCAATAAAGTACAGATCTCTCGGCTCCTCTCGCATGATCTGTTCCGGGGTGCGAGCTAGAATTGGCATCTGGTGGTCCTCCACAGGCTCTGAGTGTAATCTGGGTATGTAATGCTTTGATCAGGTCAATAAACATCGGTGCTCAGCATGGGCGCGGCGTCAAGGATTTTCCTTTTCGTCAATTTTCGCGATCATTTCCTCCAGCTCCTTGAGGTGGTCGTCTACATCGATTTCGTGAAAATCATTTTCTTCGATCGCTGCGAGTATTCTGGACTTTGTCTCTTCTCGATCGGTTTTTGAACCAAACCACGAAAGGCAGTAAAGAACTCCCTCAATCACTTTTCCCAAGTCAGGGCGACCAAGGTCGATCAATTTTGGCTGGCAATTGGGCTCCATCTTGATCCCAGAATTTATACGTACTGGGTAGCTTGCCAGCTCTCTGGGCGCGCAAAACTCCAGGGCCCAATCCTGCCGTGCACCGGCAGGAAAAACCGCATAGTCGGTCTGCAGCGGTTCCTGCAACTCATAGCCAATGCCAGAAAAAGACATTTTCGGCCAGATTGAGAGAAGATCATCCCCTCTGAATGAAAAGCCCCAGTCCAACTCCAAATATTCGATATTTTCAACGCCGTATTCATGACCCTCATTGAACTGCCCTTCAAGTGCATCTTCCAGGATCTCTTCGGCACGAAGTCGCGCGAAAACTTGAATTAGAATAGGGTTTTTCTTCAGAATCAGAAGCAGATCTATCAGAAGCACATCCCGGTCAAGTTCAACGCCCTCAAGAAGGTATTCGATCGCCTTATTGGACACATCAAAAGAGTCGCCACTTTTTGCTTGGTATATTATTTTGCCGCCGCGCAAAACTCTCAGGCTCATTTTATTGAGTTCCTTTCACCGAAAGAAATCCAGCCAAGTAATAACAACAAGAACAGATCATCATGAGCGCACAAAAATATCATTCAAACTAACAAGCTCAATCCTTATGTCGTGCTTTTCTTCCACACCCCTTGCATAATCAACCAAGAAGCGCGCTCTTCTCTCGTCGCTTTGCCGGTTGTGCGCCGTATCTTTATCATGATCCGTATCGGCTATACCATTCGTGACAACAAACCTTATATGCTGTCTTGACGCCCACGAAAACGCCATTTCGAGATTACTCAATAGGCGTTCGTCGGTCATTCCATGGTTTGTCTCCCCCTGTATAAACCAGAGCCATCTATTGTTGGATAGCTGAACCGGAATATTGGGCAGCCCATTGAAAGGGGATCGAATCATTTCCACCTGTGGGTGGCGGGCCGAAAAAGCTTTCCAGTATTGGCTCATTAGATTAAATCCAATATGGCCAAAGACAACAGCAAGGCTATCTCGTGATTTTTCAATGGACTCAAATATATCGCCTTGCGACAATTTAGGCATTTCCCCACCTGTGGCACCAAGTGATAAGACCAACCGGCATCCGCGTGCGCTGACGGATGCACATGGACTAGGCGGTCTGAATTGGCTCAAGACGGTAGCTGGCGGAGCCTAGCAGTTCAAAAAAGAGCTCCCCAGTCGTCGCGTTGGGAACGGAATATGCCGTGCGCCAGAGCGTCGAGTGCTGCTGCACATGAGTGCAAAGCTGTTCGATCAACGGGCTCTGTTGTCGCAGAGTCTCCAGCTCATCCTGCCGCAGCCCCGGACTGAACAGCAGTGCCAGTCTTTGCCTGTCGGCCAGAGGCTTCTCAGTGAGCTCCCGGCTGTGAAGACTGAGCCAGCGGGTAATCATGCGGATATCCGTATGGTTTCGTGCATCGCTCACTTCGAGTTGAGCGACGCGGATCTCATCCGCGCCGACAATCACCCGGCATGCGACGTAGCGATCTCCGTCGGCAAGCGGGGCGCTGGCATTCTCAAGCGCCAGTTCGGGTGTCGGGCTGGCATAGACGGCATGGCGGCGCGATGGCATCGAGGCTGGTCGCAGCCACTCCCATATATTGTCCACGACGTAGGGAACATTGCTGGGAATGCGGAGCGTGCTCTGGCGTTGATAACCGTCATTCGCCTCGGCCAGTCGGCTTTCAGGCACGGCTCGAAAAAGCTCGGTAATCGTAGTTCCACGTTTAGTCACGCCTGCTTCTCCTTTTCGCTGGCCTGCCTATGGGCATCGTAGGCCCGGTATCTTCTAGCCTGGCTGCTATTCATGGCAATAGCCCTGTCGCGCCAGTGGTGGTATTCGTCGCTGCCGGGTTGGGTCACCAAATAGAACTCCATCAGTGCTTCCGCCGGCTCTGCACCGAGTGCGTACTCGGCGGCTTGTTTGAGAAGGTTCACGCCATCCTCTACGCTGCCAGACAAACCAGTGCCTTCCAGTTGGCGGAGAGCGACCTTCATCGACGCCCAGACGTGCCCGCCCTGAGCGCCTCGCAAGTACCATTCCCAAGACCTCTTCGGATCAGGCTCGACGAAAACGCCGACCTCTCCTTGCTCCGCCACCCAGTTACCTTCGTAGAGTTCGCCCAGGGAATACGCCGCCAGCAAGATCCCGCGTCCATAGGCTTGTTCCAGGTGGGGCAGTGCTTCTGGCTGATTGCGATGTGGGCTCCCCATATAACCATATATCAGCCCCAGGTTGTAATGGGCCTCCGGGCACTGGAATTGTGTCGCGATCTGTAGCACTCTGACGGCTTGTTCGTGGTCTTTCGCAAGGAAAAAGCCGTTCATCCACAGCCAGCCAAGCTCGTTCCAGGCGTTATCCACACCGGCCAGAGCCTCCTTGCGCAGTAGTCGGTAATACTCTTGAAATTCTCCGATTGTCTCGAATTCGCACACCCGTTCACTGAAGAGCGAGGTCGACAGTCCCACCCCCATCCAGTAACGCTGGATTTCGCTCATGGGAGTGATCCGCAGCTGTTCAAGCGTGGGCAATCGCATCGACGGCAGGTAGCCGATTCCTTCCTTGCGCGGCATGAACCTTTCCCTCTTCAGGCGAGGTTGATATTCTTCCACAAGGGTGCGACAAACCATGTCGCATGTGGCGACAGGGAGAGTTCTATGCCAAAGCCGAGTAAAGGTAAGCCGCCGGGTAGCATCGCAGCTCGCATGCTGGGTATTCTGAGCCTGTTGCCTAGAAAACGGAACGATGCCATCAGTACACCTCTGCTATTTGCTAAGGTCGAGGAAGCCGGCTTCGCCATCGAGAAGCGTACGCTGGAGCGACATCTGCAAAAGCTGCGTGGGCTGCCGGAGTTCGGATATCTCAAGTGCGTAGAGGATGGGAAGGCCAAGAGGTGGTGGCTGGACAAGTCGGTGCCGGAGCTTATGTTGCCCCATGAGACGGCGCTGTCCCTGATGATGTTGATCGATCATGCCCGCCCCCTCTGCGCGACTATCCTCCTTGAGGATCTGGAGCCGCTTTATCAGCATGCCAGGCGTATCGTCGAGCAGGGCTACAAGGACAGTGTTGGTGACTGGGCGAGGAAGTTCGTCAGCAACTCGCGGTTTCAGCAGCTGCTCCCTGCCGAGATCCGTCCCGAAGTTCTCTCCCATCTGAAAGATGCAGTCGTGACCAATAGAAAGGTTGGCGTACTCTATCGTTCGCGCAGTTCCCACAGGGATCAGGAGGCGGTGATCAACCCGCTGGGGATGTCGTTCCAGGATGGCAACCTTTATCTGGCGTGCACCTTCGATGGCGATAGCGAACGCAAGGTCCGCGCCTTGCCTCTGCAGCGCTTCAAGCGTGTCGATCCCCCCAAAGGGGCTGCGCATGCTGAAGTCCCTGCAGGCTTCGAGATGAGCAAGGCGGTGAGAGGAAAGTCGTTCATCACCTCTGAGGACGCGCCGCCTATCGAGTTGCGCTTGCGTCTGGACAAGCCGATGTTCGAACGGCTTTCTGAAAACGCCTTGACCGCGGAGCAGGTGCTGGAGCCCGGGGCTGATGGTGGAGGTACTCTGGAGTGCCGGATTGTCGAAAGCCAAGGGCTGAAGCTATGGATACTGTCTCAGGGCGACAGCATAGAAGTCCTGGCTCCGCAGGCACTGCGTGACGAAGTCGGCGAGAAAGCACGACGCATGGCTGCGCTTTACCAGGGGTGAGTCGCGGATAAAGGGGCGGCGGCAAAAACTGAGTGCAACACCTGACCTTTCCGGTACGGTGTTGCCATGTCTTACCACGAACTCAGCAT
>NZ_SSTC01000089.1 GCF_004801855.1 Pseudomonas sp. A-1 | reverse complement strand
TCGTACTCGACGTGCGAGGTGTTGATGGTGATACCGCGCGCCTTCTCTTCCGGAGCGTTGTCGATCTGGGAGAAGTCACGAGCAGCGCCACCCCAGGTGTCCGCGCAGACCTTGGTCAGGGCAGCGGTCAGAGTGGTCTTGCCATGGTCGACGTGACCGATGGTGCCGACGTTGACGTGCGGTTTGTTACGTTCAAATTTCTCTTTAGCCACGACAGTGAACCTCTTGCTAAAAGGGCTGAATCAAGCTTGCTTCTTAACCAGTGCTTCGACGATGTTCGACGGAGCTTCGGCGTATTTGGAGAATTCCATGGAGTAGCTCGCGCGACCCTGGGACATGGAACGTACGTCGGTAGCGTAGCCAAACATCTCGCCCAGCGGAACTTCGGCGCGAATGACCTTGCCGGACACGCTGTCATCCATACCCTGGATCAGGCCACGACGACGATTCAGGTCACCCATCACGTCACCCATGTACTCCTCCGGAGTCACGACCTCGACCTTCATGATCGGCTCGAGAACCTTGCCGCCGCCTTTCTGGGCCAGCTGCTTGGTTGCCATGGAGGCAGCGATCTTGAACGCCATCTCGTTGGAGTCGACGTCGTGGTAGGAACCATCGAACACGGCCGCCTTCAGGCCGATGAGCGGATAGCCGGCAACAACGCCGTTCTTCATCTGCTCTTCGATACCCTTCTGGATCGCCGGGATGTATTCCTTCGGAACCACACCACCCACGACCTCGTTGGTGAAGACCAGGCCTTCGGTGATGTTGCCCTTATCGTCCACGTCCGGAGCCGAGAAGCGGATCCAGCAGTGACCGAACTGGCCACGACCGCCGGACTGGCGAACGAACTTGCCTTCGATCTCGACGCCATCCTTGGAGATGGTTTCGCGGTAGGCCACCTGCGGCTTGCCGATGTTGGCGTCAACGTTGAACTCGCGCTTCATGCGGTCAACGATGATATCCAGGTGCAACTCACCCATGCCGCCAATGATGGTCTGACCGGACTCTTCGTCGGTCTTGACGCGGAACGACGGGTCTTCCTGGGCCAGCTTGCCCAGAGCAATGCCCATCTTTTCCTGGTCGGCCTTGGTCTTCGGCTCGACGGCAACGTGAATTACCGGCTCCGGGAAGTCCATGCGCTCGAGGACGATCTGCTTCTCGAGATCGCACAGGGTGTCACCGGTGGTGACGTCCTTCATGCCGATCAGGGCCGCGATGTCGCCGGCGCGGACTTCCTTGATCTCGTCGCGCTGGTTGGCCTGCATCTGCACCATACGGCCGACGCGCTCTTTCTTGCCCTTGACCGAGTTGACCACCGAGTCGCCGGAAGACAGCACGCCCGAGTAGACGCGAACGAAGGTCAGGGTACCAACGAAGGGGTCGGTGGCGATCTTGAACGCCAGAGCTGCGAACGGCTCGTCGTCGGACGACTTGCGCTCGTCGACCTTCTCGTCGTCATCCGGATGAACGCCTTTGATGGCGTCAACTTCGTCCGGAGCCGGCAGGTAGTCGATCACGGCGTCGAGAACCAGCGGGACGCCCTTGTTCTTGAACGAGGAACCGCAGACGGCCGGAACGATCTCACAAGCCAGGGTGCGCTGACGCAGGCCTGCCTTGATCTCCTCGTTGGTCAGATCGCCCTCTTCGAGGTACTTGTTCATCAGCTCTTCGTTGGCTTCGGCGGCTGCCTCGACCATGTTCGAGCGATATTCGGCAGCAAGGTCAGCCATCTCCGCCGGAATCTCTTCCTCGCGGTAGGTCATGCCCTTGTCTTCGTCGTTCCAGTAGATCGCCTTCATCTTGATCAGGTCGACCTGACCGACGAAGTTCTCCTCGGCACCGATGGCCAGCTGGACCGGCACCGGGGTGTGACCCAGGCGCTTCTTGATCTGCTCGACCACGCGCAGGAAGTTAGCGCCCTGGCGGTCCATCTTGTTGACGTAGACGATACGCGGAACGCCGTACTTGTTGGCCTGACGCCATACGGTTTCCGACTGCGGCTCAACGCCGGAGGTGCCGCAGAACACCACGACAGCGCCGTCGAGAACGCGCAGGGAGCGCTCTACTTCAATGGTGAAGTCCACGTGACCGGGGGTATCGATCACGTTGACGCGGTAGTTGTCGTACTGGCCGCGCGAACCCTTCCAGAAGGTGGTCACGGCAGCGGAGGTGATGGTGATACCACGCTCCTGCTCCTGCACCATCCAGTCGGTGGTCGCGGCACCGTCGTGCACTTCGCCGAGCTTGTGGTTCACGCCGGTGTAGAACAGTACCCGCTCGGTGGTGGTGGTCTTACCGGCATCCACGTGGGCGCAGATACCGATATTACGGTAGCGGTTGATAGGTGTAGTACGGGCCACGGTAGGGTCCTCGCTAGATGAATGCGCTTCTTAGAAACGGTAGTGCGAGAAGGCCTTGTTGGCTTCGGCCATGCGGTGCACGTCTTCACGCTTCTTCACAGCGGCGCCCTTGCCTTCGGCAGCGTCGATCAGCTCGCCTGCCAGACGCAGAGCCATGGACTTCTCACCACGCTTGCGCGCGTAATCCACCAGCCAGCGCATGGCCAGGGCGTTACGGCGGGACGGGCGAACTTCGACCGGAACCTGGTAGGTAGCACCGCCGACACGGCGGGACTTCACTTCGACCAGCGGAGCGATGGCGTCGAGTGCTTTCTCGAAGGTTTCCAGGGGATCGACGTTCTTGCGCTGCTTGACGGTTTCCAGGGCACCGTAAACGATGCGCTCGGCCACGGCCTTCTTGCCGCTTTCCATCACGTGGTTCATGAATTTAGCCAGGATCTGGCTTCCGTACTTCGGATCAGCCAGGATTTCACGCTTGGCCGCTACACGACGTCTTGGCATTGATAAGCCCTCAAACGGTCTTCAGGTTAGCTCGGGACACGCCCGACCTTACTCTTATCGACTCGACAAAAATGAATTCGGAAAATTACTTCGGACGCTTGGCGCCGTACTTCGAACGACCCTGCTTACGGTCCTTCACGCCGGAGGTATCCAGCGAACCGCGCACGGTGTGGTAACGCACACCCGGAAGGTCCTTCACACGACCGCCGCGGATCAGCACGACGCTGTGCTCCTGGAGGTTGTGACCTTCACCACCGATGTAGGAAGCGACTTCGTAGCCGTTGGTCAGGCGCACACGGCAGACCTTACGCAGCGCCGAGTTCGGCTTCTTCGGGGTGGTGGTGTAAACGCGGGTGCAAACGCCGCGGCGCTGGGGGCAGTTCTGCAGCGCAGGCACGTCGCTCTTTTCAGAGACGCGCTTGCGCGGCTGGCGCACCAGCTGGTTGATAGTTGCCATCTACTAGCTCCACTGATTGTCTTGCGACACAAAAATTTCGCGAGGCGAAACGCCCCGCGAGATTAAGGGGTGCATGAGTCTAAAGAGCTTGACACCCCTCGTCAAGGCACCCCCGGCCGCCTAAGCGACCGGGGGTAGCACTCACTTTTCGCCGAAGTTGAGCAGCGCTTCGGACAGCTGGGCTTCCGCCTCGCTGGCGCTGACGCGCTGCGGCTTCTCGGCATCGCGCTTGCGCTTGCGCTCGCTGTGGTAGGCCAGGCCGGTACCGGCCGGGATCAGGCGACCGACCACCACGTTCTCCTTCAGGCCGCGCAGGTAGTCGCGCTTGCCGGTGACCGCCGCCTCGGTGAGGACGCGGGTGGTCTCCTGGAAGGAGGCCGCAGAGATGAACGACTCGGTGGACAGCGAGGCCTTGGTGATACCCAGCAGGACGCGCTCGTACTTGGCGACGAACTTGTCCTCGACGGCCAGACGCTCGTTCTCTTCCAGCACCTGGGTCAGCTCGGCCTGGTCGCCCTTGATGAAGCTGGAGTCGCCCGACTCGCTGATCTCGACCTTGCGCAGCATCTGGCGCAGGATGGTCTCGATGTGCTTGTCGTTGATCTTCACGCCCTGCAGGCGGTACACGTCCTGGATCTCGTTGACGATGTACTTGGCCAGCGCGCTGACACCCAGCAGGCGCAGGATGTCGTGCGGGTTGCTCGGACCGTCGGAGATCACTTCGCCGCGGTTCACCTGTTCGCCCTCGAAGACGTTGAGGTGACGCCACTTCGGAATCAGCTCCTCGTACGGTTCGCTGCCGTCGGTCGGAGTGATCACCAGGCGACGCTTGCCCTTGGTTTCCTTGCCGAAGCTGATGGTGCCGCTGATCTCGGCGAGGATCGACGGCTCCTTCGGACGACGGGCCTCGAACAGGTCGGCGACGCGCGGCAGACCACCGGTGATGTCGCGGGTCTTCGAGGTTTCCTGCGGGATACGCGCAACCACGTCACCCACGTTCACCTTGGCGCCGTCGGTCAGGTTGACCAGGGTCTTGGCCGGCAGGAAGTACTGCGCGACCACGTCGGTGCCCGGCAGCAGCAGGTCCTTGCCGTTGGCGTCGACCAGCTTCACCGCCGGACGGATCTCGCGACCGGCAGCCGGACGCTCGTTGGGATCCATCACCTCGATGTTGGTCAGACCGGTCAGCTCGTCGGTCTGCCGGCGGACGGTGATGCCCTCCTCCATGCCGACGAAGGTCACGGTACCGGCCATCTCGGTGATGATCGGGTGGGTGTGCGGGTCCCACTTGGCCACGATGGCGCCGGCCTCGACCTTGTCGCCCTCCTTGACCGAGATCACCGCACCGTAGGGCAGCTTGTAGCGCTCGCGCTCGCGACCGAAGTCGTCGGCCACCGCCAGCTCGCCGGAGCGGGACACCGCCACCAGGGCGCCGTCGGCACGCTCGACGTGCTTCAGGTTGTGCAGGCGGACGGTACCGCCGCTCTTCACCTGGATGCTGTCCTGGGCCGCACTCCGGCTGGCCGCACCACCGATGTGGAAGGTCCGCATGGTCAGCTGGGTACCCGGTTCACCGATCGACTGGGCGGCGATGACGCCGACCGCTTCGCCGATGTTGACCTGATGACCGCGGGCCAGGTCGCGACCGTAGCACTTGGCGCAGATGCCGTAGCGGGTTTCGCAGGTGATCGGCGAACGCACGATCACTTCGTCGACGCTGTTCAGCTCGAGGAAGTCGACCCACTGCTCGTCGATCAGGGTGCCGGCCGGCACGATGATCTCGTCGGTGCCCGGCTTGGGCACGTCGCGGGCGATCACGCGGCCGAGCACGCGCTCACCGAGCGGCTCGACGATGTCGCCACCCTCGATGTGCGGGGTCATCAGCAGACCCTGCTCGGTGCCGCAGTCGATCTCGGTCACCACCAGGTCCTGGGCCACGTCGACCAGACGACGGGTCAGGTAACCGGAGTTCGCGGTCTTCAGTGCGGTATCCGCCAGACCCTTACGGGCACCGTGGGTGGAGATGAAGTACTGCAGTACGTTCAGCCCCTCACGGAAGTTGGCGGTGATCGGGGTCTCGATGATCGAGCCGTCCGGTTTGGCCATCAGACCGCGCATGCCGGCCAGCTGGCGGATCTGCGCCGCGGAACCCCGCGCACCGGAGTCCGCCATCATGTACATGGAGTTGAAGGACTCCTGGTCGACCTCGTTGCCCTCGCGGTCGATGACCTTCTCCTTGGAGAGGTTGGCCATCATCGCCTTGGACACTTCGTCGTTGGCCTTCGACCACAGGTCGATCACCTTGTTGTACTTCTCGCCCTGGGTCACCAGGCCGGAGGCGTACTGGGTCTCGATCTCCTTCACCTCGGCGGTGGCGGCGTCGATGATGCGCGCCTTGGCTTCCGGGATGACGAAGTCGTTGACGCCGATCGACACGCCGGAGATGGTCGAGTAGGCGAAGCCGGTGTACATCAGCTGGTCGGCGAAGATGACGGTGTCCTTCAGACCGACCACGCGGTAGGCGTGGTTGATCAGCTTGGAGATCGCCTTCTTCTTCATCGACTGGTTGACCACGTCGAACGGCAGGCCGGCCGGAACCACCTGGAACAGCAGCGCGCGGCCGACGGTGGTGTCGACGATGCGGGTGTTCCTGGTGATCACGCCACTGTCGCGATCCTTGACCACCTCGTTGATGCGCACCTTGACCTTGGCGTGCAGGGACACTTCGCCGGCGCGGAACACGCGGTCGACTTCCTGCAGGTCGGCGAACACACGGCCCTCGCCCTTGGCGTTCACCGCCTCGCGGGTCATGTAGTACAGGCCGAGCACCACGTCCTGCGACGGCACGATGATCGGCTCGCCGTTGGCGGGCGACAGCACGTTGTTGGTCGACATCATCAGCGCACGCGCTTCCAGCTGGGCCTCGAGGGTCAGCGGGACGTGCACGGCCATCTGGTCACCGTCGAAGTCGGCGTTGTACGCGGCGCACACCAGCGGGTGCAGCTGCAGGGCCTTGCCTTCGATGAGCACCGGCTCGAACGCCTGGATGCCCAGACGGTGCAGGGTCGGTGCACGGTTGAGCAGCACGGGATGTTCGCGGATGACTTCGGCGAGCACGTCCCAGACCTCGGGCAGCTCGCGCTCGACCATCTTCTTGGCCGCCTTGATGGTTGTCGCCATGCCCTTGGCTTCGAGCTTGCCGAAGATGAACGGCTTGAACAGCTCGAGGGCCATCTTCTTCGGCAGGCCGCACTGGTGCAGGCGCAGGGTCGGGCCGACGGTGATCACCGAACGGCCGGAGTAGTCGACGCGCTTGCCGAGCAGGTTCTGACGGAAGCGGCCCTGCTTGCCCTTGATCATGTCGGCCAGGGACTTCAGCGGGCGCTTGTTGGAGCCGGTGATGGCACGGCCGCGGCGGCCGTTGTCCAGCAGGGCGTCCACGGCTTCCTGCAGCATGCGCTTCTCGTTGCGCACGATGATGTCCGGCGCGGCCAGGTCGAGCAGGCGCTTCAGACGGTTGTTGCGGTTGATCACCCGGCGGTACAGATCGTTGAGATCGGAGGTCGCGAAGCGGCCGCCATCCAGCGGCACCAGCGGACGCAGGTCCGGCGGCAGCACCGGCAGGACGGTCAGCACCATCCACTCCGGCTTGTTGCCGGAGCCCTGGAAGGCTTCCATCAGCTTGAGGCGCTTGGACAGCTTCTTGATCTTGGTCTCGGAGTTGGTCTGCGGGATTTCCTCGCGCAGGCGGCCGATCTCGTGCTCCAGATCGATGGCGGCGAGCAGCTCGAATACCGCCTCGGCGCCCATGCGCGCGTCGAAGTCGTCACCGTGCTCCTCGAGAGCCTCGAAGTACTGCTCGTCGTTGAGCAGCTGGCCCTTCTCCAGCGGGGTCATGCCCGGATCGATGACCACGTAGCTCTCGAAGTAGAGCACGCGCTCGATGTCGCGCAGAGTCATGTCCAGCAGCAGGCCGATACGGGACGGCAGCGACTTGAGGAACCAGATGTGGGCGACCGGCGAGGCCAGCTCGATGTGGCCCATGCGCTCGCGGCGCACCTTGGCCAGGGCGACTTCCACGCCGCACTTCTCGCAGATCACACCGCGGTGCTTGAGGCGCTTGTACTTGCCGCACAGGCACTCGTAGTCCTTCACCGGGCCGAAGATCTTGGCGCAGAACAGGCCGTCACGTTCGGGCTTGAAGGTACGGTAGTTGATGGTCTCCGGCTTCTTCACTTCGCCGAAGGACCAGGAGCGGATCATCTCGGGCGACGCCAGGCCGATACGGATGGCATCGAACTCTTCGATCTGACCCTGGTTTTTCAAAAGGTTAAGCAGGTCTTTCAAGGCCTTTCCTCCTCACGGAGCCGGCGGCAGGCTCGCCTGCCGCCGGTACGCGTCGCGGGTTATTCGGTTTCCAGCTCGATGTCGATGCCGAGCGAACGGATTTCCTTGATCAGCACGTTGAAGGACTCGGGCATGCCGGCCTCCATGCGGTGATCGCCATCCACGATGTTCTTGTACATCTTGGTCCGGCCGTTCACGTCGTCCGACTTCACGGTCAGCATTTCCTGCAGGGTGTAGGCGGCGCCATAGGCTTCCAGCGCCCAGACCTCCATCTCCCCGAAACGCTGGCCACCGAACTGCGCCTTGCCGCCCAGCGGCTGCTGGGTGACCAGGCTGTAGGAGCCGGTGGAACGCGCGTGCATCTTGTCGTCGACCAGGTGGTTCAGCTTGAGCATGTACATGTAGCCGACGGTGGTCTTGCGCTCGAAGGCGTTGCCGGTGCGGCCGTCGTACAGCTGCATCTGGCCGCTCTCCGGCAGATCGGCCAGCTTGAGCATGGCCTTGATCTCGCGCTCCTCGGCACCGTCGAACACCGGCGTGGCCATCGGCACGCCCTTGCGCAGGTTCTCGGCCAGGGCGAGGACTTCCTGATCGCTCAGGCTGTCCAGATTCTCCTGGCGACCACCGATCTCGTTGTAGATCTGGTGCAGGAACTGGCGCAGTTCGGCGACCTTGCGCTGCTCCTCGAGCATGCGGTTGATCTTCTCGCCCAGGCCCTTGGCCGCGAGGCCCAGGTGGGTTTCGAGGATCTGGCCGACGTTCATCCGCGACGGTACGCCCAGCGGGTTGAGGACGATGTCCACCGGAGTGCCATGCTCGTCGTGCGGCATGTCCTCGACCGGCATGATCACCGACACCACACCCTTGTTACCGTGGCGGCCGGCCATCTTGTCGCCCGGCTGGATGCGGCGCTTGATCGCGAGGTAGACCTTGACGATCTTCAGCACGCCCGGCGCCAGGTCGTCGCCCTGCTGCAGCTTGCGCTTCTTGTCCTCGAACTTGTCGTCGAGCAGCTGACGGCGGTCGGAGATATAGGCCTGAGCCTTCTCCAGCTGCTCGTTCAGCGCCTCTTCGGCCATGCGCAGCTTGAACCACTGGCCGCGCTCGAGGCCGTCGAGGTACTCGTGGGTGATCGCGCTGCCCTTCTTCAGGGCGGCCGGGCCACCTTCGGCCACCTGGCCGACCAGCGCGCTGCGCAGACGCTCGAAGGTGGCGCCTTCGACGATGCGGAACTCCTCGTTGAGGTCCTTGCGGATCTCGTCGAGCTGCTGCTTCTCGATCGACAGGGCACGCGAGTCGCGCTCCACGCCGTCGCGGGTGAACACCTGCACGTCGATGACGGTGCCCTTGGTGCCGGTCGGCACGCGCAGGGAGGTGTCCTTCACGTCGGACGCCTTCTCGCCGAAGATCGCGCGCAGCAGCTTCTCTTCCGGAGTCAGCTGGGTCTCGCCCTTCGGGGTGACCTTGCCGACCAGGATGTCGCCGGCCTGCACCTCGGCACCGACGTAGACGATACCGGCTTCATCCAGCTTGTTCAGCGCAGCCTCACCAACGTTCGGGATGTCCGCGGTGATCTCCTCCGGGCCGAGCTTGGTGTCGCGCGACACGCAGGTCAGTTCCTGGATGTGGATGGTGGTGAAGCGGTCCTCCTGGACCACGCGCTCGGACAGGCAGATGGAGTCTTCGAAGTTGAAGCCGTTCCACGGCATGAACGCCACGCGCATGTTCTGACCCAGCGCCAGTTCGCCCATGTCGGTGGACGGACCGTCGGCCATGATGTCGCCGCGCGCCACCACGTCACCCTTGCTGACCAGCGGACGCTGGTTGATGCAGGTGTTCTGGTTGGAGCGGGTGTACTTGGTCAGGTTGTAGATGTCGACACCCGCTTCGCCGGTCTCGACCTCGTCGTCGTTGACCCGCACCACGATGCGGCTGGCGTCGACCGAGTCGATCACCCCGCCACGACGGGCCACCACGCAGACGCCGGAGTCACGGGCGACGTTGCGCTCCATGCCGGTACCCACCAGCGGCTTGTCGGCACGCAGGGTCGGCACGGCCTGACGCTGCATGTTCGAACCCATCAGCGCGCGGTTGGCGTCGTCGTGCTCGAGGAACGGAATCAGCGAGGCCGCGACGGAAACCACCTGCTTGGGCGAAACGTCCATCAGGGTGACGTCTTCCGGCGCCTTCACGGTGAATTCGTTGAGGTGACGCACGGCCACCAGCTCGTCCACCAGCTGCCCCTGCTCGTTGAGGGTCGCCGAGGCCTGGGCGATGACGTGGTTGGCTTCCTCGATCGCCGACAGGAAGACGATCTCGTCGGTCACCTGGCCGCCCTTGACCACGCGGTACGGGCTTTCCAGGAAGCCGTACTGGTTGGTGCGCGCGTAGGTGGCCAGCGAGTTGATCAGGCCGATGTTCGGACCTTCCGGCGTCTCGATCGGGCACACGCGGCCGTAGTGGGTCGGGTGCACGTCGCGCACTTCGAAGCCGGCACGCTCGCGGGTCAGACCGCCCGGGCCGAGTGCGGAGACGCGGCGCTTGTGGGTGATCTCGGACAGCGGGTTGTTCTGGTCCATGAACTGCGACAGCTGGCTGGAACCGAAGAACTCCTTGATCGCGGCAGCCACCGGCTTGGCGTTGATCAGGTCCTGCGGCATCAGGCCTTCGCTTTCGGCCATCGACAGGCGTTCCTTGACCGCACGCTCGACGCGCACCAGGCCGACACGGAACTGGTTCTCGGCCATCTCGCCGACACAGCGCACGCGGCGGTTGCCGAGGTGGTCGATGTCGTCGACGATGCCCTTGCCGTTACGGATGTCGACCAGGGTCTTCAGCACGTCGACGATGTCTTCGCGGCTGAGCACGCCCGGGCCTTCGATCTCTTCGCGACCGATGCGGCGGTTGAACTTCATGCGGCCGACCGCGGACAGGTCGTAGCGCTCGGCACTGAAGAACAGGTTGTTGAACAGGGCTTCGGCGGCATCCTTGGTCGGCGGCTCGCCGGGACGCATCATGCGATAGATCTCGACCAGCGCTTCCAGCTGGTTGGAGGTCGAGTCGATCTTCAGGGTATCGGAGATGAACGGGCCGCAGTCGATGTCGTTGGTGTACAGGGTCTCGATGCGCACCACCTGGGCCTTGGCGATCTTGGCCAGCAGGTCGACGGTCAGCTCGGTGTTGCACTCGGCGATGATCTCGCCGGTGGCCGGATGCACGATGGCCTTGGCCAGGGTGCGGCCCAGCACGTAGTCCAGCGGGACTTCCAGCAGCTTGATGCCGGCCTTTTCCAGCTGGTTGATGTGACGCGCGGTGACGCGGCGGCCCTGTTCGACGATGACCTTGCCGGTCTCGTCCTTGATGTCGAAGCCGGCGATCTCGCCACGCAGACGCTGCGGTACCAGCTCGAGGCTCAGCGACTGATCCTTGAGGTGGAACACGTTGGTGTCGTAGAAGGCATCGAGGATTTCCTCGGTGCCGTAGTTCAGCGCGCGCAGCAGCACGGAGGCCGGCAGCTTGCGGCGACGGTCGATACGCACGAACACGGCGTCCTTCGGATCGAACTCGAAGTCCAGCCAGGAGCCGCGGTAGGGAATGATGCGTGCGGAGTACAGCAGCTTGCCCGAGCTGTGGGTCTTGCCCTTGTCGTGGTCGAAGAACACGCCCGGCGAACGGTGCAGCTGGGAAACGATGACACGCTCGGTACCGTTGATGATGAAGGTACCGTTCTCGGTCATCAGGGGGATTTCCCCCATGTAGACTTCCTGCTCCTTGATATCCTTGATCGCCTTGCTCGACGATTCCTTGTCGAAGATCATCAGACGCACTTTCACGCGCAGCGGCACGGCGAAGGTCACGCCACGCAGCACGCATTCCTTGACGTCAAATGCCGGCTCGCCCAGGCGATAGCCGACGTATTCCAGGGCAGCGTTGCCGGAATAGCTGATAATCGGGAAAACGGACTTGAAGGCCGCGTGCAGGCCGACGTCGCGGAGCTGCTCCTTGCTGGCGCCCGCCTGCAGGAATTCGCGATACGAATCCAGCTGGATGGCCAACAGATACGGCACATCCATGACGTCCGGCAACTTGCTAAAGTCCTTGCGGATACGTTTTTTCTCAGTGTATGAGTAAGCCATCAGCGTTCCCCAGCTTGGTCACCTGCTTGTTTGGCCTCTCCGACGGGAGTAGCCGGAAAATCGTGCAAACCCTCGGTTTGCGACCACCCTGCGGGGTGGTGATCACGTCACGGGCGGCGGGCCGTGCCAGGCCACCCATAACGGAAAAAGGCCGGTGGCAATAGCCACCAGCCATCAGTCCGAAATCAGTTCGCGGACTGTCGACGCAATGTCGGCTCAGCTTACTTGAGCTCGACCTTGGCGCCGGCTTCTTCCAGGGACTTCTTGGCCGCTTCGGCCTCTTCCTTGGAGACGCCTTCCTTCACCACGCCCGGAGCGCCGTCGACCACAGCCTTGGCTTCTTTCAGGCCCAGACCGGTCAGCTCGCGCACGACCTTGATGACGTTCACTTTCTTCTCGCCGGCATCGGCCAGAACGACGGTGAACTCGGTCTGCTCTTCGACGACAGCAGCAGCAGCGGCCGGACCGGCAGCAACGGCAGCAGCGGCGGTGACGCCGAACTTCTCTTCCATCGCCTTGATCAGTTCGACAACCTGCATCACGGACATTTCGGATACGGCGTTGATGATATCTTCGTTGGTCAGAGCCATGACTCTATTCCTGTATTGGGTGACGGCCTGAAGGCCATCTTATTGACAAAAAAGGTTGGGAAGGGTCCTAGGCGCCTCAGGCAGCCTCGGCTTCCTTCTTGTCGCGAATCGCCGCCAGGGTACGAGCCAGCTTGCTGGTAGCGCCCTGGATGACGCTCATCAGCTGGGACACGGCTTCGTCGTAGGTCGGCAGGGTAGCCAGCACGTCGATCTGGTTGGCTGCGATCAGCTTGCCTTCGAAGGCAGCGCCCTTGATCTCGAACTTGTCCTGACCCTTGGCGAACTCCTTGAAGATGCGGGCGGCAGCGCCCGGATGCTCGTTGGAGAATGCGATCAGGGTCGGGCCCTTGAACACGTCGCCCAGCACCTCGAATTCGGTGCCTTGGACGGCGCGGCGAGCCAGGGTGTTGCGCACGACTTTCACGTACACACCGGCTTCACGGGCCTCTTTACGGAGTCCGGTCATGGCGCCCACGGTCACGCCACGGGCATCGGCCACGACAGCGGACAGGGCAGCTTTGGCAGCCTCGTTGACTTCAGCGACAATGGCCTTCTTGTCTTCGAGCTTAATTGCCACGGGTTTACTCCTGGATGTTACCGTTTCGCCCAGCCGGGGCCGGGCGGGTTTTGGTGTCTGATTCGGCAAACGAATCGGGAGCACCATCTGCGTAGGCTGGTGATTTAAGGCTTGCGCCGCCTACGGTCTTGGATAGCCCCCGCCAGGCAGGGACCCCAATAGGTTGGATGCGCCGGCCAGCCGGCGCATCCCTGTATCACGCGTCCAGGGAAGCCTGGTCGATCTGCAGGCCCGGACCCATGGTGGTGCTCAGGGTCACGCGCTTCATGTATACGCCCTTGGAGGCGGACGGCTTCAGGCGCTTCAGATCGGACAGCAGGGCTTCGACGTTCTGCTTGAGGGCAGCCGGAGCGAAGTCGACTTTGCCGACGGAGGCGTGGATGATGCCGTTCTTGTCGGTACGGAAGCGAACCTGACCGGCCTTGGCGTTCTTCACCGCGGTGGCCACGTCCGGGGTCACGGTGCCGACCTTCGGGTTCGGCATCAGGCCGCGCGGACCGAGGATCTGGCCCAGCTGGCCCACGACACGCATGGCGTCCGGGGAAGCGATGACCACGTCGTAGTTCAGGTCGCCGCCCTTCATCTCGGCAGCCAGCTCGTCCATGCCCACGCGGTCGGCGCCGGCAGCCAGAGCGGCTTCGGCAGCCGGGCCCTGGGTGAACACGGCAACGCGCACGCTCTTGCCGGTGCCGTTCGGCAGCACGGTGGCGCCACGCACGACCTGGTCGGATTTACGCGGATCGACGCCCAGGTTGATGGCGACGTCCACGGATTCCTTGAACTTGCTGGAAGTGGACAGCTCGGCCAGCAGGGCAGCGGCCTCTTCGAAACCGTACTGCTTGCCAGCGACAACCTTCTCGGCGATCGCCTTCTGGCGCTTGGTCAGCTTAGCCATTACACACCCTCCACGTTCAGGCCCATGCTACGCGCGGAACCGGCGATGGTACGCACGGCCGCATCCAGGTCAGCTGCAGTCAGATCGGCCTGCTTGGCCTTGGCGATCTCTTCCAGCTGTGCACGGGTAACGGTGCCCACTTTCTGGGTGTTCGGACGAGCGGAGCCACTGGTGATGCCCGCTGCTTTTTTCAGCAGCACGGCAGCCGGGGTGCTCTTGATCTCGAAGGTGAAGCTGCGGTCGCTGTAGACGGTGATGATCACCGGAGTCGGCAGACCCGGCTCCATGCCCTGGGTGCGGGCATTGAAGGCCTTGCAGAATTCCATGATGTTGACGCCGTGCTGGCCCAGGGCCGGACCGACCGGCGGCGACGGGTTGGCCTGTGCGGCCTTCACTTGCAGCTTGATATAAGCCGTGATTTTCTTAGCCATCTGCTACTCCAGTTGCGGGTACATGCGCCTTGCGGCTCCCCGGTTGCTTTTCGCGTTTTTCCCAGTGACAACAAAACCCCGCAGCCTGCGGCTGCGGGGTCGGGATCCCTTGCGCTCAGGCCTTCTCGACCTGACCGAACTCCAACTCCACCGGAGTGGAGCGACCGAAGATGAGCACGGCCACTTGGATCCGGCTCTTTTCGTAGTTGACCTCTTCGACGACGCCGCTGAAGTCGGCAAACGGGCCGTCGATGACACGCACCACTTCGCCCGGCTCGAACAGCGTCTTCGGACGCGGCTTGTCGCCGCTGTCGGCTACGCGACGCAGGATGGCCTCGGCTTCCTTTTCGGTGATCGGCGCCGGCTTGTCCGCGGTGCCACCGATGAAGCCCATGACGCGCGGGGTATCCTTGATGAGGTGCCAGGTCCCCTCGTTCATCTCCATCTGCACCAGCACGTAGCCGGGGAAGAACTTGCGCTCGCTCTTGCGCTTCTGGCCATTGCGCATCTCCACCACTTCTTCGGTGGGAACCAGAATCTCGCCGAACTGGTCTTCCATGCCGGCCAGCTTGACGCGCTCGATCAGCGAACGCATTACATGCTTTTCGTATCCCGAATAGGCATGCACAACATACCAACGCTTAGCCACAGTGCACCCTTAACCGACGATCAACGAAACCAGCCAACCCAGCAGCGAGTCCAGCGCCCACAGGAGCAGGGACATCAGCAGCACCACGGCCACCACGATCAGCGTGGTCTGGGTGGTTTCCTGGCGGGTCGGCCATACGACCTTGCGAATCTCGGCACGCGCTTCCTTCACCAGAGCAAAGAAGGCGCCACCCTTGACGGTTTGCAGCGCAACAAAGAAGGCGCCGCCAGCCAGCACCAGAATGCCGAGCACGCGATACAGGATGGGTTCAGCTGCGAAATACTGATTCCCCACTACGGCAACCGCCACCAGCAGGGTGACGACGACCCACTTGAGGACATCGAGGCGGGAATCTTTGCTTTCAGCCTTGGCGTTCATCTGCAAGGACCTTGTGAAGGGTGCCAGATTCGAGAAATCTGGCAGGCCAGGAGGGAATCGAACCCCCAACCTGCGGTTTTGGAGACCGCCGCTCTGCCAATTGAGCTACTGGCCTGTGACTTAGTCAGGCCGGCTACTATACCGGCCCAACCGAGAAAGATCAACTACTTATTCGATGATCTTGGCAACCACGCCGGCGCCGACGGTACGACCGCCTTCGCGGATGGCGAAGCGCAGGCCGTCTTCCAT
>NZ_SSTC01000088.1 GCF_004801855.1 Pseudomonas sp. A-1 | reverse complement strand
GCTGCCCGGCGCCTGGCCGCCGGCGGC
This sequence comes from Pseudomonas sp. A-1, assembly GCF_004801855.1. Taxonomy (GTDB): domain Bacteria; phylum Pseudomonadota; class Gammaproteobacteria; order Pseudomonadales; family Pseudomonadaceae; genus Geopseudomonas. Next base: position 15,866 of record NZ_SSTC01000088.1, on the reverse strand, counting down.
GGCCTGCGCCTGGACGGCGTGGCGGTGAGCGACGCCGACCAGCCGCTGGCCGGCGACGGCAACGAGTGGCGCCTGTCGGCCGGGCGCAAGCAGCACGTGCGCATCGCCGTGGGCGAGTGACCGCAGGTGCGCGCGGCGCACCCTACCCCGCGCAGTGCCTTGGCGCCCCTGCCCCGAGCAGGGAGCGCCATGCGCAGCGTCAGGCGGCAGCGCTCACTCCCGCCCCACGAACCCCTCCAGCGCTTCGGCCGCGACCTCGAAGCGCTGCGCGGCGGCGTGGGCCAGCGCGTCGGCCTGCACGCGCTCCTGCTCGATCATGTAGCGCAGGAAGGCGGCGTCCCCGGCATCCGCCGGCGGCGCGACCGCGCGCAGCCCGGCCAGGTACTTGCCGGTGCCCTCGGCCAGCATGGCCAGGAAGCGCTCGGGAAACAGCCGGGCGAACAGGATCGAGCCATGCGCCTTGAGCGTGATCCACCAGCCGCCGCCGCTCAGGCCGTGGCGCGCGGCGACCGGCGCATAGCGCGGCGCGTTGTACTGCTCGAGGCCGACGTAGGCCGCCCAGAAGCGGCCCTGCGGCGTGCCGCGGTGGTGCCCGGCCAGCGCGCCGACCACCCGGGTCGCCAGGGCGCGGTTGTCCAGCTCGCGGGCCAGCGCTTCGCGGAAGGCGTCGTCGGCCGCCTGACTGCCCAGGCTGGCCAGGGCCAGGCCCAGGGCGGCGAACAGGGTCGGGATTCTGCGCATGGGTACTCCTTTTCCGGGCGCGCCCGCCTGGGCAGGCGCGCGGACATAAAAAAGCCCGCCACACCGCTGCCGGGGTGTGGCGGGCAACTCTCGCTCAAGTCGAGAACCTCAAACGACCGACCGTCCATGGTCGCGCGGCGTCACGCCGGCTGCTCGCTGCCAAGCTCGAAACCGCACAGCCGGCGCCGTGCCGCGCCTACCACTCCAAGAACGCAGCGGAGCGGCCGCTCCGCCCGGAATTTCAGTAGGCGATGCACACCGACTTGGTCTCGGTGAACGCCTCCACCGCGCCGCGGCCGAACTCGCGGCCGATGCCCGACTGCTTGTAGCCGCCGAACGGCATGTTGGGATCGAGCACCACGTGGGAGTTGACCCACACGGTGCCCGCCTCGATGCGCGGGATCAGGTCCATGGCCTGGGTCAGATCGTTGGTCCACAGGCTGGCGGCCAGGCCGTACTGGCTGTCGTTGACCAGCTGCAGGGCCTCTTCGACGCTGTCGTAGGCGAGCACCGAGAGCACCGGGCCGAAGATCTCCTCGCGCGCCGCGGCCATGCCGTGGTCGACCCCGGCCAGCACGGTCGGCTCGACGAAGAAGCCGGGCAGCGCGGGCGCCGCGCCGCCGGTGACCACCCGCGCGCCCTGGGCGCGGGCTTTGTCCAGGTGGCCGAGCACGCTGGCCTGCTGCTTGCGCGACACCAGCGGGTTGATCTGCGCGTTCGGGTCCATGCCGGCGCCGATGCTCATGCCCTTCACCGCCGCGCCGAGGGCCTCGACGTAGGCGTCGTGGCGCGAGCGGTGCACGTAGATGCGCGAGGCCGCCGCGCACACCTGGCCCTGGTTGAGCAGGCCGCCCAGCAGCGCGCCGCCCACCGCCTTGTCGAGGTCGGCGTCGGGCAGCAGCAGCATCGGGTTCTTGCCGCCCAGTTCGAGGGAGAAGCGCGTCATGTTCTGCAGCGCGCTGGCGCCGATCTGCTTGCCCACCGCGGTGGAGCCGGTGAACGACACCTTGCTCACCTTGGGGTGGGCGACCAGTGCGGCGCCGGCGCTGGCGCCGCGGCCGACCAGCACGTTGAGCACGCCGGCCGGGATGCCCGCCTCGATGGCCAGCTCGGCCAGGCGCAGGGCGGTCAGCGGCGTCTCGTCGGCCGGCTTGATGACGATGGTGCAGCCAGCCGCCAGCGCCGGGACGATCTTCCAGATGGCGATCATCAGCGGGAAGTTCCACGGCACGATGCCGGCCACCACGCCCACCGGCTCGCGGCGGGTGCTGGCGTTGTAGCGGGTGCCCGGCGGCACCGCGATCGACACGTCGAGGGTCTGGCCTTCCAGCTTGGTCGCCCAGCCGGCCATGTAGCGCATGTACTCGACCGAGGCGCCGACCTCGATGGCGCGGGCGATGTGGATCGACTTGCCCTGGTTGAGGGTTTCCAGCTGCGCCAGCTCCTCGGCGTGGGCCTCGACCACCTCGGCGAAGCGCAGCAGGATGCGCTCGCGGTCGGCCGGGCGCAGGCCGCTCCACACCCCGGAACGGAAGGCGCGGTGGGCGCTGGCCACGGCCTGCTCGACCTGCGCCTCGCCGCCCATCAGCAGCTGGCTGAGCGGCGCGCCGGTGGCCGGGTTGAACACCTCGACGACCTCGCCGGCATGCTCGGCGACGGGCGCACCGTCGATGAAGGAAGTGTGCCGGCGGTTGAGGAAGGCGGTCACCTGGGCGAGCGGTTCGAGGGCGGCGCTGGACATGGCTGTAACTCCGGGCTGATCGGGGAATCCGCGTCCTGCTCCGCCCGGGCGCCGATGGCGCTCCGGAGTCCTGGCAGGACGCCGCAGGGCGGTGGCGACGCGAGGCGCGCCACGGCCCAAAAGCATGCATCGATGATAGTCGGCAGGCCGCAGGCTGCCTTGCCCATGCCTGCCAGCTTGTTGACCGTGCATGCCGGCCTGCAACGCCGGCCGCGCAAACCGGCACGCACAGGCAAGCATCCGGCATCCGCGAGCAAGACCCGCGGCCAGGCTTGCGCCACTAATGGCCGCCCATCATCTGCCCCCGGAGGGATCCATGAAGGCTCTGCCGCTGCTGCTGTCGCTCGCCCTGACCACCTGCGCCGCCCAGGCGGAGGAGGTGCTGCGCGTCTCCAACTGGCCCGACTACATAGCCCCCGCGGTGCTCGCCGATTTCCAGCGCGAGACCGGCGTGCGCGTCGACTATCACGAGCACGCCAGCGCCGACGAGCTGGACGCCGCCCTGCGCCGCGGCGAGCGCTACGACGTGGTGGTGCCGTCGCACTTCCAGCTCGCCGCGCTGATCCGCGAGCAGCGCCTGGCGCCGCTGGACCCGCAGCAGCTGCCGCAGCTCGCCGGCGTCGACCCCGACCTGCAGGCCATGCTGTCCGCCATCCAGGCCGCCAACCGCTACGTCGTGCCCTACCAGTGGGGCGTGCTCGGCCTGGCGCTCAACCGCGCGCAGGCCGAGGCGGCGCTGGGCGGGCCCGCCGCGCCGAGCTGGGGACTGCTGTTCGATGCGCAGCAGAGCGCGCGCCTGGCCGGCTGCGGCATCGGCCTGCAGGACGCGCCGGAGGAGACCTTCTCGGTGCTGTTCACCTACCAGGGACGCAGCCTGGCGCGCAGCGGCCCGCGCCGGGTCGGCCGCGCCGGCGAACAGCTGCTGGAGCTGCGCCGCCAGGCGCGGATGCTCGACAACACCCGCCACACCAAGGCGCTGCAGGCCGGCGAGCTGTGCCTGACCAGCGCCTGGAGCGGCCTGGCCCTGGCCGCGGCGGCGCAGAGCGCACAGCCGCTGCAGTTCGTGATTCCGGCCGAGGGCGCGCCGCTGACCATCGAGAGCCTGGCGATCCCCAGCAACGCCGCGCGCCCCGACCTCGCCTACCGCTTCATCGACTACCTGCTGCGCCCGGACAACGCGGTGCGCAACTCGCAGGCCACCTGGTTCTACAGCAGCCTCAAGCCCGACACCCCGGAGTTCAAGGCGCTCGCCGAGCACCAGCCGCAGCTGCTGCCGGACCCCGGCAGCCGTCGCCAGCTGTACTTCGCGGAAAGCCCCTCGCCCAAGCTCAAGGCCGAGCTGGACCGCCGCTGGCAGGCGCTGCGCCAGGTGCCGACCGGCGCCAGCCAGTAAGCCTCTCCCATCCGATTACCAGGGCAGCGTTTCGCCCTGGTAGTCGGCGAAGCGGCTACCGGATCTGTCGGCAGCTGCTTCCACCACCGCGACCAATCCGCGATGCCCTCGGAGACCATCAGCAGCACGCTAGCTAGCCCGCCGCATATCGGAATGCACGCAGCCGTGTGTGTCGTTTCAGTTGGTTGATGGCGCACACCCAGCCGCACATTGGTGGATTGCGCCCCTGGAATGAAAAAGGCCCGCCCGCCCGTTGCCGCGGATCGGACAGGCCTGAGGGTGAAACCGTAAGCAACCAGCCAAGGGGAGGGGAAGCCGGCTGTCGCCGACATGGAAGCATCAGTCCCAGGTCGGCGCGCAGTGACCTGGCGCCTGACTACCAAGCCATCGCGCCGCATAGGTGCCGCTGCGCACTACCGGCGAGATTGGTGCTCAGAGTGCAACCAAGGTTTCCGGCAAGGTTGCGCCCCCATCGACAACGAGGGTCTGACCGGTGACGTAGCTCGCCGCGTCGGATGCGAGGAACAACATGGCGCTGGCGATCTCCTCCGGAAGCCCGAGGCGCCCCAGCGGGACTGCGGCAGCGATACGCTCGCTGTGCGCCGCGTCGCCCAGATTGTCCATCGCCGGCGTTCGGATCATCCCAGGCTCGACACCGTTGACCCGCACGCCGTGGCGAGCCAACTCAAGTGCGGCGTTGCGGATGAAGCCATTCACCCCAGCCTTGGCGGCCGCGTAATGGGTCAGCCCCGGATAGGCGACACGCGGACCGGTAACCGAGGAGGTCACCAGTATGCTACCGCCGCCGCGGCGAGCGAACAGCGGCAGGGCACCCTGGGTCAGCCAGAACAACGCCGACAGGTTGACTGCCAGGGTTCGCTCCAGCACCTCCCCATCGATCTCCGCCAGCGGAACCAGCGGGAAGTAGCCGGCGTTGTGCACCAGAACGTCGAGCTGCTCCAGCCGCTCCAGCATAGCGAAGATCGCCGCTCGATCGGCCAGATCCACCTCAAGCGCCTGCGCCTCAAACCCCTTACCCAGCAGCTCGGCAGCCAGCACCTGCGCCAGCTCGACATTGAGATCGGCGATCAGCACCCGCGCTCCGCTCTTAGCAAAACCCTCGACGATGGCCCGGCCTATGCCCTGCGCACCGCCGGTGACCAGTACGTGCCGTCCTTGGTAGTCGTAGCGCGCGCTCATGCAACACCCCCCAGCCGATCGAAGGCCAAGGTCGGCACATCGACGATGCTGGAACCGCCATCGGCGACCAACGTCGCCCCGGTGACAATCGCCGCCTCGTCGCTGATCAGGAAGCGGCAGACGGCAGCGATCTCCTCGGGCGTGGCCGGGCGACGCAGCGGCACCTCTGCAGTGACCCGCGCATAGGCCGCATCAAGGCTCTCTCCGTAGTGCTCCATCAGCGGACGCATCTCCTCGTCGGCCATTGGAGTACGCACCCAGCCGGGACACACGCAGTTCACTCGCACACCGAGCGGGCCATAATCGCGCGCCAGCGAGCGATTTAGACCAAGCAGTGCGTGCTTGGCGGTGGTGTAGCCGCAGACCTCCGGCCCGGCGGCCAATGAAGCAATGGAGCCGAGCAGGACGATACTGCCTTGCCGCTCGATCAGCAGCGGCAGGCAAGAGCGGGCACTCTGGAATGCACTATCCAGGTTACTGCGCAAGGCCGTCTGCCAAGCCTGTTCGCTAGTCTGAGTGGCGCTGCCGACTCCGAGCCCTCCGGCGCAAGCCAGCAGCGCATCGATACCGCCAAAACGCTCGCGGATCTGCTCTACGAAACCGTCCCACGCAGCGCTGTCGGCGGCATCGCCCACCAGTACCAAACCGCCGGTCTCTGAGGCTATCTGCTCCAAAGGCTCACGGCGGCGACCGATCAGGATCACATCAGCGTTTTCGGCGGCCAGGCGCTTGGCACAAGCGGCGCCGATACCGGTGCCAGCACCGGTGATGACAACGGATCGGCGCTTGCTCATACGGGCACTTCGGTGCGATTGAGGATGGTGCAGTGCGAGGCTACCGGGAAGTTAACCAGTTCGTCGAAGCTGCCACCGGAATAGCCATAGATCTTGCCGTCGCTGCGGTGGGCTTTGAGGTCGATCAGAACCAGACCGAGGGTGGGCACGATCTTTTCACGCCAGACGAACAGGTACAGCTCATCAGCGATCTTGTAGTAGTGGCAACGGTCGGTGTCGCACAGCCCCTGTTCGACGCCCTTGTAGCACACCCAGGTGTAGAAGTTTTCGTTGAGGTAGATGTGCTCATAGACCTCAGTGGGGCTGTAACGGTACAGATTGCGCAGGCCAACCAATTCATTGGTCGGAGCGTGCGGGCAGGCACCCTCCTGCCAGGGCTTGTCGATGCTGCCGTGGATGAACTCGACCTTCACACCGGTCAGCTCCTTGCCAGCCAAACCACGATAGTAAAGGCCTTCGCGAGTCTCCGCTTCGTCAGGCAGATGGCCGATCACTGCGGTGAACGACTGGCTAATGGTGTCCAGCACCACGCTGATCGACCAATCCTGACCTTGCTCGCGCTTGAGGAAGTCGACCAGATAGATGCCCGGACGCAGGGCAGTGGCGCGGTATTCTGCACTACCGCTCGAATGGCCGTCGGTGGCGTGCCAATGCAGTCGGTCGGACTCGAAGCGATGCTCGATCTCCCAGCCGTTGGCAAAGAAGAGAGTCATGTTCCGACCGGACAGGTCGGCCAGCTTGGGCAGAATGAAGGACTCGGGAGCGAAGCCGTCGGCAAGGGCACCTACGGGGATCCATTCGGAATTGTTGTTGTTCATGGCACGTTCCTCTAGGTCTAGTGCAGGTTGGGGACGTGTCCATCGTATGCAACCTTCAGCACACGCAACATCAACCGGATGGTTGATCAGCGACTACAAAAACAGCAGGGAGACCAGTTCGGTCCGGTTGCGGGCACCGACCTTGCGGAACAGGTTGATCAGGTGGGTCTTGACCGTCGGCAGACCTATGCCTAACCGCTCCGACAGCAACTTGTTGCTCGCGCCATCGCGCAACAGCATGGCGATCTGCCGTTCGCGGGCGGAGAGCTGGAACGAAGGAGACGATGGAGTGGCTGGGAGAGTGGCGGCGGCCATCTGCATCAGCGCATGCAACGGCTCCAGCCGATCCAGTTCGACGGCCTCGAAACGCCCCCGGGTTGCATCGCGCAGCAGAGAGATACCGGCTGCGGGGCGGCCTCCGACGCGGGCAATCACTTCCACCACGTCAATCACCGCGTGGCGACGCAGGAAGCCCTGATAGAGCCGGTTGTCCGCCTCGCCCTGCCGGGCCATCCCCTCGCGCAGCGGGATGACTTTGGCGCCATGTACGTCACAGTGGCCTGGGCGCAGGGGGTCGAGGTGACGGTAGTGTTCGAGGTAGGCCTTGTGCATGGGCCCGGGCATGGACCACAGCAGGAAGTCCCGCGCCTCAAGCGTGGAGTCGATACGGTAGAAGGCGGCACAGCTTGCGGGCACGGCCTGGACGAAGGCGCTCAGGCAGTGCTGGCCGAAGGTGCTCGAGTCCATTGTCGTGCTCCTCTAGTGAAGGGAGACGGGCCGCCGCTTGAGCGGCCCATGACAGATCAGACCACAGCGAGATAGTGCTTGACGAAGGCCTCGCTGGCGACATCCCAGAGCACCGGGGTGCCCTTGGCGACGAACCAGCTGTCACCGGCTTTGTACGTGGCGGCCTGACCGGTGGCCTCATTGGTCAGGGTCACTTCGCCACTGACCACGGTGGCCTGTTCGTTGAACGGGTAGACCATGCGGAACTTGCTCCTGGTCACCCCGAAGTAGCCCGAGCTGACCGGATCGGTCGGCGCGCCGTAGGTCATCTTGCCGAAGGCCTTGCCCTCCCCCTCGAGAATCACCGAGCCGAGATCGGCGACGGTGCCCCAGGCGTCCAGTTCGGCGATGGTGGTGCCTTGCTTGATCGGATACATCTTTGGTTCCTCGTGACGCGGGTTGCTTGAAGGGTCAGCGGCGACCGGTCCAGTAGCCGGACAGCTGGTGCCAGCATTTGCCGCCGGTCAGCATCAGGGCGCGGAACTGGTCCTTACCCGGGATCACTGCATGGTGGATCGAGCTGATCAGGTCGTAGCGGGCCGAGCCCTCGCTCATGCCCTCAGCCAGTACCTTGCAGATGATGTGGCTGGGGGTGACGCCGAAGCCCGAGTAACCCTGCACGAAGAAGGCGTTGGGCCGCCCAGACAGCGTGCCGAGCTGCGGGAACAGGTTGGCGCTGCAGGCCATCGGGCCACCCCAAGCCAGATCGATCTTCACATCCTTGAGGTAAGGGAAGATCTTCAGCATCAGTTTGCGATTCCAGGCTTTCAGATCGCCGGGGATGTGCTCGATGAATGGGGTAGCGGAACCGAACAACAGGCGGTTCTCGTTGGTCACCCGGTAGTAGTCGATGACCGGACGGATATCGCTATAGGCGCCGCGGATCGGGCTGATGCGCTCGATCAGCTCGTCCGACAGCGGCTCGGTCATGAGCTGGAAGGCATAGGTATTGATGGTGGTCTTGTGCAGCTCCGGCTCCAGCCTGTTGAGGAAGCTGTCGCAGGCCCATAGCAGCTTGCTGGCCCTGACCGAGCCCTTGGCGGTTCGGACCTCGATGCGCTCGCCATAGCTGACCTCCAGCACCGGGCTGTGCTCGAAGATCTTCGCCCCATAGCTGGCCAGCGCCTGGGCCTCGCCGAGCAGGAGGTTTAGCGAATGCACATGACCGCCGCCCATATGCAACAGGCCACAGCTGTAGGCATCGGAGCCGATGAGGCGCTTGAGGCCAGAGCCAGTGAGCAGCTCGATCTCCTGATGCGGAGCGAGCTTCCTGAACTCGCTTTCCCAGGCACGCAGGGTCTTCTCCTGACGGGCGTTGAAGCCCATGTAGCCGTAGCCGTGACGGAAATCAGCGTCGATACCGTACTTCTCGATGCGCGCCTTGATGATCTGCGCGCCCTGATCGCTGATCTCGAAGATGCGGCGCAAGCCGTCCTCGCCGACGTCCGCCTTGATCGCTTCCAGATCGTGGCCGATGCCGGCCATCACCTGACCACCGTTGCGGCTGCTGCCACCAAAACCAAGGTAGCGGGCTTCAAGCACGACTATATTGGTGATGCCCTTCTCCGCCAGCTCGAGCGCGGTGTTGATGCCGGAGAAGCCGCCGCCGATCACCACGACGTCCGCTTCGAGGTCGGCCTCCAGCGACGGGAAACTCAGCTCATATTTCTTGGTGGCCGTGTAGTAGGTGGGCTGTTCGATGTTGATCATGACGCAATCCCAAGGATTTTTTTGTTATAGCCGGCACGCAGCGCCGGGCAAGCCCAGCACTGCCAGATTGCCGCCTTGCCTCGTAAGCCTATTAGGCAACCCTAGCCACCACGGCGTCTTGGTCAGCCCCGCCAGATTATTTGCCCAAGACTGCCAAACGGGATGCGAGGCAGATGTGAGGCAGGAATATTCAAAAAGCTCGGCAGGCTGGAAAAAGACAGTCGCCCCGGCACTGGTCAATGATTGTGAGACCTTGCTCGCACCCCACCCTCTGCGGCTCCCGCAGCAGCACGGGCGACGAGACATGACAGGCGCCGCAGCGCCGCTTTTTCACACTCGGACGAGATGCACCCATGAACAAGAACAACACGAGTGCCACGCACGATAGCCTTCCAGAAGAAACATCCAGCAATCAGCCACTCAAGCGCAGCCTGGGCTTCGCCACCATGATCGCCATCTGCATCGGCGTGGTGGTGGTGCAGGGCAGCATGGTCAGTGCCCTGCAGGGCGTCGGCTTCGGTGGCGCCGGCTTCCTGGCCGCCGCCGTGGTGGCCTTCATCCTGGCCCAGTGCAACGCGATGACCTTCGCCGAGCTATCGCTGATGTTCCCCCGCTCCGAAGGAACCCTCGGCAGCTACACCGAGGCCGCGCTCGGTAATTTCCCGGCCATCGTCGCGGTATACGCCGGCTATGTGGTGGTGGCGATGTTCGGCCTGTCCGCCGAGTTGCTGCTGGTCGATGCGGTGATCGGCCAGCTGTTCCCGGGAATGGTTCCGGAGATGCTGGTGCCGTTAGGCATCCTCATCGTGCTGGCAGTACTCAACTTCTTCGGCACAGACGTGTTCGCCAGTCTGCAGAACGTCTTCACCTTCGGCATGGTCGTCGCGCTGCTGCTGGTCGGCCTGACCGCCGTCACCGGCAGCGCCAATCCGGCGCCAGCCGAGCTGGCCGGTGCGGTGCAGTGGAACTGGGATGGCATCCTCGACGGCAGCTTCCTCAGCCTGGTGGCACTGGCCATGTGGCTGCTGGTCGGTGTCGAGTTCATCTGCCCGTTGATCCGTGAAGTGCGCAACCCCGAGCGCAACGTGCCGCGCGCGATGATGCTGTCGCTGTGCCTGATACTGGGGATCTTCCTGCTTTTCATCTGGGGCGCCAGCCGCTACCTGTCGGTCGAGACACTGACCACTTCGCCGCTGCCCTACCTGGACTACGTCGACGCGGTCTTCGGCAAGGCCGGGCTCATCGTCGCGACCGTGATGGCAGTGACCGCCACCTGCAGCACCGTCAACACCGTCCTCGCCGGCGTGCCGCGCATGTTGCACGGCATGGCAGTCAACGGCCAGTCGTTCCCGCAGCTCAAGCGCCTGCACCCGCGCTATGGCACCCCCTGGGTTGCGCTGGTGTTCATGGTGACCATCATCGCCTTGCCCTTCCTGCTGATGGGCATCGACTCGATCATAACCCTGCTGATTGCCGCCTCGACCAGCTGGCTGCTGGCCTACATCATCGCCCACATCGACGTGATCGTCCTGCGTCGCCGCCAGCCGCAACTGCCCCGCCCGTTCCGCACACCGTTCTACCCGCTGCCGCAGCTGCTCGGCATCGCCGGTATGGCTTACGTGGCGCTGAACAACTCGCCGTCGCCGGAGATGACTCAAACCGTCTACATGCTCACCGGCGTAGTTCTGCTGATCATCAGCGTGATTGCAGCCCTGTGGGTGAAACTGGTTATGAAGCGCGACTTGTTCCAGCCGGAAATGCCTAAGGGCTGACTTCTACACCATCAAAGTGTTAGCGAAGGGCGCCTCAAGGCGCCCTTCTCGTTAGCAGCCTGTCGATCAGACTCACCACTGATCTGGCACAGCCATTACAGTGAGTGTTATGTTCGAGGTTCTGAACTGCCCCGCCCTGGCCTCAGGAACGACCCGGGTTGTGGAGTCTCCCGGCCTCGACAATCACGCGGAGCGACACAATGCGCAAACAAGATCCTGCCACCTCCCAGAATCGCTGCCAGGCCGACGACTTCGACGTCTGGGCCAACGCCCTGAGCACATCGTGTGGCACTTTCCATCCAGTGAGATCAAGCGCCTTCGACCGTCATAGCTTCATTGGCAAGGTGGTTCCGGTCACTGCGCCCGGCTCGCGCTCGACCTCCTACATCACCACCAACTGCGAGCACATCTATCGCAAGCGTAAAGATATCCACAGTGACGACCAGGACTTTTTCTATCTGGTCATGCAGCAGCGCGGTCATGCCAGAATGTGTCAGAACAGCGAAGATGCCGATCTTGCGCCGGGCGATATGGTTCTGCTGGATGCTGGCCAGCCGAGTGATTTCTACTATCACGGCCTTTCACAACAGTTGTCGATTATCTTGCCGCGTTACCTGGTGGACGACGTATTCCGCCACAAGACCATCAAAACAGGACAGCGCATCGCAGCTGACCTCAAGATCAATCGGATGATTACACTATTGGCTGCCTCCACCTTATCTCTGGAGGAGGCAGACCGCGAGGAACAGCACGCCTTTCTCGAGGCATTGGCGGCGCTGCTCAAGCCGGTCGCCTGCACCACCGACTTGCGGGATGTCTCAGCGCAGAACCAGCACCTGCTGAACAAGGCGATGACCTTCATCGACAGCATCCTCGATCAGGGGAGCATTTCCGCAGCCGCAGTCGCACGCGAGATCCATGTTTCCGAGCGCACTCTCTACCGCCTGTTCGCACAAGCCGGCATGAACATCAGCCGCTACGTTCTCGATCGCCGGCTGGAGCGATGCGCCCTCAGCTTGGCGGAAAGTCGTGATGGTCGGCCGATCTCGCTAATCGCCGAGCGGGCCGGCTTCTGCGATCTGAGCCACTTCTCTCGTACCTTCAAGCAGAAGTACGGCATCTCACCCCGCCTCTATCGCCAGCAGAAGCTCGGCAGTAATAACACCCACTGACCCTTGGGCCGGCCACCTTGCCGAGGTGGCGCACTCGTTCAAGCAAAATGGCCGGCTCGAAAAAAAAATCCCCTGGTGTTTCCTCCATCCTTGACCCACTTCAGGCGGCCTGACTTCAGGTCGACTGTCGCCACGGTTTTGAAGGGTGGCGAGAAGAACAAGGCATGACCAGCATAACCAATGGCTCCCTGTAGCCGCGGGCAGCGATCACCGCGTTCTTCTCCACCGAACACAAGAAAGCATTCGGCCGTAGCCCGACCGATAGTGCACAAAGGGGAAGCCTTCATGAGCAAGCCACGTACTCGCCACCTGGCGCGGGCCATCCGCGTCGCCACCATGTCCAGCCTTCTGGCCAGCGCCCCCTTGACCTGGGCACACGAACTCTACGCCCAGGGTGACAGCCAGCTCAGTGCCGATCTGGAAGCTGTCTTCGGCGTATTCCACAGTGCCGAAAGCTACGCTCAGTCCGGCACCTTGGAGGAAGGCTCTACCTCTTGGCAGGAGGCTTACCTCAAGTATGGATTGAGCGGCAGCCAGGGGCTTTCCGCAGCCGGCGATCAGCTCTATGGCAAGTTCAACTGGGTGAGTTCTGGCACCTTCGGCGACGGCGACGCTGCCGGCTGGAGTAACGGTAGCGAACGCACCACAAAGATCGAGGACGCCTATCTCGGCTGGCGCTCCGGCCAGCGTTTCTCGGCGCTGGGCGAAAACGGCGTGGACATCTCCCTCGGTCGGCAGAACATCGTCATCGGCGACGGCTTCCTGGTGTCTGGCGACGCACTCAACTTTGGCGACGAAATTGCCGATGGAATGCTGGATCGTGGCGGTGCCTACTACCTGACCGGCCGCAAGGCCTTCGACCAGACCGCCGTGCTGCGTTTGGGCGGAGACACGGGATTGCGCAGCGACCTGATGTGGCTCAAGTCCAACAACCGTGCCCAAGGCAAGGCCGAAATGGCCGTAGCTACCCTTGAGCAGGTGAGCGACAAGGGCACGGTGGGACTGACCTACCTGGACGTTCTGGATACCGACGAGGAGTTCGACTTCATCGGTCGCAAGGGCATCAGAACCTACAGTCTGCGCGGCCAGGGCAATGCCGGGGTGGACAACATGTTCCTCGCCGGCGAATACGCCCACCAGGACCGTAATGGCGACGACGAAAATGCCTGGTATCTGGAGGCGGGCTGGACCTTCGCCGATCTGCCGTGGTCGCCGAGCGTCAACTATCGCTACAGCCGCTTCTCGGCGGACTACGATCCGCTGTTCTATGGCAACGGCCGCGCACTGGGCACTTGGTTCCAGGGCGAAGTGGCATCCAACTATGCGGGCCCATTCAACAACAACACCCAGGTCCACCATGTCGGCATCAAGGCTTCGCCGATGGAAGGCCTCAGCGTCGGCGCGCTGCTCTACGATTTCGATACCCTGGAAACCGACAATCGCCTCAACCTGAGCGGCCAAGAGCTGAACCTGTACGCCGAATGGGGCGTCAGCGAGCATCTGTTCGTCATGCCGGTCCTCGGCTTCTACAAGCCGGATGTGGACGCCAGCAACGGTGGCACTCAGCTCGGCAACGACGATACCAACGTCTACGCCCAACTGATCATGGCCACCATGTTCTGAGCATTCTGCCGCCGCATCCGTTGCGGGTGCGGCGGCAGCCAAGAAGAACAACACAGGGACGTCGACGATTAGAAGCCTCGGCAGCTGGTACTTGCACGAAACCCGCACACGCCAGCCAGCACCAATAGTTCCCCCGTCTGCGCAGCCCCTAGCCACGCGTCCATCAATCGGCGATGGACGCCGACTTCAGCTCGATGAACGCCTCCACCGCGCCGTGGCTGAACTCGCGACCGATGTTCGACGGCTTGATCCCGCCGAACGGCAGGTTGGTGGCCAGCAGCATGGAGTGTTGCCCCTGTATGCCGGCCACGTCCGCAGGCGCATCAGCAACTACCAGGGCAGCGTCTCGCCCTGGTGGTCGACGAAGCGGCAGTCGCGCGTGCCGGCGGCCGCCTCGACCACCGCCACCAGCCCGGCCACGCTCTCTTCCACCGTCAGCGGCGCGCCGGCGCCGCCCATGTCGGTCTGCACCCAGCCGGGGTGCAGCGCCAGCAGGGCGAAGTCGCGCGCATCGCCCAGCTGCGCGGCCCAGCTGAGCAGCAGGCTGTTGAGCGCCGCCTTGCTCGCCGCGTACAGCGGCATGTCGGCGCCGGGGCTGAGCTGCAGGCTGGCCATCACCGAGCTGGTCGCCGCCAGCACCGCATCCGGCTTGAGCCGCGGGCGCAGGGCGCGCGCCAGGCGCAGCGGGGCGACGGCGTTGCTGACGAACAGCTGGCCGATCTCGGCCTCGCTCGCCGTGGCGACGTCCTGCGCCGCCGGGCCGTAGACGCCGGCGTTGAGCAGCACGCGGTCCAACCGCGCATCGCCGAGGGCGGCGAGGACCAGGGCCGGCGCCTGCGGGTCGTTGAGGTCGCAGGCGATGGTCTGCAGCCGCGCGCCGAACTGGCCGGCCAGCTCGTTCAGCCCCGCCGAGGCGGCCGGATCACGCGCCACCGCGAACACCCGCGCGCCGCCGTGCAGCCAGGCGCGCACCAGACCCAGGCCGATGCCCCGCGAGGCGCCGGCAATCAGTACGTCGAGCATGTGAATCTCCCGCAGTGAAAGAGGCAGGGTAACCGCGCCGGGCCGGAAAAGAAAAAGGCCGGCCCGCCCGTTGCCGCGGGTCGGGCCGGCCGGAGGGTGACACGGGATCAGAAGAAGGTGACGAACATCAGCTGGCTGTACACATTGGTGTCGTCGCCGCCGAGCTGGGTGCCGCCCTCGGCGGCGCTGCGCTCGGGCTGGTAGAAGCCGACCACCGGACTGATCATCAGGTGGTCGTTGACCATCCACTCGGCGTACAGGTCCAGCTCGCGGCCGCCCAGGTTGCCGAGGTCGGTGTCGAGGGTGTCGAAGTCGAAGTACAGCGCGCCGACGGTGACCTTCTCCAGCGGCGCCGCCTTGAGGCCGACGTGGTGGACCCGGGTGTTGCTGTTGAACGGGCCGGCGTAGTTGGCCGCCACCTCGCCCTGGAACCAGGTGCCGTAGCCGCGGTTGAAACCGTAGAACAGCGGATCGAAGGTCTCCGAGAAGCGGCTGTAGCGGTAGGTGGCGGTCGGCGACCACGGCAGGCCGGCGAAGGTCCAGCTGCCTTCCAGGTACCAGGCGTTCTCGGTGCCGCTGTCCTTGTCCTGGCTGGCGTACTCGAAGGCCAGGTTGAGGTTCTCCACGCCCAGCCCGCCCGCGCCGCGCAGGCTGACGGTGTCCATGCCGTCGCGCTCGAGCTGCGCCGGGCTGGCGTAGCGCTCGTTGACGTCCAGGCCGCGGATGTACGTCAGGCCCAGGGTGCCCGGTGCGCCGACGTGCTCGAGGGTGGCGATGGCCAGCTCGGTCTCGGCCTGGGCGCGGTTGTCGGATTTCAGCCACATCAGGTCGCCGCGCAGACCCTGCTCGCCGCCCAGGCGCAGCACCGCGGTCTGGTCGAAGGCCTTGCGCGCGGCGATGTAGTAGGCGCCGCCGCGGTCGTAGTCGGCGCCGAGGTCGACGTCGCCGAAGTTCAGCGAGTCGCCGTTGATCAGGAAGCCGTCGCCGACCACCACCTTCTGCCGGCCGCCGGAAATGTCCACGCCGTTCTCGCCGAGCGCCGGGAACAGGTCGCCCGAGCGCCAGCCGAGGTAGGCGTCCTCGATGTCGGTCA
>NZ_SSTC01000087.1 GCF_004801855.1 Pseudomonas sp. A-1 | reverse complement strand
CGCCGCGGCCAGCCGCGACTTCGCCGAGCTGCGCGCCGGCCTCGGCGGCCTGCTGTGGCTGCAGTTCGACCCGGCGGAGGCGGCCTGCAGCCTGTGGCTGTGGCGCGCCGGGCGGGCGCGGCGGCTGACCCCGCCGGGCTTCTCGGTGCGCAGCCGGGTCTACGAGTACGGTGGCGGCGCCTTCTGCCTGACCGGCGCCGGCGTGGCGCTGGTCGGCGAGGCCGACCAGCAGCTCTGGTGGCTGAGCGTCGGTGCCGACGGCAGCCCCGGCGAGCTGCACGGGGTGACCGCCAATCCCGACTGCCGCTACGGCGACCTGCAGCATGCACCGGCCTGGCAGGCGGTGCTGGCAGTGGAGGAGCGCCGCGAGGGCGACGCCGTGGTGCACCGCCTGGTCAGCCTGGCGCTGCACGACGGCGCGCGCCGCGTGCTGGCCGAGGGCGCCGACTTCTATTGCGCGCCGCGGCTGTCCGCCGATGGCCGCTGGCTGGCCTGGATCGAGTGGGACCGCCCCGAGCTGCCATGGACGGCGACCCGCCTGTGCCGGATGGCGCTGCACGCCGACGGCTCGCTCGGCGCGCGCGAGGTGCTGGCCGGCGACGCGGACGATCAGTCGCTGCAGCAGCCGTGCTTCGCCGCCGACGGCAGCCTGACCTGCCTGAGCGACCGCGACGGCTGGTGGCGGCCGTGGCACGAGTATGGCGGGCGCTGGCAGCCTGTCGGGACAGGTGGTGCGCATGGCGCACCCTGCGAGCGTGGCGTCGTGCCGGTAGGGTGCGCCATGCGCACCAGCGGCTCCAGCGGCAGCAAGGGCTGGAGCGAACCGCGGCCCATGGCGGAAGCCGACCACGCCCCGGCGCCCTGGCAGCTGGGCACCGTCAGCCACCTGCCGCTGGCCGGCGGCGGCTGGCTGCTGGCGCGCCTGGAGGAGGGCTGGGGCCTGCTGGTCGAGCGCGACGCGGCCGGCCGCGAGCGCCGCCTGGCGGCGGAGTTCTCGCGCTTCCGCCAGCTCGCCGCCGACGCGCGGCACTTCTACTGCATCGCCGCCGCGCCGGACCGGCTGCCGGCGCTGCTGGCCATCGCCCGCGACTCGGGCGCGATCGAGATCCTCGCCGGCGGCGAGCAGCCGCTGGTCGAGACCGAGCTGTCGCGCCCGCAGGCGATCCGCTTCGCCACGGGCGACGGTGAGAGCGCCCGGGCGTTCTTCCATGCGCCGCGCAACGCCGCCTGCCGCGTGCCGGCCGGCGAGCGGCCGCCGCTGGTGCTGTTCCTGCATGGCGGGCCGACCTCGGCCTGCTACCCGGTGTTCGACCCGCGCATCCAGTTCTGGACCCAGCGCGGCTTCGCCGTCGCCGACCTCAACTACCGCGGCTCCAGCGGCTTCGGCCGTGCCTGCCGGCTGCGCCTCACGGGGGCATGGGGCGATATCGAGGTGGCGGACGCCGTGGCGCTGGTGCGCCACCTCGGCGCGCAGGGGCTGATCGACCCGGCGCGCGCCTTCATCCGCGGCGCCAGCGCCGGCGGCTACACCGCGCTGTGCGCGCTGGCCTTCCACGACGTGTTCCGCGGCGGCGCCAGCCTGTACGGGGTCAGCGACCCGCTGGCCCTGCGCCGCGCCACCCACAAGTTCGAGGGCGACTACCTGGACTGGCTGATCGGCGATCCCGTGCGCGACGCCGAACGCTACGCGGCGCGCACCCCGCTCAACCATGCCGGGAACATCCGTGCGCCGCTGATCTTCTTCCAGGGCGGGCTGGACGCCGTGGTGGTGCCGCAGCAGACCGAGGCGATGGTCGCCGCGCTGCAGGCCGGCGGCGTGGCGGTCGAGTACCGCCTGTACCCGGACGAGCGCCACGGCTTCCGCCAGGCCGCCCATCTCGCCGATGCCCTCGAGCGCGAATGGCAGTTCTATTGCCGCCTGCTCGGCTGAAGCCGGATGGCGACCGCACGGCGGGCGGATTGCCATCGGTTGATTGCAAAGACCGAGCAATGCAGTAGGCTGTCGCCTTGAAACATTCCATAACAACAACGATGCCGTCAGGTTCCTGCATGTCCCTCTCGCCGCTCCGCAAGTTCGTCAGCCCGGAAATCATCTTCGGCGCCGGTTCCCGCCATTCGGTCGGCAACTACGCCGCGACCTTCGGCGCCCGCAAGGTGCTGGTGGTGTCCGACCCCGGCGTGCTGGCGGCCGGCTGGGTCACCGACGTGCAGGCCAGTCTCGACCAGCAGGGCATCGCCCACGTGCTGTTCACCGGCGTGTCGCCCAACCCGCGGGTGGAGGAGGTGATGGCCGGCGCCGAGCTGTACCGCGCCAGCGGCTGCGACGTGATAGTCGCGGTGGGCGGCGGCAGCCCGATGGACTGCGCCAAGGCCATCGGCATCGTCGCCGCGCACGGGCGCAGCATCCTCGAGTTCGAGGGCGTCGACACCATCCGTGTGCCCAGCCCGCCGCTGATCCTGATCCCGACCACCGCCGGCACCTCGGCCGACGTGTCGCAGTTCGTGATCATCTCCAACCAGGTCGAGCGGATGAAGTTCTCCATCGTCAGCAAGGCGGTGGTGCCCGACGTGTCGCTGATCGACCCGGAAACCACGCTGAGCATGGATCCGTTCCTCTCCGCCTGCACCGGCATCGACGCCCTGGTGCACGCCATCGAGGCGTTCGTCTCCACCGGCGCCGGCCCGCTCACCGACCCCCACGCGCTGGAGGCCATGCGGCTGATCGGCGGCAACCTGGTGGCGATGATCGCCGATCCCAACGATATCGCCCTGCGCGAGAAGATCATGCTCGGCAGCATGCAGGCCGGCCTGGCCTTCTCCAATGCCATCCTCGGCGCGGTGCACGCCATGAGCCACAGCCTCGGCGGTTTCCTCGACCTGCCGCACGGCCTGTGCAACGCGGCGCTGGTCGAGCACGTGGTGGCGTTCAACTTCGATGCCGCGCCTGAGCGCTTCCGCCTGGTCGCCGAGACCCTCGGCATCGACTGCCGCGGGCTGACCCCACCGCAGGTGCGCGCGCGGCTGGTCGAGCACCTGATCGCCTTCAAGCAGGCGGTCGGTTTCGAGGAGACCCTGCGCCGCCACGGCGTCGGCAGCTCGGACATCCCCTTCCTGTCGCGCCACGCCATGCGCGACCCGTGCATCCTGACCAACCCCAGGCAGTCGACCCAGCGCGACGTCGAGGTGGTGTATGGCGAAGCCCTCTGACGCGCGGCCCAACGTCGCCGACCTGCTCGGCCTCGGCAGCCACTCGGCGCGCAAGAGCTACTACCCGGAGCTGTCGGCGCGCCTCGACGAGCTGGAGCGCGAGCGCAACCGCTACAAGTGGCTGTTCGAGCACGCCGTGCACGGCATCTTCCAGGCCAGCCTGCACGACGGCATCCGCGCCGCCAACCCGGCGCTGGCGCACATGCTCGGCTACGACGATCCGCAGCAGGTGCTGTGGTCGCAGCGCGACCTGGCCGAGCAGCTGTTCGTCGGCGGCGCCGCCGAGCTGGCGCGCATCGGCGCGGTACTGCGCGAGGGCAAGGGCCTGTTCGGCTACGAAACCCGCTTGCGCCGGCGCGACGGCAGCCATATCGACGTGCTGATGAACCTGCTGCTCAAGCCCGATGCGGAAGGGCTGGTCGAGGGCTTCGTCGCCGACATCACCGAGCGCAAGCAGGCCCAGCTGCGCCAGCAGCAGCTCAACGTCGAGCTGGAGCAGCGCGTCGCCGCGCGCACCGCCGAGCTGCTCGAGGCCAACCGCCACCTGCAGCAGGAGATCCGCGAGCGCGAGCGCATCCAGTGCGAGCTGCGCGAGGCGCGCGACGCCGCCGAGGCGGCCAACCAGAGCAAGGACAAGTACCTGGCGGCGGCCAGCCACGACCTGCTGCAGCCGCTCAACGCCGCGCGCCTCTTGATCGCCACCCTGCGCGAGCGGCGCCTGCCGGACAGCGAGGCCAACCTGGTGGAGCGCACCCACCAGGCCCTGGAGGGCGCCGAGGACCTGCTCGCCGACCTGCTCGACATCGCCCGTCTGGACAGCCGGGCGATCCGTCCGGACCTCGCCGTGTACCGTCTCGACGAGCTGCTGGCGCCGCTGGCCTCGGAATTCCAGCCGGTGGCGGAGGCCGCCGGCCTGGGCCTGCGCGTGCGCATCCCGCGGCTGGCGGTGCGCACCGACTTCCGCCTGCTCACCCGCATCCTGCGCAACTTCCTCAGCAATGCCTGCCGCTACACCGGCCAGGGTCGCGTGCTGCTCGGCTGCCGCCGGCGCGGCGCGCACCTGCTGATCCAGGTCGCCGACACCGGCCGCGGCATCCCGGCCGACAAGCTCGAGGAGATCTTCCTCGAGTTCAACCAGCTCGATGCCGGCCGCGCCGCCGAGCGCAAGGGCGTCGGCCTGGGCCTGGCCATCGTCGAGCGCATCGCACGCATGCTCGACTACCGCATCGCCGTGCGCTCGCAGCCGGGGCGCGGCTCGCTGTTCAGCATCGAGGTGCCGCTGGCCGACTACGTGGCGCCGGCACCGCTGGCGCGCCCGCAGGAGAGCCTCGGCGATCCGCTGCCGGGGCGCCGCGTGCTGGTGGTCGACAACGAGCCGGACATCCAGCAGAGCATGCAGGCGCTGCTTGCCCAGTGGGGCTGCGAGGTGCGCCTGGCCGGCGGCCTGGCGGAGGCGCGCGCGCAGCTGCAGGGCTGGGATGCCGAGCTGCTGCTGGTGGACTACCACCTCGATCAGGGTGCCAACGGCTGCGAACTGATCGCCAGCCTGCGCACGGAGACGGCGCGGCTGCTGCCGGCGGTGATGATCACCGCCGAGCGCAGCGAACAGTGCCGCCGCCAGCTGCACGAGCAGGGCATCCCGCTGCTCAACAAGCCGGTCAAGCCGGGCAAGCTGCGCGCTGCGCTGAGCCAGTTCCTCTCCTGAAGTGTGATGCGGGTCACCTTTGGCGTAGAGCCTCGCGACAAAGGTCGTATGGCCCGTTTAAATCCCCCCGACGCGGAGCCGCTGTCATGGGGGCGCGGTCCGCTCATAACTATAAGGAGTGTGGGGATGTTGAAGCGGATGCTGTTGACCGTGAGCCTCGGCCTGGGGGCGGGTCTGGTGCAGGCGCAGGAGGTGCTCAGGGTGCATGGCTGGGAAGGGCGCCTGGCCCCCAGCGTGATCGAGGCGTTCGAGAAGCAGAGCGGGATCAAGGTGGAGTACTCCACCGCCGCTTCGGCCGAGGACGTGCTGAACGATGGCGGCCAGAGCTACGACGTGGTGTTCCCGGCGCACTTCCACCTGCCGGCGCTGATCGACGCGCAGCGCCTGCAGCCGCTGGATCCGACCAGGCTGCCCAACCTGAAGGAGGTCGATCCCGACCTGCTGGCCATGCTCAGCGGCTTCGACGGCAAGTCCCGCCACGCCGTGCCCTACCTGTGGGGCACCGTCGGCCTGGCGCTGAACGTCTCCAAGGTGGTCGACACCCTGGGTGCCATGCCCGAGGACACCTGGGGCCTGCTGTTCGATGCGCAGAACAGCGATCGCCTGAAGCAGTGCGGCATCGGCATGCTCGATGCGCGCGAGGAAACCCTGTCGCTGCTGCTCAACTACAAGGGCCGCGCCCTGGGCCGCAGCGGTCCGCGGCAGATCCAGCAGGCCGGCGCGGAGCTGGCGGCGCTGCGCGGCAAGGCCGCCAGCTTCGGCAACAACTCCTACGTCGAGCAACTGGCCAGCGGCAAGCTGTGCATGGCCATGGCCTGGAGCGGCCACGTGCTCAAGGCGGCCGACGCCGGCGCGCCGCTGCGCTTCGTCATGCCGCGCGAGGGGGCGCTGATGTTCATCGATACCATGGCGATTCCGCGCAACGCCGGCAACGTCGCCGCGGCGCACCGCTTCATCGACTACCTGGCCAGCGCCGAGGCCAACACCCTCAACGCCCGCGACACCCTGTTCTACCCGGTGACCCGCATCGACGCGCCGGCGATGACCAGGCTGGCCGGCGAGCGCCTGGAGCTGGTGGTCACCGGCGACCAGCGCCGCAGCTTCTACTACCTGGAGGCGCTGAGCGCCAAGCAGAAGAGCGCGGTGGACGCCTCCTGGGCCCAGGTCAGCCGCTGACCCTGGCCCGGCCGCGCGCGAGCCCCGGCCCGCGCGGTGGCCACTGCTGCTGCAGGCGCTCCAGACGGGCGTCCTTGTCGCTCCACAGCCCGTTGACCCACTGCTGGAACTGCAGGCGGTAGGTCTCGTCCTCGGCGTAGCTGCGGCCGAGGAACTGCGCGGGAATCTCACGCTCCGCGAAATGCACCACCACCCGCTGCAGGCGTCCGCACAGCAGGTCGCGAAAGCGCGGCCGGCCGTCCGGGTAGTGGATGGTCACGTCGACCAGTGCCCCGAGCTGCTCGCCCATGGCGTCGATGGCCAGGGCGATGCCGCCGGCGCGCGGCCTGAGCAGGTGGCGGTAGGGCGATTGCTGCTGCTCGTGCTTGGCCTCGGTGAAGCGCGTGCCTTCGAGGAAGTTGAACAGCGCCACCGGAATGCCGCGCAGGCGCGCGCAGGCCTGGCGCGTGGTCGCCAGGTCGGCGCCGCGCTGCTCGGGGTGGCGCTCCAGATAGGCCCTGGAGTGGCGCTTCATGAACGGGAAGTCCAGCGCCCAGCAGCACAGGCCGAACAGCGGAATCCAGATCAGCTCCTGCTTGAGGAAGAAGCGCAGCAGCGGCAGGCGGCGGTTGAGATGGCGCTGCAGGACGAAGATGTCCACCCAGCTCTGGTGGTTGCAGATCACCAGGCAGGAGCCGCGCACCCGCACGTCCTCGAGGCCCTCGACCTGCCAGCGGATGTCGCCGAGCAGCTCCATCCAGGCCCGGTTGCCGTCGGCCCAGCACTCGGCGACGTGCCCCATCAGGCGCCGGCTCCATGCCCGGCTGGCGGGCAGCGGCAGCAGCTTGAGCAGCGCCAGGGCCAGCAGCGGCCAGCACCACAGCAGGGTGTTGAGCACCAGCAGCAGGCCGGAGAGGAGGCCGCGCAGCGGCGCGGGCAGGAGTCGGAGCATGGCGGGCTTCCAGGGATGGCGGGGCGCTGGATGATAGCCCAGTGCCGGGCTCTGGCGCAGGATCGCTGGCGTTGGCGGCCATTGCCGGACAATCGGAGCCATCCATGCCGAGGCTGGCCATCTGTCCAGCGGCGGGTCGCTTTCAGCCCCCGGGCGACGTAAAATCAGCGTTCATACTCCATTCGCAAAGGTTTCCAACCATGCAGATCGCGGCCAACAAGGCGGTATCCATCGACTACACCCTGACCAACGAAGGCGGTGAAGTCATCGACAGTTCCGTCGGCGGCGCGCCGCTGGTCTACCTGCATGGCGCCGGCAACATCATCGTCGGTCTGGAGAAGGCCCTCGAGGGCAAGCAGGCCGGCGACGAGCTGGAAGTGACCATCGAGCCGGAAGACGCCTACGGCGACTACAGCGTCGAGCTGGTGGCCGTGCTCAACCGCGCCATGTTCGAAGGCGTCGACGAGCTGGAAGTCGGCATGCAGTTCCACGCCTCCGCGCCGAACGGCGGCATGCAGATCGTCACCATCCGCGACATCGAAGGCGACGATGTCACCGTCGACGGCAACCACCCGCTGGCCGGCCAGCGCCTGAACTTCAAGGTCAAGGTGGTCGAGGTGCGCGACGCCCAGCCCGAGGAAATCGCCCACGGTCACATTCACGGCGAAGGCGGTCATCACCACTGAGAACCGCTCGGCAGGCGGCAGCCGATCTGCTGCTAAGCTGAATCCAGGAAGGCGCTGTTGCGGCTCGCGATAGCGCCTTTTTGATGGCCCGATGATTGGCATGGAGCTATGTGATGAGCCTTTTCCACGATCTGACCCTCAAGGCCCTGGACGGCGGCGACCTGCCGCTGGCCCCGCTCAAGGGCAAGGTGGTGCTGGTGGTCAACGTCGCCTCGAAGTGTGGTCTGACCCCGCAGTACGCCGGCCTGGAGCATCTCCACCAGCAATACCGCGAGCGCGGCTTCAGCGTGCTCGGCCTGCCGTGCAACCAGTTCGCCGGCCAGGAGCCGGGCAGCGAGGCGCAGATCCGCGAGTTCTGCACGCTGAACTACGGCGTCAGCTTCCCGATGAGCGCCAGGATCGAGGTCAACGGTCCCGGCCGTCATCCGCTGTACCTGCTGCTGGCCGGCGAGGGCGCGGAGTTCCCCGGCGACATCACCTGGAACTTCGAGAAATTCCTGGTCGGCCCGGACGGCCGCGTGCTGGAGCGCTTCTCGCCGCGCATCGCCCCCGAGGATCCGCAGGTGATCCAGGCGATCGAGAAGGCGCTGGCCGGCGTGGCGGCCTGACGCCCCGCCCGTGATACGGCGCCCCGCAGGGCGCGGCATCCCCATCGTCTCAGCGGCTGGCGACGACCAGTCGTGAGGCGCCGTCCTCGCGCACCCAGAACACCGTCGCCCCGGCCACCGCCGCCGGCATCAGCAGGATGTTCAGCCCCGGCACCAGCAGCGCCGCGTAGGTGGCGGCACCGAAGCCCAGGCTCTGCCAGCGCTTGGCGCGCAGCCAGGCGAGCATGTCGTCCCAGCCCATCTTGTGGTTGTCCGCCGGGTAGTCGATGTACTGCACCGCCATCATCCACACGCCGAACAGCAGCCACAGCGGCGCGGCGAGCAGGTTCAGCCCCGGAATCAGCGACAGCACCAGCAGCGCCAGCGCCCGCGGCAGCAGGTAGGCCAGCTTGCGCAGCTCGCGGCCGAGGGTGCGCGGGATCATCGCCAGCAGCTCGCCCCAGCTGAACGGCGGCGCGACGTCGCGGCCGCGCACCACCGCCTCGACCTTCTCGGCGAGGAAGCCGTTGAACGGTGCGGCGATCAGGTTGGCCAGCAGGGTGAAGCCGAAGAACAGGATCAGCAGCACCAGCGCCACGAACAGCGGCCACAACAGGTATTCGAGGAAGGCCAGCCACTGCGGCAGGGTCGGCATCAGCGCCTCGACCCAGAAGCCGAACTGCTGCACCGCCAGCACGATCAGGGCGACGAACAGCAGCAGGTTGACGGTCAGCGGCAGCAGGACGAAGCGGCGCAGGCCGGGGCTGAGGATCAGGCGCAGGCCGGCGGCGAGGTAGCCGGGGCCGGAGAGGGTCTGGATAGGCATGGGGCACTCCGTGGGGAACACGGCGCCAACCTTAGCACGCGGGGGAGGGCACCTAGCGACAGGTGCGCATTGCGAGGCAGGCTGCAGTGCGCGCGGCGCACCCTACGGCGCTGGGCAGCGTAGGGTGCGCTATGCGCACCGGCCCTGATCAGGCCTTGCGCTTGAGCGGCAGCTCGGCGAAGCGCACGCCGGAAAGGCCCGAGGCCTGCAGGGCGCGGATGTTGGCGTGGTCGCTGCCCTCGGGGGTGGCCAGCACGCTGCGGTAGTGCTCGCCGAAGGCCAGCAGGGTCTCCTCGTCGCTCAGGCCCTCGAGCAGGGCGAGGCCGAGCAGCTTGCAGGAGCCCTCGTTCTGCCCGGCGGCGCTTGCGGTGCTGCCGTTGACGAAGGCCTGCGGCTGATAGTCGTAGTGCGCGGCGATGAACGCCAGGGTGTCGGCGAAGGGATGGTCGTCGCGGCGCAGGGCGGCGCGGAAGTCGTTCAGTGCGGTCATTTCTTGCTCGCTTGTTCGAAGGCGGCCAGCTGCTGCGGCGTGGCCTCTTGCTGGTACCGGGCCTTCCACTCGGCGTAGGGCATGCCGTAGATGGCGTCGCGTGCGTCCTCGGCGGACAGCTCGATGCCGCGCTCGTCGGCGGCGGCCTTGTACCACTTGCCCAGGCAGTTGCGGCAGAAGCCGGCCAGGTTCATCAGCTCGATGTTCTGCACGTCGCTGCGCTCGCCCAGGTGCCGGAGCAGGCGGCGGAAGGCGGCGGCTTCCAGTTCGAGGCGCTGTTGTTCGGTCATGGCGGCTTCTCGCGCGGTCGGTGGGGGAGGTCGATCATAAGAGCCGTGGCCGCGGCGGACAATGCCGGGCGGCCGCGGGCATTCAGCGATGGCCGGCGAGGGTGATCGACACCGACTCGGCGAAGCGCAGGGCATGCGGCTTGTCCACCTCGACCTCGGCGTAGCGCACCGCCGGGTGAGCCATGACCAGGTCGAGGATCTCCTGGGTCAGCCGCTCGAGCAGGGCGAAGCGGTTCTCCTCGACGTGGCGGATGATCGCCTTGGTGATGGTGCGGTAGTTCAGCGCCTGGTCGATGTCGTTGCCCTGCACGGCGTCGCGGGCCGGGTAGAGGATGGTCAGGTTGATCAGCACGTCCTGCTTGTTGAGGATCTCCTCCTCCTTGATGCCGATGAAGGTGCGCAGGCGCAGGTCCTTGACGCGGATGCGCGCCATGCCGGGTTCCAGTCGAGGCATCTACTTGCTCCGTCCGATCAGCTGGAGGAATTCCTGGCGGGTGTTGGTCGACTGGCGGAAGGCGCCGAGCATCACCGAGGAGGACATCACCGAGTTCTGCTTCTCCACCCCGCGCATCATCATGCACATGTGCTGGGCCTCGATCACCACGGCCACGCCGGCGGCGTTGGTCACCTGCTGGACCGCCTCGGCGATCTGCCGGGTGAGGTTCTCCTGGATCTGCAGGCGGCGGGCGAACATGTCGACGATGCGCGCCACCTTGGACAGGCCGAGCACCTTGC
This sequence comes from Pseudomonas sp. A-1, assembly GCF_004801855.1. Taxonomy (GTDB): domain Bacteria; phylum Pseudomonadota; class Gammaproteobacteria; order Pseudomonadales; family Pseudomonadaceae; genus Geopseudomonas. The sequence goes on along the minus strand of NZ_SSTC01000087.1, from coordinate 5,771 downwards.
CGGTGGGGATGTAGGCGACGTGGGCCTTGCCGATGAACGGCAGCAGGTGGTGTTCGCACAGCGAGTACAGCTCGATGTCGCGGACGATCACCATCTCGTCGTTGTCGGAGGCGAACAGCGCGCCGTTGACGATCTCCTCGAGCGACTGCTCGTAACCGCGGCACAGGTACTGCATGGCCTTGGCGGCGCGCTTGGGCGTGTCGCGCAGGCCTTCGCGCTCGGGGTTCTCGCCGAGGCCGACGAGAATCTCATGGTAGTGCTGGGTGAGTTGCGACAGTTGATCGCTCATGTTCGATTCCTCGTGGCGGCCCGGGCTCATTTCAGGTGGCGGCCGCCGTTGACGCACAGGCTGGTGCCGGTGACGTAGGGGTTGTCCAGAAGATAGCGCAGGCTCTGGTAGATGACCTCCGGCCCCGGCTCGATGCCGAGGGCCGACTTGGCCAGGGTTTTCTCGCGGTAGCTCGCGTCGTCGTGGTCGTTGAACATCACCAGCGCCGGGGCGATGGCGTTGACCTTGATCCGCGGGGCGAACTGCGCGGCGAACGACAGGGTCAGGTTCTCCAGGCCGGCCTTGCTGGCGCAGTAGGCGACCCGGTTGGCGCTGCCGCGGCGGGCGACGTCGTCGGTGATGTGCACGATGTCGGCCGTCTCGCTGCGTTCGAGCAGGGCGCGGCAGCGCAGGTTGATCAGGTAGGGCGCCAGCATGTGCACGCTGACCATGCGCGCGAAGGCCTCTGCCTCGTGGCCCGGCTCCTCGCGCAGCCAGTCCGAGGCGTTGTGCACGATGGCGCGCAGGCGGTCGGTGTGCCGCTGCAGCAGATCGATGAAGGCGAGGATGCCGGGCTCGCTGGAGAAGTCGGCCGGCAGGGTCAGCGCCCCGCGTCGGCGCAGCTCGTCCAGCGCCGGCCGCTCGCTGCGGTAGCTGACGATCAGCGGCTGGCCATCGTCGAGCAGGCGCAGGGCGCAGTGCAGCCCGACTCGCTGGCTGGCGCCGGTGATCAGGATGGGGGCGGGTGACTGGCTCATGCATGCCTCGCGCAAAAGGGTGGTTCAGCGGCACAGCCGCCGGGTACCTGACAAGTGCGGGACGGAGTACCGGCTGAACCAGGCACAAAGTTATACCAGCGAATCGGTCTGTACAACCCTGCGAGATGTGTGGGCTAGGGTCGTGACCGCGCGGAGGCGGCGGAAAGCCTCCTGAACCGCAGTTTCTCGGGCTCTGCTCTCCTCGTGGGGTGATGTGATGTTGTACGCGCGATTGCTTGTTGTATAACTGTGTGGAAGGTTTTGCTCGCCTCAGGCCCCCAGGCCGGCGCCGTCCGCTTGCGATGCCGGTACGGGCGCCGCCATGCGGCGATCGGGCATAATGCCCGGCCTTGTCAGAACGCCCGGGAGGGCCGCCATGCTCCAGCTCGCCATCGTTTCCGGTTCCGCCTTCGGCACCGCCGAGGAGGTCGCCCGCCATGCCGAGCAGTTCCTGCAGGACGCCGGCATCGAGGCCCGCCACCTGCCGCGCGTCGCCCTCGAGGAGCTGCTGGCCCTGGACCCGCAGGCGCTGCTGGTGGTGACCTCGACCACCGGCATGGGCGAGGTGCCGGACAACCTGCAGGCGCTGCTCGACGAGATCGAGGCCTGGCAGCCCGACTGGCGCGGCCGGCCCGTGGCGGTGATCGGCCTGGGCGATACCGCCTATGGCGAGCAGTTCTGCGCCGGCGCGCTGCAGGCGCACATGCTGCTGCTGCGCCTGGGCATGCGCGATCTGCAGTCGCAGCTGCAGCTGGACGCCAGCGAGACGGTGACCCCGGCCGAGGACGCCGAACCCTGGCTGGCGCGCCTGGCCGCCAACCTGGGCTGATCGCGCGGCGCGGCCGGCTTTCCGTACAGCGCTCGGCGGACAGCCCGCCGTGCGGGGCCTATACTCGAGGCAGAAGAAACAGAAGCGTCACGCGGCCTGCGGGTCGCGATGCCAACTGCTCCGGGGCGTCGCCATGGGGACCGCCGCCGGGGGTATCGGCATAGGCGCCAGACACCGACCAGTCAGGAGTACGCCCATGTTCGCGATCATGGAAAACGCGCGTCTCGAGGAACTGCACCTGGCCAGCGACCCGGCGACGGGTCTGCAGGCGATCGTCGCCATCCACAACACCCACCTCGGCCCGGCCCTGGGCGGCTGCCGCTATCTCGCCTATGCCGACGTCGACGGCGCCGTGCGCGATGCCGCGCGGCTGGCCCGCGGCATGAGCTACAAGGCCGCGCTGGCGGGCCTCGCCCAGGGCGGCGGCAAGGCGGTGATCATCCGCCCGCCGCACGTCGCCGACCGCGCCGCGCTGTTCGAGGCCTTCGGCCGCTTCATCGACAAGCTCGGCGGGCGCTACATCACCGCCGTCGACAGCGGCACCTCGGGCGTCGACATGGACTGCATCGCCCGCCACACCCCGCACGTCACCAGCACCACCGCCGGCGGCGATCCCTCGCCGCACACCGCGCTCGGCGTGTTCGCCGGCATCCGCGCCACCGCCAGGGCGCGTCTGGGCAGCGATTCGCTGGAGGGCCTGACCGTCGCCGTGCAGGGCCTCGGCCATGTCGGCTTCGCCCTCGCCGAGCACCTGGCCGCGGCCGGGGCGCGGCTGATCGTCAGCGACATCGACGAGGGACGCCTGGCGCTGGCGGTCGAGCAGCTCGGCGCGCAGCCGGTGGCCGCCGACGCCCTGCTCGGCGTGCCCTGCGACATCCTCGCGCCCTGCGGCCTGGGCGGGGCGATCAATGCGCAGAGCATCGCCAAGCTGCGCTGCGCCGCGGTGGCCGGGGCGGCCAACAACCAGCTGGACAGCCCGGAGATGGGCGACGAGCTGACCGCGCGCGGCATCCTCTACGCCCCCGACTACGTGATCAACTCCGGCGGGCTGATCTTCGTCGCCCTGCAGCACCAGGGGCGCAGCCCGGCGGAAATCACCGCCCACCTGGCGCAGATCGGCCATCGCCTGGAGGAGATCTACGCCGAGGCGCAGGCCGAGCGACGCTCGCCGGCGCGGGTCGCCGACAGCCTGGCCGAACGGCTGATCTACGGTTCCTGAATGCGCTGTCCCACGCCTGCCGCCCAAGGCGGCAGGCCGCCACGCACCGGCAAGGTGCCAGGGAGGAAGCCATGCCCCACAGCTCCATCGAACTGCCCTACACCCGCTACCTCGACGCCGACGGCCGCCCGCTGGGGCCGCTGCCCGACTGGGCGCTGGACGGCGAGCGGCTGCTGCCGCTGTACCGCGCCATGGTCCGCACCCGCCTGTTCGACCAGAAGGTGATCGCCCTGCAGCGCACCGGGCGCATCGGCACCTACGCCTCCAGCCTCGGCCAGGAGGCGGTCGGCACCGCCATCGGCAGCCTGCTGCGCGCCGACGACGTGCTGGTGCCCTACTACCGCGACACCGCCAGCCAGCTGCTGCGCGGGGTGAGCATGAGCGAGATGCTGCTGTACTGGGGCGGCGACGAGCGCGGCAGCGACTACCGTGGCGAGGTGGCGCGCGGCGACTTTCCGCTGTGCGTGCCGATCGCCACCCAGGCGCTGCACGCCTGCGGGGTGGCCAGCGCCTTCAAGATCCGCGGCGAGCACCGGGTGGCGCTGACCACCTGCGGCGACGGCGCCACCAGCAAGGGCGACTTCCTCGAGGCGCTCAACGTCGCCGGCACCTGGCAGCTGCCGGTGGTGTTCGTGGTCAACAACAACCAGTGGGCCATCTCGGTGCCGCGGCGCATCCAGTGCGGCGCGCCGACCCTGGCGCAGAAGGCGCTCGGCGCCGGCTTCGCCGGCGAGCAGGTGGACGGCAACGACGTGATCGCGGTGGTCGAGCGCCTGCGCCTGGCCATCGAGCGCGCCCGCCACGGCAAGGGGCCGACCCTGCTGGAATGCGTCACCTACCGCCTGTGCGACCATACCACCGCCGACGACGCCACCCGCTACCGCAGTGCCGAGGAGGTCAACCAGGCCTGGCACGAGGAGCCGGTCAAGCGCCTGCAGAGCTACCTGGTCGGCCAGGGCCTGTGGGACGAGGGCCGCGAGCAGGCGCTGGTGGCCGAGTGCCAGGCCGAGCTGCAGCGGGCCATCGACGCCTACGAGGGGCTGGCGGCGCAGGACCCGCAGTCGGTGTTCGCCCACGTCTACGCCAGCTGGCCGCAGGCGCTGGCCGAGCAGCGCGAGCAGTTCGCCGAGCGCATCGCCCGCCGCACGCAAGGAGCCGACCATGAGTGAGAAAAAGTACAGCCTGCTGGAGGCGGTCAACCTGGCCCTGCACCGCGCCATGCGCGAGGACGAGAACGTGGTGGTGCTCGGCGAGGACATCGGCGTCAACGGCGGCGTGTTCCGCGCCACCCTCGGCCTGCGCGAGCAGTTCGGCCTCAAGCGGGTGATCGACACGCCGCTGGCGGAGAACATGATCGCCGGCCTGTCCATCGGCATGGCCAGCCAGGGGCTGCGGCCGGTGATGGAGATCCAGTTCCTCGGCTTCATCTACGCCGCCATGGAGCAACTGGTGTCGCACGCCGCGCGGCTGCGCAACCGCACCCGCGGCCGGCTGACCTGCCCGCTGGTGGTGCGCTCGCCGATGGGCGCCGGCATCCGCGCCCCCGAGCACCACAGCGAATCCACCGAGGCGCTGTTCGCCCACGTCCCCGGCCTGCGCGTGGTGGTGCCGTCGTCGCCGGCGCGCGCCTACGGCCTGCTGCTGGCGGCCATCGACGACCCCGACCCGGTGGTCTTCCTCGAGCCGACCCGCCTGTACCGGATGAACCCGCAGCCGCTGGAGGACGACGGCCGCCGCCTGCCGCTGGACAGCTGCTTCACCCTGCGCGAGGGCAGCGACCTGACCCTGGTCAGCTGGGGCGCCAGCGTGCACGAGACCCTGCAGGCGGCGAGCGCGCTGGCCGAGCGCGGGGTCAGCGCCGAGGTGATCGACGTCGCCTGCCTCAAGCCGCTGGACCTCGACACCCTCGAGGCCTCGGTGCGCAAGACCGGGCGCTGCGTGATCGTCCACGAGGCGCCGAAGAGCGGCGGGGTGGGCGCGGAGATCGCCGCCAGCCTCTACGAGCGCGCGCTGCTCGACCTGCACGCGCCGATCCAGCGGGTCGCCGCGCCGGACATCCCGCCGCCGCTGTACCGCCTGGAGCCGTACTACATCCCGGACGTCGGCGACATCCTCGCCGCCTGCGACGCGGTGCTGGAGTACGCCTGAGCCGGTAGGGTGCGCCGTGCGCACCAACATGGACTCATCCGGCTGGTGCGCACGGCGCACCCTACGGCCGAACCCTCCCGGGCCGTCCAGGCCGGGGAGAAACTGGGGGAACGGAACATGAAACACTTCAAGCTGCCCGACCTCGGCGAAGGCCTGCAGGAGGCGGAAATCGTCCAGTGGCACGTCAAGGCCGGCGACAGCGTCAAGGCCGACCAGTTGCTGGTCTCGGTGGAGACCGCCAAGGCCATCGTCGACATTCCCGCGCCCTACGACGGCGTGGTGGCCAGGACCTACGGTGCCGAGGGCGACATCCTCCACGTCGGCGAACCGCTGCTGGCCTACGAGGGCGAGGGTGAGGACACCGGCACCGTGGTCGGCAAGCTGGAGGCCGGCGAGGGCGGCGGGGGCGACAGCTTCTTCGTCGGCGCCGCGCCCTCGACCCGCGAGCACCTGGCGCCGCGCGCCACCCCGGCGGTGCGCCAGCTGGCCCGCCAGTTGGGCGTCGAGCTGGCCGGGCTGTCCGGCTCCGGCGCCGACGGCCTGATCACC
>NZ_SSTC01000086.1 GCF_004801855.1 Pseudomonas sp. A-1 | reverse complement strand
TGGGCCAGGCGCGCGCGCAGCTGGCCGCGGCGCCGGCCGCCGTGCTGGCGGCGCTGGCCGAGCTGGAGGCGGTGGCCGACGAGCTGGCCGCCCACTACCCGGCGCTGCCGCTGTACTTCGATCTCGGCGAGCTGCGCGGCTATCACTACCACACCGGCATGGTGTTCGCCGCCTTCGTGCCCGGCGTCGGCCAGGCCATCGCCCAGGGCGGGCGCTACGACGACATCGGCGCCGACTTCGGGCGCGCGCGGCCGGCCACCGGCTTCTCCACCGACCTCAAGACCCTGGTCAGCCTCGGTCAGGCGATCCAGGCCGAGGCGCCGGGCGGCGTCTGGGCGCCGCAGGGCGGCGAGGCCGGCCTGTGGCAGGCCGTGCTCGAACTGCGCCGCAGCGGTCGGCGGGTGGTGCAGGCGCTGCCGGGGCAGAGCCTGGTCGATGCGCGCGCCGCCGGCTGCGACAGCGAATTGCGTTTACAGGAGGGTGGCTGGCAGGTTTCGCCGCTGGCTTCCTGAGTACTTTCACCGGCCTCGCGCCGGTACCGACCTTCCACGAGGGGACAAGTGTTATGGGTAAGAATGTCGTGGTCCTGGGCACCCAGTGGGGTGATGAGGGCAAGGGCAAGATCGTCGACCTGCTGACCGACCAGGCTGCCGCCGTGGTGCGCTACCAGGGTGGCCACAACGCCGGCCACACCCTGGTGATCGACGGCGAGAAGACCGTCCTGCACCTGATTCCGTCCGGCATCCTGCGCGACAACGTGCAGTGCCTGATCGGCAACGGTGTGGTGGTGGCGCCGGATGCGCTGCTCAAGGAAATCACCAAGCTGGAAGAGAAGGGCGTACCGGTGCGCGAGCGCCTGCGCATCAGCCCGGCCTGCACCCTGATCCTGCCGTACCACGTGGCTCTCGACCAGGCCCGCGAGGCGGCCCGCTCGGAAGGCAAGATCGGCACCACCGGTCGCGGCATCGGCCCGGCCTACGAGGACAAGGTCGCCCGCCGCGGCCTGCGCATCGGCGACCTGTTCAACCCCGAGCGCTTCGCGGTCAAGCTCAAGGAGCTGCTGACCTACCACAACTTCGTTCTCGAGAACTTCTACAAGGTCGATCCGGTCGACTACCAGAAGACCCTGGACGAGGCGCTGGCCTACGCCGAGATCCTCAAGCCGCTGGTCACCGACGTGGCCGCCCGCCTGCACGAGCTGCGCAAGGCCGGCGCCTACATCATGTTCGAGGGTGCCCAGGGCTCGCTGCTGGACATCGACCACGGCACCTACCCGTACGTGACCAGCTCCAGCACCACCGCCGGCGGCACCGCTACCGGTTCCGGCTTCGGCCCGCTGTACCTGGACTACATCCTCGGCATCACCAAGGCCTACACCACCCGTGTCGGTTCCGGTCCGTTCCCCACCGAGCTGTTCGACGAGGTCGGTGCCCGTCTGGCCAAGGTCGGTCACGAGTTCGGCTCGACCACCGGTCGCGCCCGCCGCTGCGGCTGGTTCGACGCGGTGATCCTGCGTCGCGCCATCGAGATCAACTCGATCTCCGGCCTGTGCCTGACCAAGCTGGACGTGCTCGACGGCCTCGAGACCGTCAAGCTGTGCGTGGCCTACAAGAACGCCGCCGGCGAGATCATGGGCGAGGCGCCGACCGACGCCGACAGCTACGTCGGCCTCGAGCCGGTGTACGAGGAGATGCCGGGCTGGAGCGAATCCACCGTCGGCGCCAAGTCCATCGACGACCTGCCGGCCAACGCCCGCGCCTACATCAAGCGCGTGGAGGAGCTGGTCGGTGCGCCGATCGACATCATCTCCACCGGCCCGGACCGCAACGAGACCATCGTGCTGCGTCATCCGTACGCCTGAGGGGCGCGCTGTCGAGGAAAGGGCCGCTGATGCGGCCTTTTCCTTTTTTGCAGGTGACGGGCTTGCCGGAGTGTGCCGGCAGGGTGGGGTGCGACTTTTCTGCAGGCGAAAAAAAACCGGATCTTGCGATCCGGTTTTTTGGAATTGGTGCCCAGGAGAAGACTCGAACTTCCACGATATTGCTATCACTGATACCTGAAACCAGCGCGTCTACCAATTCCGCCACCTGGGCGTGCCATGTCTGCCGTTGCCGGCGAAGCCTGACTGCTTCTTTCGTCAGCATCCGCTTGCGCGTCTGCTTGGAATTGGTGCCCAGGAGAAGACTCGAACTTCCACGGTATTTCTACCACTGATACCTGAAACCAGCGCGTCTACCAATTCCGCCACCTGGGCGTGCCATGTCTGCCGTTGCCGGCGAAGCCTGACTGCTTCTTTCGTCAGCATCCGCTTGCGCGTCTGCTTGGAATTGGTGCCCAGGAGAAGACTCGAACTTCCACGGTGTTGCCACCACTGATACCTGAAACCAGCGCGTCTACCAATTCCGCCACCTGGGCTAATAGTGCGATGATTGCTCATCTGCTCTATCGTTACAGCTGCAGTTGTTGCTGCTGCTGTGGGCGCGCATCATAAGGGTGGCCTCGCCGGCTTGTAAACCCCTGATGCGAAAAAAATTAATTGTGCTGACGAAGCTGCCCCGCAGGGCGCTTTCGCGCTTCAATATAGGCATGACCAAGAGCAAGACAACCAAGGGTGAAAACCGACACATGGCCGATTGGCAAAGCCTCGATCCCGAGGCCGCCCGCGAGGCGGAGAAATACGACAACCCCATTCCCAGCCGCGAGCTTATCCTCGCCCACCTGGCCGAGCGCGGTGCGCCGGCGAGCCGGGCGCAGCTGTTCGAGGAACTGGGGCTGGCTGGCGAGGAGGCCGAGGAGGCCCTGCGCCGCCGGCTGCGCGCCATGGAGCGCGACGGCCAGCTGATCTATACCCGCCGCGGCGCCTATGCCCCGGTGGACAAGCTCGACCTGATCCGCGGGCGCGTCAGCGGCCACCGCGACGGCTTCGGCTTCCTGATTCCCGACGACGGCAGCGACGACCTGTTCCTCAGCCCGGCGCAGATGCGCCTGGTGTTCGACGGCGATACCGCGCTGGCCCGCGTCTCCGGCGTCGACCGCCGCGGTCGACGCGAGGGCGCGCTGGTCGAGGTGCTCAGTCGCGCCCACGAGACCCTGGTCGGCCGCTTCTTCGAGGAGAGCGGCGTCTCGGTGGTGGTCGCCGACAACCCGAAGATCCAGCAGCAGGTGCTGGTGCTGCCCGGCAAGCAGGGTGCGGCGCGGCATGGCCAGTTCGTCCAGGTGCGCATCGACGTCTGGCCGACGACCTTCCGCCAGGCCCAGGGCGAGGTGGTCGAGGTGCTCGGCGACTACATGGCGCCGGGCATGGAGATCGAGGTGGCGCTGCGCAGCTACGACCTGCCGCACGTCTGGCCGGAGGCCGTACTGGCCGAGGCGAAGAAGCTCAAGCCCGAGGTGGACGAGAAGGACAAGGAAAAGCGCGTCGATCTGCGCAAGCTGTCGTTCGTCACCATCGACGGCGAGGACGCCCGCGACTTCGACGATGCTGTGTATGCCGAGGCGCTGAAGGGCGGTGGCTGGCGGCTGTTCGTCGCCATCGCCGACGTGTCCCACTATGTGAAGGTCGAATCGGCGCTGGACGCCGAGGCCATCGAGCGCGGCAACTCGGTGTACTTCCCCGAGCGGGTGATTCCGATGCTGCCGGAGGAGCTGTCCAACGGCCTGTGCTCGCTCAATCCGCTGGTCGACCGTCTGGCCATGGTCTGCGACATGACCGTGTCGAAGCGCGGCGAGCTGACCGGCTACCAGTTCTACGAGGCGGTGATCCATTCCCATGCGCGCCTGACCTACACCAAGGTCAGCCAGTTGCTGGAGAAGCCCAACTCGACCGAGGCCCGGTTCCTTCGTCAGCAGATGCCGCACCTGGTGCCGCACCTGCGCCAGCTGTATGCGCTGTACAAGGCGCTGCTGGCGGCGCGCCAGGTGCGCGGCGCCATCGACTTCGAGACCCAGGAGACGCGCATCGTCTTCGGCGCCGACCGCAAGATCACCGAGATCCGCCCGACCCAGCGCAACGATGCGCACCGGCTGATCGAGGAATGCATGCTGTGCGCCAACGTCGCCACCGCGCGCTTCCTCGAGGAACACGAGATCCCGGCGCTGTACCGGGTGCACGACGTTCCGCCGGCGGAGAAGCTGGAGAAGCTGCGCAGCTTCCTCGCCGAACTGGGGCTGACCCTGTATCGCGGCAAGGGCGAGCCGACGCCCAAGGACTACCTCAACCTGCTCGAGGCGGTGCGCGAGCGTCCGGACTATCACCTGATCCAGACGGTGATGCTGCGCTCGCTCAGCCAGGCGGTGTACAGCCCGGAGAACGCCGGCCACTTCGGCCTCAACTACGAGGCCTACGCCCACTTCACCTCGCCGATCCGTCGCTACCCGGACCTGCTGGTGCACCGGGCGATCCGCAGCGTGATCCGTTCCAAGCGGCAGACCGACAAGGTGGTGCGGGTCGGCGCGGCCAGCCTGCCCAAGGCGCGCATCTATCCCTACGACGAGGAGCGCCTGGCCTGGTTCGGCGAACAGTGCTCGATGACCGAGCGGCGCGCCGACGAGGCGACCCGTGACGTGGTCAACTGGCTGAAGTGCGAGTACATGCGCGACCGCGTCGGCGAGACCTTCCCCGGCGTGGTCACCGCGGTGACCGGCTTCGGCCTGTTCGTCGAGCTGACCGACATCTACGTGGAAGGCCTGGTGCACGTCACCGCGCTGCCGGCCGACTACTACCACTTCGACCCGGTGCACCATCGCCTCTCCGGCGAGCGCTCCGGGCGCAGCTTCCGTCTCGGCGACAGCGTCGGGGTGCTGGTGGCGCGCGTCGATCTCGACGAGCGCAAGATCGACTTCGAGCTCAGCGACAACCCGCTCACCGCGCTGCCGGCGCGCAAGCGGCAGGCGAAGGCAGGCCGGGAGGCGGCCGGCAAGGCGCCGGAGCGCAAGCGCGGCGCGCCGCGCGAGCTGGAGGCGACCGGCTCGCCTGCGCCTTCGCGCCGCGAGGCGGGCAAGACCGGCCGGGTGCAGGCGCTGCCCGAGGTGGCTCCGGAGCTGCTCGAGCAGGCCGACCTGCTGCTCGGCAACATCGATGTCGAGAAGAGCCGGGCGGTGAAGAAGAAACTGCTCGATGAGGCCAAGGCGTTGACGAAACCGTCGGCCAAGGCCGACAAGGGCAAGACCAAGGCCAAGACGGCGGCGGACAAGAAGAAGGCCGTTCCCCGGCCGCACCGGGTTTCCGGGGCGGCCAAGGGCAAGGGCAAGAGCAAGGCCAGCAAGAAGCCCGCGACCGACGCATCGGCCGGGCGAGCCATACGTAAACGCAAGGTCGAAGAATGAGTCAGTGGGAACGGGTTTACGGCGTGCATGCCGTGGAGGCATTGCTGCGCCATCACCCCAAGCGGGTCAAGCAGCTGTGGCTGGCCGAGGGGCGCCAGGATCCGCGGGTGCAGGCGCTGGTGCAACTGGCCAGTGAGGCGCGCGTGCCGGTCGGTCAGCGCGAGCGGCGCGAGCTGGACGAGTGGGCCGAGGGCGTGCACCAGGGCGTGGTCGCCGAGGTCAGCCCCAGCCAGGTGTGGGGGGAGAACTACCTCGAGGAGCTGCTGGCGCGCGGCGAGTCGGTGCCGCTGCTGCTGGTGCTCGACGGGGTGACCGACCCGCACAACCTCGGCGCCTGCCTGCGCACCGCCGACGCCGCCGGCGTGCAGGCGGTGATCGTGCCCAAGGACAAGTCGGCGACCCTCAACGCCACGGTGCGCAAGGTCGCCTGCGGCGCCGCCGAGGTGGTGCCGCTGGTGGCGGTGACCAACCTGGCGCGCACCCTCGAGAAGCTGCAGCAGCAGGGCCTGTGGATCGTCGGCACCGCCGGCGAGGCGACCCAGGAGATCTTTGATCTCGACCTGCGCGGGCCGACCGTGCTGGTGATGGGCGCCGAGGGCAAGGGCATGCGCCGGCTGACCCGCGAGCACTGCGACTACCTGGCCAAGCTGCCGATGGGCGGCAGCGTCAGCAGCCTCAACGTCTCGGTGGCCACCGGCGTCTGCCTGTTCGAGGCGGTGCGCCAGCGCCGCCCGCTCCCGGGCGTCTGAAATCCCGCCCCGCCTGGTTGCGGGGCGGTCCTGCCCTCCGTACAATGCTGCCCCTTGTCGTCCCGGCAGGCGCATGCGCGTCCGCCCAGCGGCAAGCACACACGAAACATTCACTCCTTGCCTGACCGCTATCCTGGCGGCAGGCTGCATACCCGTAAGGAGCATTTATGCGTCATTACGAAATCGTCTTCCTGGTTCACCCGGATCAGAGTGAGCAGGTTGGCGGCATGGTCGAGCGTTACACCAAGACCATCGAAGAAGACGGTGGCAAGGTTCACCGCCTGGAAGACTGGGGCCGTCGTCAGCTGGCCTACGCCATCGACAACGTGCACAAGGCCCACTACGTGCTGATGAACGTCGAGTGCAGCGCCGCTGCCCTGGCCGAGCTGGAAGACAACTTCCGCTACAACGACGCCGTCATCCGCAACCTGGTGATCCGTCGTGACGCCGCCGTCACCGAGCAGTCCGAGATGCTCAAGGCCGAAGAAAGCCGCAACGAGCGCCGCGAGCGTCGTGACCGCAGCGAAAGCGCCGAAGGCGCCGCTGAAGGCAGCGACGGCGACAGCGCCGACGAGTAATCTTCGTAACCAGTATTGAGGAGCCACTTCATGGCACGTTTCTTCCGTCGTCGCAAGTTCTGCCGTTTCACCGCTGAAGGCGTTGTCGAGATCGATTACAAGGATCTCAACACCCTGAAGGCCTACGTCTCCGAAACCGGCAAGATCGTTCCGAGCCGTATCACCGGCACCAAAGCCAAGTATCAGCGTCAGCTGGCCACCGCCATCAAGCGTGCCCGCTACCTGGCCCTGCTGCCCTACACCGACAGCCACGGCCGCTGAGGCCAGGCCCGTCGACAGGTCAACGGATTAACCCATGCGGGCACTGGCTGACTTCGTCATGCGTGGACGCCTGCAGGCCACCCTAGCGGTGGTCGTCGCGGCAGCCCTGCCCATGCTGTTCTGGGTGGGCGCGGCAGCCGGCGCGCTGGTCCTGCTGCGCCGCGGCCTGAACGACGCCCTGGGCGTCGTGCTGTGGGCGCTGCTGCCGACCCTGCTGTGGTGGCATTTCGGCGAGCCGCGGCCGCTGCTGGTGCTGTTCGGCAGTCTGGCCCTGGCCGTGGTGCTGCGCGCCAGCGTCTCGTGGACGCGGGTGCTGCTGGCCAGCGTGGTGCTTGGCGTGCTGTATGGCGTGGTCATCGACGCGGTGTTCGGCGAGACGGTCGAGCGCAACGCCGCCGAGCTGCTCGAGCTGATGCCGCAGATGCTTGGCGACGCCTACCAGCAGATGGGCGCGGACGACAGGGCCCGCATCGGCGCGCTGCTGGCGCCGGTGCTGACCGGGCTGATGGCCGCGCTGCTGCAGCTGCTCAGCCTGTTGTGCCTGCTGCTGGGGCGTTACTGGCAGGCCCTGCTGTACAACCCCGGCGGTTTCGGTCGCGAGTTCCGCGCCATCCGCCTGCCGGCACCGCTGGCCGTGACCCTGCTGGTAGGCGTGTTCCTGCTGCCGGGGCTGGGCATCGAGCTGGCCATGCTGACGCCGCTGTGCAGCGTGCCGCTGGCCTTCGCCGGCGCCGCGCTGGTGCACGGGCTGGTGGCCCAGCAGCGCCTCGGGCGCTTCTGGCTGGTGGGGATGTACGTGTCGCTGCTGTTGTTCATGCAGCTGGTGTATCCGTTGTTGGTCGTGTTGGCCGTGGTCGACAGTCTGTTTGATTTCCGTGGGCGCGCCGGGCGCGATGCGCCGGGGCCCACGGACGGTGAAGGTTAAAAGTTAAGAGGTTAAAGCCAAATGGAAGTTATCCTGCTGGAAAAAGTCGCCAACCTGGGCAACCTGGGCGACAAGGTGAACGTCAAGGCCGGTTACGGTCGCAACTACCTGCTGCCGCAGGGCAAGGCCACCGCCGCTACCGCCGAGAACGTTGCCGCGTTCGAAGCCCGTCGCGCCGAGCTGGAGAAGCTGGCTGCCGAGAAGAAGGCCTACGCCGAATCCCGCGCCGCTCAGCTGGCCGAGCTGGAAGTCACCATCACCGCCACCGCTGGCGATGAAGGCAAGCTGTTCGGCTCCATCGGCACCCACGACATCGCCGACGCCCTGACCGCCTCCGGCGTGGAAGTGGCCAAGAGCGAAATCCGCCTGCCCAACGGTGCCATCCGTCTGGTCGGCGAGTACGACGTTGCCGTGCACCTGCACAGCGACGTCGACGCCACCGTTCGCGTGGTGGTGGTGGCCGCCTAAGGCTGCCATCGATGCCCGTGCATCTCTGATGCCGGGCAGCTAACATCGGGCACGCCCTGCATCCGCAGGCGTGCCCTTTGTCTTTCTGCAGTACGGTGAACAGGGTAGCGAAGCGATGAACGAGATCAGCGTCCCCGCGCAATACGACCTGGAGACCGCCGCCCTCAAGGTGCCGCCGCACTCCATCGAGGCCGAGCAGGCGGTGATCGGCGGCCTGATGCTGGACAACAACGCCTGGGAGCGGGTGCTCGATCTGGTCTCCGACGGCGATTTCTATCGCCACGACCATCGGCTGATCTTCCGGGCCATCTACAAGCTGGCCGAGCGCAACCAGCCGTTCGACGTGGTCACCCTGTCCGAGCAGCTGGACAAGGAAGGCCAACTGGCCCAGGTCGGCGGCCTGGCCTACCTCGGCGAGCTGGCCAAGAACACCCCGTCGGTGGCCAACATCAAGGCCTACGCGCAGATCATCCGCGAGCGCGCCACCCTGCGCCAGCTGATCGGCATCAGCAACGAGATCGGCGACAGCGCCTACAACCCGCAGGGGCGCGGCGCCGACGAGATCCTCGACGAGGCCGAACGCAAGATCTTCGAGATCGCCGAGGCGCGGCCGAAGACCGGCGGTCCGGTCGGTCTCAACGAGCTGCTGACCAAGGCCATCGACCGCATCGATACCCTGTTCAACACCCACGAGGCGATCACCGGCATCTCCACCGGCTTCGCTGACCTGGACGAGAAGACCAGCGGCCTGCAGCCGGCCGACCTGATCATCGTCGCCGGCCGCCCGTCGATGGGCAAGACCACCTTCGCCATGAACCTGGTGGAGAACGCCGTGCTGCGCAGCGACAAGGCGGTGCTGGTGTACTCGCTGGAGATGCCCGGCGAGTCGCTGGTGATGCGTATGCTGTCCTCGCTGGGGCGCATCGACCAGACCAAGGTGCGTTCCGGTCGCCTCGACGACGACGACTGGCCGCGCCTGACCTCGGCGGTCAACCTGCTCAACGAGCGCAAGCTGTTCATCGACGACACCGCCGGCATCAGCCCCTCGGAGATGCGCGCGCGCACCCGCCGTCTGGTGCGCGAGCACGGTGACCTGGCGCTGATCATGGTCGACTACCTGCAGCTGATGCAGATCGGCGGCTCGGGCGGCGAGAACCGCACCAACGAGATTTCCGAGATCTCCCGCTCGCTGAAGGCGCTGGCCAAGGAATTCAACTGCCCGGTGATCGCCCTGTCGCAGCTCAACCGCTCGCTGGAGCAGCGGCCCAACAAGCGCCCGGTCAACTCGGACCTGCGCGAATCGGGCGCCATCGAGCAGGACGCCGACGTGATCATGTTCGTCTACCGCGACGAGGTGTACCACCCGGAGACCGAGCACAAGGGCGTCGCCGAGATCATCATCGGCAAGCAGCGGAACGGCCCGATCGGTACCGTGCGTCTGGCCTTCCTCGGCAAGTACACGCGCTTCGAGAACCTCGCGCCGGGGATGTACAACTTCGAGGACGAATGATCGCCGGACTGTGGCCGATCAAGGAAAACGGGCGCCCAGCGGGTAAGATGGGCGCCCGTTTTCCGTTTCGAGGCCCCGCCCATGCGCCCCCTGGTTGCCACCATCGATCTGTCCGCCATCCGCCACAACTACGCGCGGGCCAGGGCCTGCGCGCCGGGTCGGCAGGTGTTCGCGGTGGTCAAGGCCAACGCCTACGGCCACGGTGCGCGTGAGGTGGTCAGCGCCCTGCCGGAGGCCGACGGCTTCGTGGTCGCCTGCCTGGAGGAGGCCGGCGAGGTGCGCGGCCTGCACGGCCGGGCGCGGGTGTTGCTGCTGCAGGGCTGCTTCGAGGCCAAGGAATACCTGATGGCCGCCCAGCTCGGCCTCGACGTGGTGGTGCAGAGCCGCGAGCAGGCCGAGGCGCTGCTCGCCAGCAACCTGGTGCGCCCGCTCAACGTCTGGCTCAAGCTGGATTCCGGCATGCACCGTCTGGGCTTCGCTGCCGACGAACTGCGCGCCTGGCATGCACGCCTGGCCGGCGCCGAGCAGGTGGCCGAACTCAACCTGCTCAGCCACTTCGCCTGCGCCGACCTGCCCGGGCATCCGCTCAACCAGATTCAGCTGGACTGCTACCGCGGCCTCGACGACCTGGCCTTCGCCAACCGCTCGCTGGCCAACTCGGCGGCCATCCTCACCCGCCCGGAAGCGCACCTGGACTGGCTGCGCCCGGGGATCATGCTCTACGGCGCCAGCCCGTTCGCCGAGCGCCCGGCCGCCGAGTTCGAGCTGCGCCCGGCGATGACCCTGAGCGGGGCGCTGATCGCCGTGCGCGAGGTGCCGGCCGGGGAGAGCGTCGGCTACGGCGCCGGCTGGGTGGCGCAGCGGCCGACGCGCATCGGCACCATCAGCTGCGGCTATGCCGACGGCTACCCGCGCTGTGCGCCGGCCGGCACCCCGGTGCTGGTCGGCGGCCGCCGCGTGCCGCTGGTGGGACGGGTGTCGATGGATCTGCTGACCGTCGACCTCAGTGGCGTGCCCGAGGCGCAGGTCGGCACGCCGGTGGAGCTGTGGGGGGAGCAGTTGCCGGTCGACGAGGTGGCCGCCGCCTGCGGCACCATCGGCTACGAGCTGCTCAGCAAGGTCACCGCGCGGGTGGCGCGCCGGCACCGCTACTGAGGCACCAATCCCGACTCCGGGCGTCGGACTTGTACACTTTTTGTGCTATCCTCCGCGCCCGCGCAATTCCCGCCGAGAGTTCCTGGTCACCGCCATGCAAGCCGTCAAGCCGCTGTTCGACTATCCCAAGTACTGGGCCGAATGTTTCGGGCCCGCGCCCTTCCTGCCGATGAGCCGGGAGGAGATGGACCTGCTGGGCTGGGATTCCTGCGACGTGATCATCGTCACCGGCGACGCCTACGTCGACCATCCGTCGTTCGGCATGGCGATCATCGGCCGCCTGCTCGAGGCGCAGGGCTTCCGCGTCGGCATCATCAGCCAGCCGGACTGGCAGTCGAAGGACGACTTCATGAAGCTCGGTGCGCCGAACCTGTTCTTCGGCGTGGCGGCGGGCAACATGGACTCGATGATCAACCGCTACACCGCCGACCGCAAGATCCGCTCCGACGACGCCTACACCCCCGGCGGCGTGGCCGGCAAGCGCCCGGACCGCGCCAGCATGGTCTACAGCCAGCGCTGCCGCGAGGCCTACAAGGGCGTGCCCATCGTGCTCGGCGGCATCGAGGCCTCCTTGCGCCGCATCGCCCACTACGACTACTGGCAGGACAAGGTGCGCCACTCGATCCTGATGGACGCCAAGGCCGACATCCTGCTCTACGGCAACGCCGAGCGCGCCATCGTCGAGGTCGCCCAGCGGCTGGCCGCCGGCGAGCCGGTCCAGTCGATCGACGACGTGCGCGGCACCGCCTTCGTGCGCCGCGGCACCCCCGAGGGCTGGTTCGAGATCGACTCCACGCGCATCGACCGCCCGGGGCGCATCGACAAGATCATCAACCCCTACGTCAACACCCAGGATCTCGAGGCCTGCGCCATCGAGCAGGGCAAAGGCGGCGTGGAAGATCCCAACGAGGCCAGGCCGGTCGAGCTGCTGCCGCATCCGAAACTGACCCGCGAGCGCACGGTGATCCGCCTGCCGTCCTACGAGAAGGTGAAGAGCGATGCGGTGCTCTACGCCCACGCCAACCGCGTGCTGCACCTGGAGACCAATCCGGGCAACGCCCGCGCGCTGGTGCAGCGCCACGGCGAGCAGGACGTCTGGCTGAATCCGCCGCCGATCCCGCTGACCACCGAGGAGATGGACTACGTCTTCGGCCTGCCCTACGCCCGCGTGCCGCACCCGGTCTACCAGGGCGAGAAGATCCCGGCCTACGAGATGATCCGCTTCTCGGTGAACATCATGCGCGGCTGCTTCGGCGGCTGCACCTTCTGCTCGATCACCGAGCACGAGGGGCGGATCATCCAGAACCGCTCGGAGGAGTCGATCCTGCGCGAGATCGAGGAGATCCGCGACAAGGTGCCGGGCTTCACCGGGGTGATCTCCGATCTGGGCGGTCCCACCGCCAACATGTACCGCATCGCCTGCAAGAGCCGCGAGATCGAGGCGGCCTGCCGCAAGCCGTCGTGCGTGTACCCGGGCATCTGCGACAACCTCAACACCGACCACTCGGCGCTGATCCAGCTGTACCGCGACGCCCGCGCGCTGCCCGGGGTGAAGAAGATCCTGATCGCCTCCGGCCTGCGCTACGACCTCGCCGTGGAGTCGCCGGAGTACGTGCGCGAGCTGGTCACCCACCACGTCGGCGGCTACCTGAAGATCGCTCCGGAGCACACTGAGCGCGGCCCGCTGGACAAGATGATGAAGCCGGGCATCGGCACCTACGACCGCTTCAAGAAGATGTTCGAGAAGTTCTCGAAGGAGGCGGGCAAGGAGCAGTACCTGATCCCCTACTTCATCGCCGCGCACCCGGGCACCACCGACGAGGACATGATGAACCTCGCCCTGTGGCTCAAGCGCAACGGTTTCCGCGCCGACCAGGTGCAGGCCTTCTACCCGTCGCCGATGGCCACCGCCACCGCCATGTACCATTCGCGGCGCAATCCGCTGCGCAAGGTCACCTACAAGAGCGACGAGGTGTACATCGTCAAGGGCGAGCGCCAGCGCCGCCTGCACAAGGCCTTCCTGCGCTACCACGACCCGAAGAACTGGCCGATGCTGCGCGAGGCGCTCAAGGAAATGGGCCGCGCCGACCTGATCGGTCCGGCCAAGCACCAGCTGATCCCGGCCACCCAGCCAGCGGGCGACGGCAGCTACCAGAGCGCGCGGCGCAAGAACTCCACCCCGGCCGGCAGCCGCAAGGTCGGCGCTGCCGTCGCGGGCAAGCCGCTGCTCACCCAGCACAGCGGTCTGCCGCCGCGCGCCAGCGATGGCAGCAAGCCGTGGAACAAGGGCGAGGAGGGCAAGGCGCAGGCCTTCGCCCGCGGCAAGAAGAAGCCGGGCGGCAAGCGTCCGGGTGCACGCTGACCGACGCGGCGCCCTGCTGGTCGCAGGACGCCGCGGCAAGGGGATTCGCTGGGCGCGCCGTCCGTTCGGGCGGCGCCGGGCAGGCTGTCAGTGCAGGGCGAGGCGGTCGCTCTGCGCGCAGTGGCGCTCCAGCCAGCCCTGCAGCAGCTGCAGCAGCTGCAGGCCGACCGGCTCGCCGCGCTCGTGGCGCTTGATCAGCTCGAGCACATCCATGCACAGCTGGTTGTGGGCGTCGACATGGGCGGCGTCGGCCGGCTGGCCGAGTTCCAGATAGGCCTCCTCCTCGCTGACCAGCGACTGCAGCAGGCCGCTCATCAGGCGCTCCAGGCATTCGCCGATCGCCGGCTGCGAGCAGTCCTGCTGCAGGCGGGCGCTGAGGGCTTCCGCCAGCTGGCCCAGCCAGCAGCGCTGCGCCTCGATGACGGCGCGGCCGTGAAGTCCTTGTTCCTGCCAGGGGTTGAAAGCGGTCATCTCGAGTCCCTCGGGTCGTTTTGCGGTTGTGCCGCTGTTCTCGCGGCTTTTCGTACGGCGTTTGCCCAGCCTACAGGCCGGTTGTGACAGCTCGGTGATGCGTCGCTCAGCGTCCCAGCCGGCGCAGCTCGTCCGACTCGATCACCCGGACGCCTCGCCCTTCCTCGAGGGCCAGGCGCCAGAGGGCGCGGGCGAGTACGCATACCGAAATGGCGCGCCACTTTCCAAGCAACAGGCGTGCCATGGGTGCGAAGGCCTGTTCCAGCGGGCGCTGTTCGCGGCGCGGGCCGAGCAGCAGGGAGGGGCGGGCGATGGTCAGCTGCGGCCAGTCCTGGGCCTTCAGCGCCTCCTCCATCTCGCCCTTGATGCGGCTGTAGAACACCTTGGAATGCGGGTCGGCGCCCAGCGAGCTGAGCACCAGCAAGTGGCGCGCGCCCAGTTCGCGGGCACGCCGGGCGCAGGCAATCACCAGGTCGTGGTCGATGGCACGGAACGCGGATTCGGAGCCGGCCTGGCGCAGGGTGGTGCCCAGGCAGCAGAAGGCGGTATCGACGGGACCGGCGAGGCGAGGGAGGATTTCCAGCAGATTGCCGCGCGGGTTCTCCAGATGTGGGTGAACCGACAGCGGCCGCCGGCTGGGGGCCAGCACGCGCTGCACGGTCGGCTCGCAGAGGGTGCGGTCGAGCAGGTGCTCGCCGGCCAGGCCGCTGGCGCCGAAGATCAGCAGGTGGTGGGGACTGTTGGAGTGCGGCATTGGCTGCTCGTTCTGTTTGTTATTCTGCGTCGGCGCGCCCGGTGCCGGCGGCTATGGCCCTAGATCACCATGGCGGTCGGCGCAGGGTCAAGTACATCCAAAGTGTAGTTGCTGGGCGAGGCCCTATAATGCGGTCGAGTTCATGGAGGGGTTGCGATGCTGTTGCGGGGGATTAGCTGGCTGGTGCTGTTCCAGCTGCTGGGTACGGGGCTGAACGTGCTGCTGTTGCCGATGCTGCCGGGGCCGATCATCGGCATGCTGCTGCTGTTCGGTTTCCTGGTCTGGCGCGGCGAGGTGCCGGCGCCGGTTGGCGAGGCGGGCGGCGCCCTGCTGCGCTACCTGCCGCTGCTGCTGGTGCCGCCGGCGGTGGGGGTGATGGCCTACGCCGAGGCGATCGCCGCCGACTTCTGGGCGCTGGCCGGCACCCTGGTGCTGTCGCTGCTGATCGCCATGCTGTTCGCCGGCTGGCTGATGCAGCGCCTGATCGACCGTCAGCAGCGCCGGGAGCCCGAGGCATGAGTGGCTCCCTGAGCGCCGCCGCGCAGGCGATTCTCCAGCATCCGCTGTTCGGCTTCGGCATCACCCTCGGCGCCTACCAGCTGGCCCTGGCGCTGTTCGAGCGCACCCGCTGGGTGTTCCTGCAGCCGGTGCTGCTGTCGATGACCCTGGTGATCGGCGTGCTGCTGCTGTGCGGCATCGACTACGCCGAGTACCGCGCCAGCGTCAGCATGCTCAGCGTGTTCCTCGGCCCGGCCACCGTGGCCCTGGCCATCCCGTTGTTCCTCAATCTCAAGCGCATCCGCCAGCTGCTCTGGCCGATCCTGATCACCCTGGCGCTGGCCGGCAGCCTGGCCACCGCGCTGGGCATCGGCTTCGCCTGGCTGTTCGGTGCCGACCACGTGATGCAGATGACCCTGCTGCCCAAGTCGGTGACCTCGCCGATCGCCATGCTGGTCGCCGAGCAGCTCGGCGGCATCGCCGCGCTGGCGGCGGTGTTCGTGCTGATCACCGGGGTGATCGGGGCGATCTGCGGCCCGGCCCTGCTGACCCGTATCGGCGTGCGCAATCCGGCGGCGCGCGGCATGGCCCTCGGCCTCACCGCCCATGCGGTGGGGACCGCCCAGGCGCTGCAGGAGGGCGAGGAAACCGGCGCCTTCTCGGCGCTGGCGATGAGCCTGATGGGCGGCGCCACCGCCATCCTGCTGCCGCTGGTGGTGGCCACGGTCGCCTGATTCAGCGGTGGTACAGCGCCATTTCCGCGCCGGGCAGCCAGCCGAGCAGGCTGGTCAGCACCAGCAGGGCCGGGGGCAGCAGCAGCCAGCCGCGCAGGCGACCGCTGGCCGGCAGCGGCTGGCGCCACTGCACCAGCAGCAGGGCGAGGGCGCAGAGGCTGCCGGCGAGCAGTGCGCCGGCCAGCACGTCGGTCGGCCAGTGCACGCCGAGATAGACCCGCGAGACGGCGATCGCCGTGGCCGGCAGGCTGGCGAGCAGCAGCCAGGCCAGGCGGATGCGTGCCGGCGCGCCACGCCCGGCCAGCACGCCGAGCGCCAGGCAGAGGGCGAAGGCCGCCGAGCTGTGCCCGCTGGGCAGGCTGAAGCCGTCCAGCGGCTGCAGCAGGATCTCCGGGCGGGCGCGGGCGAACAGCAGCTTGAGTCCCTGGTTGGCCAGCGCAGTGCCGGCCAGGGCCAGCGTGGCGAACAGCAGGGCGCGCCACTGGCGCTGCAGCGCCAGCAGCAGGAGCAGCGCCGCGCCGGCGGCCAGCTGCACGGCGAAGTCGCCCAGCCGGGTCAGCTCCACCATCCATTGGTCCAGCGCCGGGGTGCGCAGGCGCTGCGCCAGCTCCAGCAGCGCCTGGTCGAAGGCGGCGAACAGCCGCCAGCCGGCGAACAGGGCCAGCAGCAGCGCGGCGCCCAGCGCCGCGGCCAGCGGCGCCGCCGCGCGCCGTTCGCGCAGGCTGG
>NZ_SSTC01000085.1 GCF_004801855.1 Pseudomonas sp. A-1 | reverse complement strand
ATGCTGAGTTCGTGGTAAGACATGGCAACACCGTACCGGAAAGGTCAGGTGTTGCACTCAGTTTTTGCCGCCGCCCCCCATCATCGCCACGGCTCATCTATTATAAAAATCCAAAAGACGGAGCCTGGAGTCCCGATAATGCACTCGACTGTCGCTCACTTCGCTCCCTGGACAGTCGAAAGCTACGCTTTTGCCTGATCGTCAGGACCATGGGCACGCTCAAGCTTTGGCTGCGGCAAACTCCATTCACTTCGTCACTCGTGCTCCTCGCAGGCTGCGTCACCCTGCATGCACCTCTTACCAGGGATGACTCCTATCCGGCCGATTGGCCCGATGTGATGACCGCTGGCGAGGAGTGCCGCGAGTTGAACGGTACCTATGCGAACTCGGGCGAGCTTGCAGTTGCAGACTCCGGGCGCTCTGACGCGCTCTTGACGCAGATCCTTCATCTATCGCGAGGCGCCAAGGTCGTGTCACTTGCGGTTCGGACCCAAAGGCTCGATAACAAGGGTGACGCCATTTCTACCCTGCTCGTCGTGCCGGATGGGGACGAGAGCGCCAGGACGGAGCTCACAAACTGCTTCTGCATTCGACAGACATTGAGCTGCACGCGGATCAACGAGAGATACTGGTCGTTCCCATACATTGGCGCAGGTGGTGCGCAGTCCAACGTATACATGTCAGGCGCAGCGGATGGCTCGCTGGTCCTGAGACTGCAGAACTACCATGCAGACCTTGTCATCGGGGTCCCGCTCTTCGGCAAGTCAGAGCCATGGGCTCGCTTCACGGCCAGCCGCCCGTGATGCAACATGGTCCTGCCTCTTGGCTGGCGCGGACTGCTACCGGCACGTCGCCTGGCTCGCCAGCCGGGCAATACCATCATCCGCCCAGCAGGCCAAGAGCCTTCCCGGCGGCAGAGCCTCAGCTCAAACGTCGGACACCTCGGCATTGAGAATTGCCACCGCCACATCAATGGCGCTTGTGCTCACCCTGGCGGGTTGCGCAACCAGCGCCGGGAATCCACCGTACCCAGCGGAGTGGGCTTCGATAAGGTCCGTGCCCACACCGGAAGGCTGTCCTGATCTTCAGGGTACGTACAGCAACCGGGGAACAGCATCGTTCCCGACCGTAGCAGGTGAGCCACCATCACTGACTGACATATTCATGGCGATGGCCCGCTCGAAAAGCGCCACTGGCCCTGCGACCTGGCAGCAGTCGTGGCCGACCATTCCGAGCGAATCGGCCTGGGTGTCCATCCAGCAGACACCTGACTCGATGACCATCACCTTCATTGACTCCGCAGGGCGCCGCACTCCGCTGAGCTTCAGGCGCTATCGCTTTACGCCATTCGAGAGCCGTGTTGACGACCTCTTCAGTTGTCGTACGCTGAACGACGAACCGACCCTGCGGTTTTTCAATGAGCCTGTCAGCCACACCCATGTGTCGATCCTGGGGGTCGGCGGCGGTGGAACCAATATCAATCTGCTCAAGTCCATCGACGGCTCACTGGTCGTCAACTGGCGCAGCGACGATGTCACTATCTCCCGGTTCATCCTGGGCTCGGACTACCGGGTAGAAAACCTCTGGTATCGATACTCGCCGGTTGCTGCCGAGATACCTGCCGAAAAATAGCGAAGCCCAGCCACGCGATCGACCGGACCTTCGCCAGCGGGCTTCCACCGGTCATTGCCAGCGCAAGGCGTCACTACTTTCAGGCGCCTGCGGCATGGAGGTCCGCAAGCCGCGCCCACGTCACGGCAGGCCCCCCCAATCCCCGACACTCACTCCTCCCCATACCCCTGCAGATCCAGCCCCTCGCGCAGATACTCCGCCAGAAACGGATGGGCGATCAGGTAGTCGGCGGTACGCGGGTTCCACTGTTCGGCGGCCTGCCTGAGCAGGTCGTCCCACTCCTCCAGGGTGCCGTCGCCGCGGCCCAGCCACATCAGTGCCACCACTTCCTGCTGCTGGTCCGGCTCCAGGTCGTCGATGATCGACTCGAACTCGCCGTAGTACTCGTCGTCCCCGTGGTCGGCCAGTGCCTGCAGGGCCCAGTCGTCGCTCGGGCTGTTGGGTTCCTGGGGGATGACCACCTGTTCCTTGGCGTGAAAGGCACGGGCCAGGTCCATGAGCCGGGCAACGGTTTCCGGGTTGACGGTGATCATGCTGGCGCTCCTCTTGGCTGGACCGGACAGCAAGTATGGGCCGGATTGCGCAACTTGCCCGCCTGCGGCTTTCATGAATGGACGACTGACCTTATCCCGACTGCCTGCGATGCCCCACGCCCACCCCACCCTGCTGTTCGGCGCCTTCGACCGGCACAACTTCGGTGACCTGCTGTTCCCGCACATCGCCACCGCGCTGCTGGCGGGGTGTGAACTGCGCTTCGCCGGGCTGGCCGGCCGCGACCTGCGGCCGTGGGGCGGCCACCAGGTCGAGGCGCTGGCGACGCTGGCCCGGGAACTCGCCGGCCAGCCGGTCGACCTGCTGCACGTCGGCGGCGAGCTGCTGGCCTGCGATGCCTGGGAGGCGGCGGTGATGCTGCTGCCGGCAGACCAGGTGCAGGCCACGCTGGCGCGCCTCGACCACCTGCCGGCCGAGCGTCTGGCCTGGGCGCAGGGCGTGCTGGGCATTCCTGACCGGGCGCCCTACGTGGCGGGGCACGGGCTGTTCCCGCGGGCGCGCCTGCTGTTCGACGCGGTGGGCGGCATGGATCTGGATACACGCGATCCGGCCCTGCGCGCCGAGGTGCTGGGCAAGCTGCGCGCCGCCGATTACCTGAGCGTGCGTGAGCGGCGCACCCAGACGCTGCTGCGGGAGGCCGGCATCGCCGCGCAACTGCTGCCCGACCCGGCGGTGCTGGTGCGCGAGCTGTTCGGCGCGCGGATCAAGCGCCATGCCGCGCAGGGCGAGGTCGCCGAACTCCGGCGCGCCTTCCCCCGCGGCTATCTCGCCGTGCAGTTCAGCGCCGACTTCGGCGACGACGCCACCCTCACGGCCATCGCCGCGCAGCTGGACCGCGTCGCGCAGGCCCGCGGACTGGGCATCGCCTTCTTCCGCGCCGGCGCCGCGCCCTGGCACGACGATCTGGACTGCTACCGGCGCACGGCGGCGCGGATGCGTGCGCCGACGCGCATCGTCGCCACGCTTGACCTCTGGGACATCTGCGCCCTGATCGCCGCCAGCCGCGGTTTCATCGGCAGCAGCCTGCACGGGCGGATCGTCGCCATGGCCTACGCCCTGCCCCGCCTCACCCTGCAGCGCCGCGGCCCCGGCAAGCCCGAGGCCTACGCCGCCACCTGGGAGTCAGCCGGGCTGCCGCTCGGCGTGCTGCCGACGGAGATCGCCGCCGGGCTCGACGTGGCCCTCGCGGTCAACCGCCGCCCCCTCGACGAGCTGGCGCGCGCACTGGCGGCAGACTACCGCAGGGGTTTCGCCGCACTGCGCGCCCGCCTCGACCACTGAGCGCGACCGATCAGGTCCGGGCCGGCTACGCTCTCAGGCAGCGGATGGGGGCCCGGCCCGCCAGACGCCTTTCCGTCCAGCCCAGCGAGCCCGAAGGTCGATGCCCAACTGGAAGCTTATCGCCCTGGCCACAGCGGCCACCCTGGCGAGTCAGGGGTGCGGCAGCGCCCGATCGCCCAGCGTCAGGCCGGTGCCGGTCGCCGGGATCGACCAGCAAGGCGCCAGCCTGGATCGGGCACGGCAACTGGTGCGCGGCACGGGGGAAACCGCCGTGATGTTCGAGCTGGGCCAGCCCGCCGACCGGGTACCGAGCTGCCTGCCAGGCGAGGTCGTCTGGCGCTATCCGATCCGGGCCTGGAGCGCGATGGCGGTCAGCCGGAAGATCGTCCCGGCGGTATTTCTCCGCATGACGTTCGATCGCGCGGGCACGCTCACCGACTGGCGCTTCGTCGACCCGCTCACCGGCCGCCAGTTGCCTGTCGTGGAGGGGCCGGGCGAGGCCGCCCGCTGGTTCGAGTCGCTTTCGCGCTCGCCGGCACCGATCCCACCGCGCATCGAGCTGCAGGAAACCCTGGTCCGCGGCCGAACCACGCAGCACGATGTCGAAGGCACGCTCGGCCGCTGGCAGCCGGACCTCCACTGCGGGAATGGTGGCGTCGCTCCCCTGGTCAGGAAGGAAAACACCGACTCCGGCGCCGTCTGGGACTGGTATGCGGACCGTCCCAGTCCCCTGTTCATTCCACCCCACTACCTGGTTGCCTCCTTCGCGCAGGCCGGCACCCTGATCGTCTGGCATTTCGAACAGACCTACCCGGGCGGACGCAAGTGAGCTCGCCGGACGTTACCGCCCACCCCGTTTGACCGACCGCCCCTGTCCCCTCCCGCGCGGCTTCTGCGCTGGTACTGCGTGCCCGGCTGGCGGGTCGGACGACGCTGCCGCTCGAGCTGTATCCGTCGATTCATCCAGTCCGTGTATCTGTACCCATCCATTCCGGCCACCTAGGATGAGCGCCACAATCCAATCCGCCAGAGAGATTTCGCGATGCGCACCGTCCCCTTCAAGCAAGTCGACGTCTTCACCCGTGTCCCGTTCAGGGGCAACCCGGTCGCCGTGGTGCTGCAGGCCGAAGGCCTCTCCAGCGAGGACATGCAGCGGATCGCCCGCTGGACCAACCTGTCCGAGACCACCTTCGTGCTGCCGGCCAGCAGCGTCGCGGCGGACTACCGGGTGCGCATCTTCACCCCCGCCTCCGAGCTGCCGTTCGCCGGCCACCCGACCATCGGCACCGCCCACGCGCTGCTGGAAGCCGGGGTGATCGCCCCGCGCGACGGCCAGCTGGTGCAGGAGTGCGCGGCCGGGCTGATCGGCCTGGAAGTGAGCGAGGACGGCGACGGCGAGCGCTGGATCACCTTCGACCTGCCGCAGCCGGCGATCACCGCGCTGGACGACGCCGAGATCGACGAACTGGAGGCCATCCTCGGCTGCGCGGTGTCCCGCGAAGCCCGGCCGCGGCTGATCGATGTCGGCGCGCGCTGGATCGTCGCCCAGCTGGACAGCGCCGCGGCAGTGCTGGCCTGCCGGCCGGACATGGCGCGCATGAAGCTGATCGAGCAGGAGCCGCAGGAAACCGGGGTGACCATCTTCGGCGCCCATACCGCCGGCCAGCCGGCGGGCATCGAGGTGCGCTCCTTCGCCCCGGCCTGCGGCATCGACGAGGACCCGGTGTGCGGCAGCGGCAACGGCTGCGTGGCCGCCTTCATCCGCGACAGCGGGCAGGTGGCGCAGTTCGGCAGCCAGTACCTCGCCGCCCAGGGCGCCGCCATCGGTCGCACCGGGCTGCTGCGCATCGCCATCGACGCAGCGCGCATCCAGGTCGGCGGCATGGCGGTGACCTGCATCGACGGGCGGATCGCCTGCTGAGACGGCGGCGCGGCCGCGACGGCCAGATCGACGAGCCGTCAGCAACTGCGGTCCTGCTCCTGCTGCTGCATCCGGCCGGGAAAGCACCGGATGCAGCAGTTCCCACCGAATCACTCGTCCTTGCGCGGAGCCGGCGCCTGAGCCAGCGAGCCGGCCGCCGGACCGTTGACCACGCCGGCGGTGTTGTCCAGCAGGCTCCGGGTGGCCACCTGCAGGAACGACTGCAGGCGCGGCAGCAGCTCGGCCAAGCCCTGCTCGTCCTGCACGCGGTCGACGCCGGCGCGCTCGTGCAGGCGGTAGTCATACAGCTTGGGAGCGCCGTCGCGCGGCAGCACCAGCAGGCGGCTGCCCGAGACCAGCGCCACGGTCTGGTCGCTGCCGGACGGCTTCACCACGCCGAAGCCCTGGTCCCTGGCGTCCAGGCTGAGCAGGTCGCGGCCCCAGCACTGGTGCTGCACCTCGCCGCCGAGGCGGCCCATGATGGTCGGCACCACGTCGAGCTGGGTGCCGGCGATGTCGTTGCGCGCGCCGAACTTCTCCTGCACGCCGGGGCCGATCAGCAGCATCGGCACATGGAAGCGGTACAGGTCGATGTCGCTGAGCTGCTCGGGGCTGCCGAAGCCGTGGTCGCCGACGACCACGAACAGGGTGTCCTTGAAGTAGGGCTCCTTGCGCGCCTTCTCGAAGAACTGGCCCAGCGCCCAGTCGGAGTAGCGCATGGCGGTCAGGTGCTCGTCGAGCGCGCCGAAGCCGGTCACCTTGTCCACCGGCAGCTTGTCCGGCAGCGCATAGGGGGTGTGGTTGGAGAGGGTCTGCAGCAGCGCGTAGAACGGCCGTTCGCGATCCATCCTGGCCAGTTCCTCGGCGCCGCGGTCGAACATGTCCTGGTCGGAAACGCCCCAGGTCGGATCGGAGAACACCGGATTCACGTAGTCGTTGCGGCCGACGAAGCGGGTCATGCCCTGGTTGCCGAAGAAGCCCTGCTGATTGTCCCAGCCGAAATCGCCGTTGTAGACGTAGATATTGTCGAAGCCCCGCTGGCTGAGCAGCTGCGGCAGGCCGGAGAAGCGGTGGGTACCCTCCGGCTGCTGCATCAGGTACTCGAAGCCCGGCAGGTTGGGGAAGCAGGCCATGGTGGCGAACATGCCCTGGTGGGTATGGGTGCCGTTGGAGAAGTAGCGGGTGAACAGCAGCCCTTCCTTGCTCAGGCGGTCGAAGCTGGGGGTGATGTCGCCCTTGCCGCCCAGCGCGCCGACGTAGTGGCCGGCGAAGCTCTCCATGAGGATCACCACCACGTTGCGGATCGGCAGGGTGCCCTGCTCGCTGGGCGCCATCACCCGGCGCACCGCCGCGCGGTCGGCGTCGACCAGCCGCTCCTGCGGGGTCAGCAGCATGTCGCGCACCCGCTGCTCGGCCTCGGCCGGCGGCAGGCTGGCCTTCCAGACGTTGTCGCGATGATCCGACCAGCGCCCCTTGGCGGCGTCGACCAGCGACAGCGTGGCGTTGTAGCCGAGATGATTGGCGAACACCGACTCGGTGGTGCTGGCATCACCCCAGCGCAGCGGCGGCCCCTGGCGCAGGGTGCCGCGGGCGGCGACCACCGCCACCAGCAGGCAAAGCACGAAGGCACTGGCGCGCCAGTACCAGCGCCCGCCCTGCGGGCGCTCGATGCGCGGCAAGCACCAGCGGTGCAGGCGCTGGAAGGCCTTGAACAGCAGCCAGCTGGCCAGCGCCCAGGCCAGCAGGTAGCGGCCCACCGGGAAGCCGTACCAGAGCATGCTCAGCACGGTCTTCGGGTCCTCGCCGAGGTACTGGAACACCAGGGCGTTCAGGCGCTGGTGGAACTCGCGGTAGAAGTCCAGCTCCAGCACGCCGAGGAACAGGGTCAGACTGGCGAACAGGCTCAGCCAGGCCAGTTGCCAGCGCCGCGCGCCGATCAGGAACCGGCTGGGCATGGCCAGCAGCAGCGGCGCCACGCCGAACACCACCACGCGCAGGTCGAAGCGCACGCCGTTGCCGAACGCCTCGACGAAGGCGCCAGCCGGTGCGCCGCCGATCAGGTCGCGGTTGTAGATCAGCAGGGCCGCGCGCAGCAGCGCATAGAGGACGAGCAGCAGCACGCCGCTCAGCGCGGTGAAGGCCAGGTGCTCGCGCAGGCCGGGGCGCGGAGCGGCGAAGGAGGACGGTGATGGGCGCATGGGTCAACTTCCGGAGGAGATACGTTGCAGCTGCAGAACGCGGTTGCGGCCCTGCTCGGCGAGCAGGTAATGACCGGGGGCGGTTTCCAGCAGGGTCTGTGCCGAGCGCAGGTGGGACAGCACGGTATGCAGCTGGCCGTCCCGGTCGAGCAGCAGCAGGCGCGCCATGTGCGTGGCGTCCTCGCTCACCCACAGACCGTCCGCATTGCACAGCAGGAAACCGGGCTGGTCGAGATCGCCAAGCACCTTGGGGTCATTGCCATCGGCGCTCAACTGGCGCACCCAGCCCTTGCCCTTCTCGGTGTAGAAGAGGCGGCCATCGGGGCAGGCAGCCACCCCCTCGGCCTCGTCCAGATGGCGGCGCAGGACCTCGACCTCGTCGCGCTCGGGATCGTAGCGCAGCAGGTTGCCGTCGCCATGGCGGTCCTCGATGGCGTACAGGTACCGGCCGTCGCTGGTCAGGCCCTCGATACCCTGCCCGGAAAACAGCGTGCGGGTGCCCGCCGCGGTGCGCCAGAGCACCGGCTGCTCGCCCTGCTCCTGGCTGAACGCCACGCCCCCGCGGAAGGCGACCATGCCGTCGGGCTTGGACAGCCCGCCATGCACCTCGCCGAGCTGCCCGCCCGGAGCCAGGCGCAGCAGGCCGCCCTGGCCGGCGTTGCGTTCCTGGCTGAGCAGCAGACCGCCCTCGCCATCCAGGGCCAGCGCGCTGACCTTGTCGACGGCGTCGAGGTACACCCCAGCGGCCCAGCCGTCCCCGGCCTGCACCGGGTAGAAGTGCCGCCAGCCGGCCTGCGCCATGCCGAGCAGCAGCATGAGGACCGCGGCGGCCGTCAGTTGCCAGAAACGCAGCCAGCGGCGCGACAGCCCGCCGGCAAGCCGGGCACGCGAACGAGGGAATATGGCCAGAAGGGTTGGCATGTCGTCGATCTGCTTCGCCAAATCTCCAGACCTTAACCAGCCTCCGATCAAGCCGGCATCAAGCCGGTGTGAAAAAATCGTGAATTGGTCGACGGATGGTATCCGGCGACTACAGTCAGTCCAGACGCCGGAAGTTGGCATACAGCCCGTCGCGGGCTGCCCCTGCTGGCCTGCGCGCTCCTCACCGTCTCACCATGCGCCACTTCTACATCGAGCTGCTGTGAGCGCCGGGCGGCGACGCAAGGCCCGGCAACAGGGCGAAAAACAGTCGATTTGACAGCATACGGGCGGATTCCCAGGATAATGGCCCTTTGATCACAAGAGGAGCATCCGGGTCCGCCCGGCTTTCTATGGACACTCAGAGTCGTCGAGACTTTCCTGCTTCGCCCGCGCCCGGCGGCGCGCGTCACCCTTGCGCCAGCGGCGGACTCACGTCGGAGATGCCGGTCACCACTGCGCAATCGCGAGGCCGCCGATGGAAATCCTGATCCTGATCGGCCTGATCGTGCTCAACGGCGTGTTCGCCATGTCGGAGATCGCCCTGGTCACCGCGCGCAAGGCGCGCCTGATGAAGCTGGCCGCCGAGGGCGACAACGCGGCCGCCATCGCCCTCAAGCTGGGCGAGGATCCCACCAAGTTCCTGTCGACCATCCAGATCGGCATCACCTCCATCAGCATCCTCAACGGCATCGTCGGTGAGGCGGTGCTGGCCGCGCCGCTGTCGCAGTGGCTGCAGTCCCTCGGCGCGCCGGAGCACACCGCGAGCATCGGCGCCACCGCGGTGGTGGTCATCGTCATCACCTACGTCTCCATCGTGATCGGCGAACTGGTGCCCAAGCGCCTCGGCCAGATCAGCCCCGAGCCCATCGCGCGCCTGGTTGCCCGGCCCATGCAAGTGCTGGCGGTGATCACCCGGCCCTTCGTGATGCTGCTGTCGGTGTCCACCCACGCGCTGCTGCGCCTGATGGGCGTGCGGCAGACCGGCCAGGCCATGGTCACCGAGGAGGAGATCCATGCCCTGCTGGAGGAAGGCTCCGAGGCCGGCGTCATCGAGCAGCACCAGCACGAGATGGTGCGCAACGTGTTCCGCCTCGACGACCGCCAGCTCGGCTCGCTGATGATCCCCCGCTCGGACATCGTCTGCATCGACATCCGCCGCTCGGCCGAGGAGAACCTGCAGATCCTCATCGAGTCGGAGCACTCGCGCTTCCCGGTCTGCGACGGCAGCCTCGACAAGCTGCTCGGCGTGATCCACGCCAAGCAGGCGCTGGCCTGCGTCGCCAAGGGGCAGACGCCGGACTTCTCGACCAACCTGCAGCCGTGCGTGTACGTGCCGGAGACACTGACCGGCATGGAGCTGCTCGAGGAGTTCCGCGCCAACGACATGCAGATGGCCTTCGTCATCGACGAGTACGGCGAGATCGAAGGGATAGTGACCCTGCAGAACGTGCTCGAAGCGGTGACCGGCGAGTTCACCCCGCGCAATGCCGAGGACGCCTGGGCGGTGCAGCGCGAGGACGGCTCCTGGCTGCTGGACGGCGCCATCCCCATTCCGGAGATGAAGGACCGCCTCGAGCTGAAGAACGTCCCCGAGGAGGACAAGGGCCGCTACCACACCATCAGCGGCATGATCATGCTGCTGCTCGGGCGCGTCCCCGCCACCGGCAATCATGCCGACTGGGCGGGCTGGCGTTTCGAGGTGGTGGACATGGACGGCAAGCGCATCGACAAGGTGCTCGCCACGCCGATTCCCCACCAGGAAGACGACCAGCAGGCGGACGGCGCGTAAGCGCGCCGCCCTACAGCCAGTCCAGGCGCCTGAAGTTGGCGTACAGCCCGCCGCAACCGAGAGCGATCAGCGCGAGCACGCCGAAGTAGCCGTATTCCCAGGCCAGCTCGGGCATGTGCTCGAAGTTCATCCCGTAGATCCCGGCCAGCGCGGTCGGGAAGGCGAGGATCGCCGCCCAGGCGGCGAACTTGCGCTGTACCACGCTCTGTCGCGAGGCCTCCAGCAGCAGGCTCAGCTCGATGGCATGGTCGGCCATCTCGCGCTGGCCGTTGAGGTCTTCCTGCAGACGCGCGACGTGGATGGCGATGTCGCGGAAGTACGGGCGCATCGGCTTGTCGATGAACGGAAAGTCGAGCTGCTGCAGCTCGCGGCAGATCTCCGCCAGCGGCGCGACCTGGCGGCGCAGGCGCAGCAGGTCGCGGCGCAGGTCGGCGATGTGCTCGATGTCGGCCTGGCTCAGCGAGCGGTTGAGCACGGTCTGCTCGAGGTCCTCCAGTTCCTCGAAGATGCTGTCGAGCAGCGGCCGGTAGTTCTCGATGACGAAGCTGAGCAGCGCATACAGCACGTAATCCTCGCCCTGGGCGAGCAGCAGCGGGCGCGCCTCGCAGCCCAGGCGCACCTTGGAATAGGGCGCCGAGTCGCCGTAGCGGGCGCTGATCACGTAGCCCTTGCCGGCGAACAGCTGGGTCTCGACGAAGGTCAGCCGCCCCTCCACGCGGATCGGCGAGTAGACCACCATGAACAGCGCATCGCCGAAGGTTTCCAGCTTGGGCCGGGTGTGCTGGGCGATGGCGTCCTCCATGGCCAGCTCGTGCAGGTTGAACTGCTGCTGCAGGTCGTGCAGCAGTTCGCGGTCGGGGTCGCGCAGGCCGATCCAAACCATGTGCCCGGGCCTGGCGGCCCACTGGCTGCCCTCCCCGATGTCGATATCGGCGACCTTGCGTCCCTGGTGATAGGCAGCGGCGGCAACGACCTGGCCCATGCGGCGTCCTCGGCTGAAGTGATGAGGCAGCTTACCCCAAGCGCCAGCCTGCCCCCAACGCGGACGGCTGCGGCGCATGCGCCAGTGGGCCGCCGCACGCCGCAGGCCTGCCCGCGCCGGACAGAACGACACACCGTCCACTCGGTTCGTCACATTGATGCATTGATTCATCGAAACGCGGCTTTTTACGTCTTATCGACGAACAGGGCCGCCCAATAGACTGGCTCCGTACTCAACCGAACCCCGGAGACAACAACAATGAACGTACTCCTGCTTGGCGCCGGCCACATCGGCTACACCATCGCTCAACTGCTGAACAACACCGGCGACTACCAGGTGGTCGTCGCCGACCGTGACCGCAGCTCGCTGGGCGCCATTGCCGAACTGGGTATCGCCACCCTGGAGCTGGATTCGGCTGACGGCGCCGCCCTGGAAAAGGCCATGGCCGACCAGGACGCCGTGCTCAACGCCCTGCCGTACCACATGGCCATCGGCGTGGCCAAGGCGGCCAAGAACACCGGCACCCACTACTTCGACCTGACCGAAGACGTGCACGCCACCAAGACCATCATGGAGCTGGCCAAGGACGCCAAGACCGCGTTCATGCCGCAGTGCGGCCTGGCCCCGGGCTTCATCGGCATCGCCGCCCACTCGCTGGCCGCCCGCTTCGACAGCGTGCGCGAAGTGAAGATGCGCGTCGGCGCCCTGCCGGAATTCCCGACCAACTCGCTGAAGTACAACCTGACCTGGAGCGTCGACGGCCTGGTCAACGAGTACTGCCACCCGTGCGAGGCGATCCGCAACGGCCGCCTGCAGCTGGTGCAGCCGATGGAAGGCCTGGAGCACTTCTCCCTCGACGGCGTCGAGTACGAGGCGTTCAACACCTCCGGCGGCCTGGGCACCCTGTGCGACACCCTGAGCGGCAAGGTCGAGACCCTGGACTACAAGACCGTGCGCTACCCGGGCCACCGCGACCTGATGAAGTTCCTCCTCGAGGACCTGCGTCTGGCCGGCAACCAGGACAAGCTCAAGGACATCCTGCGCGGCGCCGTGCCGACCACCATGCAGGACGTGGTGCTGGTGTTCGTCACCGTCAACGGCCTGAAGGACGGCAAGCTGGTGCAGGAAGTGTTCAGCCGCAAGATCTTCGCCAACCTGCAGGGCGGCCGCCTGACCAGCGCCATCCAGATCACCACCGCCGCCGGCATCTGCGCCGCTCTGGACCTGTTCCGCGCCAAGCGCCTGCCGCAGTCCGGCTTCATCAGCCAGGAGCAGGTGGCCCTCGACGACTTCCTCGCCAACCGCTTCGGCAAGGCCTACGAGGAGCACGCCGACGAGGCCCGCGAAGCGGCCTGAGTCTGCACGCCTGCCCGCGTCCGCGGGCAGGTTCCCATGATCTGCCCAAGCCCTGCGCAGGGTTCGCGTGAACCGACCGGCTCCGCGTAGGGTGCGCCATGCGCACCATGAACCACGACGGTTGTCCCGGTGCGCACGGCGCACCCTGCGGGGTGCCGGGGCAATCATGCGCACTCCGACAATAAAAACGCCAAGGAGATTCAAGGATGTTCAAGCGCAGCACCCTCGCCGTCGCGGTAACCCTCGCCCTGCTGGCCGGCCATGGCCAGGCCGCACCCACCCTGATCAACGCCAGCGGCGCCGCCGACGCCGCCAGCGCCACGGCGCAGTCCGCCAACGCCTGGATCGAGATCGACAAGGTCGCCTTCGAGCACAACATCGCCGAGCTGAAGAAGCAGGTCGGCGCCAGGACGCAGATCTGCGCGGTGATGAAGGCCGACGCCTACGGCCACGGCATCGACCTGTTGATGCCCTCGGTGATCGCCAGCGGCATTCCCTGCATCGGCGTCGCCAGCAACGAGGAAGCGCGCATCGTCCGCGAGAACGGCTTCAGCGGCCGCCTGATGCGCGTGCGCACCGCCACCCTCGGCGAAGTGCAGGACGCCATGCGCTACGACATGGAAGAGCTGGTCGGCGACCTGGAGTTCGCCGAGAAGGTCGCCGAAGCGGCACGCGCCCAGGGCAAGACCCTGCGCATCCACCTCGGCCTCAACTCCGCCGGCATCAGCCGCAACGGCCTGGAAATGAGCACCGCCGAAGGCAAGCTGGCCGCCGTGGACATCGTCAACATGCCGGGCCTCGAGGTCGCCGGGATCATGACCCACTTCCCGGTCGAGGATCGCGCCGAGGTGCTCAAGGGCCTGGAGAAGTTCAAGGCAGAGTCCGCCTGGGTCATCGAGCACGGCAGGCTGGACCGCAGCCAGCTGGTGCTGCACTGCGCCAACTCCTTCACCACCCTGGAGGTGCCCGAGGCGCACCTCGACATGGTCCGCCCCGGCGGCGCCCTGTACGGCGACACCGTGCCCAGCCACACCCAGTACCAGCGGGTGATGAACTTCAAGTCGCGGGTCGCCTCGGTCAACGAATACCCGGCCGGCAACAAGGTCGGCTACGACGGCACCTACACCCTGACCCGCGACTCGCGGCTGGCCAACATCTCGGTCGGCTACTCGGACGGCTACCGCCGCCTGTTCACCAACAAGGCCGCGGTGCTGATCAACGGCCACCGCGCCCCGGTGGTCGGCAAGGTGTCGATGAACACCCTGATGGTCGACGTCACCGGCATCCCCGACGTGCATCCGGGCGCCGAGGTGGTGCTGTTCGGCAGGCAGGGCGACGCCGAGATCGCCCAGGGCGAGCTGGAGGAATTCAACGGCGCCCTGCTCGCCGACCTCTACACGGTGTGGGGCAACTCCAATCCGAAATTCCTCAAGCCGGAAGCGGCGGCGCAGTAACCACCCACTCGCGGGCGCCTCACGGGCGCCCGCATCGTTTCCGAGGAGCGATCAGTGAATTCAGTCATCAAACCTCGCAGCGGCGGCCAGATCCTGGTCGACGCCCTGCTGCTCAATGGCGTGGAACGCGCCTTCTGCGTGCCCGGCGAAAGCTACCTGGCGGTGCTCGACGCCCTGCACGATGCGCGGGAAAGGATCGACCTGGTGGTGTGCCGCCAGGAAGGCGGCGCCGCCTACATGGCCGAGGCCCACGCCAAGCTCACCGGCCAGCCGGGCATCTGCTTCGTCACCCGCGGCCCCGGCGCCACCAACGCCTCGGTCGGCGTGCACACCGCCTTCCAGGACTCCACCCCGATGCTGCTGTTCATCGGCCAGGTGGCCCGCGACCAGCTCGGCCGCGAGGCCTTCCAGGAGGTCGACTACCGGCAGATGTACGCCCCGCTGGCCAAGTGGGTGGTGCAGATCGACGATGCCCGGCGCCTGCCCGAGCAGCTGGCCCAGGCCTTCCAGCGCGCCATCAGCGGCCGCCCCGGCCCGGTAGTGGTGGTACTGCCCGAGGACATGCTGACCGACGTGGTCGAGGTGGCCGACGCCCAGCCCAGCCGGCGCATCGACAGCCATCCGGCACCGGCGCAGCTGGCGGAGATGCAGACGCTGCTGGAACAGGCCCAGCGCCCGCTGCTGGTGCTCGGTGGCGGCGGCTGGACGGCCGAGGCGGTCGCCGGCATGCGCGCCTTCGCCGAGCGCCAGCGCCTGCCGGTCGCCCTGTCGTTCCGCCGCCAGGACCTGTTCGACAACCGCCACCCGCAGTACGCCGGCGACCTCGGCCTGGCCGCCAGCGCCGAGCTGCGCGAGTCCGTGCAGCAGGCCGACCTGCTGCTGGTGGTCGGCAGCCGCCTGGGCGAAGTCAGCAGCAGCGGCTACAGCCTGCTGGACATCCCCACCCCGAAGCAGACGCTGATCCACGTGCACGCCGGCCTCGAGGAACTGGGCCGCGTCTACCAGCCGACGCTGGCCATCGCCAGCCACCCGGCCGCTTTCGCCGCCGCGGCCGCCGAACTGCCCGCCGTGGAGCCGCAGCGCCACACCGAGTGGATCGAGCAGCTCAACCAGCACTACCGCGCCAACCTCGACTGCCCGCCCTCGCCCGGCCCGGTGCAGATGGGCGAGATCATGGCCTGGCTGCGCGAACACCTGCCCGAGGACAGCATCCTCTGCAACGGCGCCGGCAACTATGCGGTGTGGCTGCACCGCTTCTACCAGTACCCTGGCTTCCGCACCCAGCTGGCGCCCACCAACGGCTCCATGGGCTACGGCGTGCCGGCCGCCATCGCCGCCGCACTGGCCGCGCCCGGGCGCACGGTGCTGAGCTTCGCCGGCGACGGCTGCTTCCTGATGAACGGCCAGGAACTGGCCACCGCCATCCAGCACGACGCGCGGCCGATCTTCATCGTGGTCAACAACGGCATGTACGGCACCATCCGCATGCACCAGGAACGCCACTACCCCGGCCGGGTCAGCGGCACCGAACTGCACAACCCGGACTTCGCCGCCCTGGCCCAGGCCTATGGCCTGTACGCCGAGGTGGTCGAGCGCACCGGCGACTTCCCCGGCGCCTTCACCCGCGCCCAGAGAGCGGGCAAGGCGGCGCTGCTGGAGATCCGCGTCGACCCGCAGGCGCTGACGCCGCGGCAGAGCCTCGACCAGATCCGCGAGCAGGCGTTGCGGGGGCGCTGAAACAGAGCGGGCGGCCCAGGGCCGCCCGATTTTTGGCAGTGTGAAATCAACTTCTACGCATCGCGATACTGTGGAACAGGCGAGCCCTGCAGCAGAACAAGGCCGATAACAATCATGACCCCCGTGATCGATTGGACGCTTGGCCCCCGTTGCGCGAACTACAGAGTGGCCCGGGCGGCAACGCCCAGCGAAGGCCGGATATACGAATGCAACCGCACTGACGACAGGGGTGGCAGGCTTTACTCACCACTTGTGGGGAGAGTCCATATAAGAGTTGTTAGATGCTTGGCCGCTCACAAAACTCAAGAAGCCATAAAGAGAGCTCGCGAACATACGAATCTTGTGACGATTGGAGCTTATCAAGGGCGCTCCTGCAGATATCAGGGTGTAATGTAGCAAGCTCAATAAGTGCTGCCGAAAAACCATCATTATCATGGCCTTCTTCCTCGCTCCGCCGATAGGCGGCAAATAATGGCTCTAGTACTGCGGGGCCAGCAATTTCAGCCAGTGGCCATGCAGCAGCTTCTCTAACAAAGAAGCTCTCATATTTAAGAAGCTCAACGAGCCTTGGAATATCATCATCTGTGGATTCATTCTGCAATCTTTCCGCGGCCGCAATCGCAGAATCAATATCCAGTGAATCAAGCGATGTGACGATTTCATTCCATGCTGTGTGGTTCATAAGTGCGCTTCCTCCATCGCCGGATCGCTGTAGCCGAACCAGTTCTGCATGAGGTGCACACGCAGCATGGCAGCCAGCGGATA
>NZ_SSTC01000084.1 GCF_004801855.1 Pseudomonas sp. A-1 | reverse complement strand
CTGCCTGGCGCGCGCCGGCGTCGATGCGCCGCTGGCGGTGGCCGGCACGCCGCCGGCGCGCGGCGAGCTGCGCGAGGATCCCTACGACCACAGCCAGGCGCTGTACGCCGAGTGGCGCGATGCGGGCGGCGCGCTGCTGGGCAGCCTGCTGGTGCACGCCGACGGCCAGGCCTTCGCCGAGTTCGACGTGATGCTGGCCCATCCGCGCCGGCCGCAGTGGGTCATCGAGGCGGTCACCGCCTGGGGCCGCGTCGGCGCGCTGAAGAGCGAGCTGCGCCTGCTGCCGGCGCTCGGCTCATGAGCGCCGTCTACGACTGGCTGCTGGCCAGCGCCAGCAGTCACGAGCCGGTACAGGGCGTGCTGCTCGGCCTGAACTGGACCCTGGCCGAGAGCGCCGGCGGTTGCGGCTTCGCCTTCAGCCCGCGGCAGGTGCCGCGCACCCTCGGCTGGGCCGGCACCCTGGCCGGTCGCCCGGCCGCCGAGCTGCGGCCCTGGCTGCGCTCCTGGGATGCCGCCGAGGCGGCGGTGGGGCTGGCCGTGCTCAATGCCGGAATCAACGCGCGTTCGCCCTGCCTGGCCGAGGCCATGCCGCTGCGCGGCGAGGCGCCCGGTCACCTGCGGGTGTTCGAGCACTTCCGCGCGCAGCTGGAGGGGCAGCGGGTGGCGGTGATCGGCCGCTATCCGGGGCTGGAGCGGCTGTGGCACGACCTCGACTACCAGTGCCTGGAGCGCCAGCCCCTGGACGGCGACCTGCCGGACAGCGCCGCCGAGTTCGTCCTGCCGCAGGCCGACTGGGTGTTCGTCACCGCCAGCAGCCTGGCCAACAAGACCCTGCCGCGCCTGCTCGAACTGTCGCGCCAGGCGCGGGTGGTGCTGATGGGGCCGAGCCTGCCGTGGCTGGAAGGTTGGCGGCAGTTCGGCGTCGACTACCTGGCCGGCGTGCGGGTGCAGGATGCCCATGCGGCCTGGCGGGTGGCGGCCGAGGGCGGCGGCACCCGGCTGTTCGCCGGCCCGGTGGAATACGCCCTGCTGGAGTTGCAGCCATGAGCGACGCAGCCGCACTGGCCTGGCGCATGCTGGTCTGCCACAAGCATCCGGTCAGCGCGCGCCTGCGCTTCCTGATCCCCGAGCAGGGCGGGGTGGTGCTGCCGCAGCCGCTGCCGCGCCTGGCCGTGTTCGCCGCGCCGGGCGCCGAGGCGCCGGTGCAGAGCCACCCGGCCAGCGCCCTGCGCCAGCTGCAGGAGCTCCTCGGCATCCAGCCGGCGCTGGAGCTGGTCGGCGAATTCCATCTGCATCTGGAGGTGCCCGGACTGCTGCTGCCGGTCTACCTGGCCGCGCTGCCGGGCCATGAGCTGTGCCCGCCGCCGTCCGGCACCCGCTGGATCGAGCTGCCGCAGAGCATCGGCATGCCCTGGCTCGACCGTGAGCTGCTGCGTCGGGTCTACGAGGTGCTGCTCGGCTGAGTCCCGGCCCGGCGAGGCGCTGCCTGCTCCCCGCCGGGCCGTCTGGCGCCTCAGGCGCGCAGCAGCGCCTTGACCAGCTTGGCCGACAGCTGGTCCTCGGTGAACTGCGGCTCGTTCGGCGGGTAAAGGGCATCCTCGACAATGGTGAAGCCGGCCTCCTTGGCCAGGCCGATCATCTCGCGCACTTTTTCGCAGGTTTTCAGCTTCTCGCCCAGGCCCGGGTCGGCCTTGGCCTGCTCCGAGAAGGCTTTGATTTCCTTGATGGACATACGGCTCTCTCTGTCACGGTGGAAGGGATGGCCAGGGCCGCGGCGGTGGGCCATGGGATGCCCGTGCCGGCCGCCGCGGACCTTGCCGAGTCTCCTGGGTGCAACCCGGATGCCAAGAAAAAGACATTGGATATCAATGAGTTGAATAACGCGCATTGTCGCGTTGGCGCCAATCGCACAGACGGAGTTTGCAGCATTGCACACAGCTTCAGCGCGGCATGGCCGGGCTGAAGCTGTAGA
The DNA here is from genome assembly GCF_004801855.1 of Pseudomonas sp. A-1. GTDB lineage: Bacteria > Pseudomonadota > Gammaproteobacteria > Pseudomonadales > Pseudomonadaceae > Geopseudomonas. The sequence goes on along the minus strand of NZ_SSTC01000084.1, from coordinate 15,555 downwards.
AGGCCTGCCCTTCGCAGTGCTCGTCATTGCGCACGATGCGGTGGATCAGCCAGCGGCCGTCGCGCAGCAGCCAGGCCGCCAGCGATTCGCCGTACAGCGTGCAGACGTAGAACTCCTCGTCGTCGTCCGTGCGCAGCTCCTCGACGCGGAAGTCGTGGGTGTAGTAGCAGGCCACCTGGTTGGCAATGCCGATAACCGCCACGCCCCGGCGCGTAGGTGCGGCGGGGACGCCCGCGTGCCTGCTGTTGCCGGGTGAGGCCGCAGAGGGCGCATGGAGCTGAGGGTGCTGCTCGTCCGGGGTGGCGTGGCGCCGGTGACGGCCGCCGCGGTTGCGACACCGGCGGGGCCGGCAGGTCCTGTCGCAAACCCGACAACGGCGCTCGTCGGTCTTGTTCGCGACAGCGCGGGAACCCCACAAAAAGTCTCAACTCTCTGATTTTAAATGGAATTTGTATTCAGAAGGGCACTGGCATATGGCTTGCAACTTCCCTGGCAACGGTTGGCCAGGCCACCGCACAGCTGAGGAGACAAGCCGATGATCATCATGACCGACAGCGCCAAGACCGCCGTCAACCGTTTCATCAGCAGCAGCGCCAAGCCGATTGCCGGCCTGCGCATTCGCGTCGAGGGTGGCGGCTGCTCCGGACTCAAGTACAGCCTCAAGCTGGAGGAGGAGGGCAGCCAGGGCGACCAGGCCGTCGACTGCGGCGGCATCACCCTGCTGGTCGACGAGACCAGCGCCCCGCTGCTCGAGGGCGTGACCATGGACTTCGTCGAGAGCATGGAAGGCAGCGGCTTCACCTTCGTCAATCCGAACGCCAGCAGCAGCTGCAGTTGCGGCAAGTCCTTCGCCTGCTAAGACATCGAAGTCGCCGGCGACGACCGGCGATCCAGGAATCACCGGAGATCAGCCGTCATGTGGGATTACTCGGAAAAGGTCAAAGAACACTTCTACAACCCGAAGAACGCCGGTGCGGTGGCCGAGGCCAACGCCATCGGCGACGTCGGTTCGCTGAGCTGCGGCGACGCGCTGCGCCTGACCCTCAAGGTCGACCCGGCCACCGACGTCATCCTCGACGCCGGCTTCCAGACCTTCGGCTGCGGCTCGGCGATCGCATCAAGCTCGGCTCTCACCGAGATGATCAAGGGCCTCACCGTCGACCAGGCGCTGAAGATCAGCAACCAGGACATCGCCGACTTCCTCGACGGCCTGCCGCCGGAGAAGATGCACTGCTCGGTGATGGGCCGCGAGGCCCTGCAGGCCGCGGTGGCCAACTACCGCGGCGAGGAGCTGGAGGACGACCACGAGGAAGGCGCGCTGGTCTGCAAGTGCTTCGCCGTCGACGAGGTGATGGTCCGCGAAACCATTCGTGCCAACCAGCTGTCCAGCGTCGAGGACGTCACCAACTACACCAAGGCCGGCGGCGGCTGCTCGGCCTGCCACGAGGGTATCGAGCGCCTGCTCAGCGAGGAACTGGCCGCCCGCGGCGAGGTTTTCGTCGCCGCGCCGACCAAGGCCAAGAGCAAGTCGAAGTCCGGCTTGGTCAACCTCAACGCCCCGGCCCCCGCGCCGGCGCAGGCGGCCCCTGCCGAGGCCGCCCCCGCAGCGCCGAAGATGACCAACCTGCAGCGCATCCGCCGCATCGAGACGGTCCTCGAGTCGATCCGCCCGACCCTGCAGCGCGACCACGGCGACGTCGAGCTGCTCGAGGTCGACGGCCGGAACGTCTACGTCAAGCTGACCGGCGCCTGCACCGGCTGCCAGATGGCCAGCATGACCCTGTCCGGCATCCAGCAGCGGCTGATCGAGGAGCTCGGCGAGTTCGTCAAGGTGATCCCGGTCAGCGCCCAGGCTGCCGCCCACGCGCAACTGGAGGTGTGACATGGCCGACGTCTATCTCGACAACAACGCCACCACCCGTGTCGACGACGAGGTGGTCCAGGCCATGCTGCCGTTCTTCACCGAGCAGTTCGGCAATCCCTCGTCGCTGCACGGCTTCGGCAATCGCGTCGGCCTGGCGCTGAAGCAGGCGCGGCAGAGCGTGCAGAAGCTGCTCGGCGCCGAGCACGACTCGGAGATCGTCTTCACCTCCTGCGGCACCGAGGCCGACTCCAGCGCGATCCTCTCGGCGCTCAAGGCCCAGCCCGAGCGCAGGACGATCATCACCACGGTGGTCGAGCACCCGGCGATCCTCAGCCTGTGCGACCACCTGGCCGGCGAAGGCTATACGGTGCACAAGCTCAAGGTGGACAAGCGCGGCCGCCTGGATCTGGCCGAGTACGCCAGCCTGCTCTCCGACGACGTGGCCATCGTTTCGGTGATGTGGGCCAACAACGAGACCGGTACCCTGTTCCCGGTGCTGGAGATGGCGCAGATGGCCGACGACGCCGGCATCATGTTCCACACCGACGCGGTGCAGGCGGTCGGCAAGGTGCCGATGAATCTGCAGGACAGCGCCATCCACATGCTCTCGCTGTCCGGCCACAAGCTGCATGCGCCCAAGGGCATCGGCGTGCTCTACCTGCGCCGCGGCACCCGCTTCCGCCCGCTGCTGCGCGGCGGCCACCAGGAGCGCGGCCGCCGCGCCGGCACCGAGAACGCCGCCTCGATCGTCGGCCTGGGCGTCGCCGCCGAGCGTGCGCTGCAGTTCATGGAACACGAGAACAGCGAGGTGGCGCGCCTGCGCGACAAGCTGGAGGCCGGCATCCTCGCCCAGGTGCCCTACGCCTTCGTCACCGGTGATCCGGGCAACCGCCTGCCCAACACCGCCAACATCGCCTTCGAGTACATCGAGGGCGAGGCGATCCTGCTGCTGCTCAACAAGGTCGGCATCGCCGCCTCCAGCGGCTCGGCGTGCACCTCGGGCTCGCTGGAGCCCTCCCACGTGATGCGCGCCATGGACATTCCCTACACCGCCGCCCACGGCACGGTGCGCTTCTCGCTGTCGCGCTACACCACCGAGGCGGAGATCGACCGGGTGATCGCCGCGGTGCCGCCGATCGTCGCCCAGCTGCGCAAGCTGTCGCCCTACTGGAGCGGCAACGGCCCGGTCGAGGCCGACCAGGCGTTCGCTCCGGTCTACGCCTGAGCGGCACCCTCGCGAGCAGGCCCATCCGCACAGGAGAGCAGTCATGGCCAGCGTGATCATCGACGACACCACCCTGCGTGACGGCGAGCAGAGCGCCGGCGTGGCCTTCACCCCCGAGGAGAAGCTGGCCATCGCCCGGGCGCTGGCCGATCTGGGCGTGCCCGAGCTGGAGATCGGCATCCCCAGCATGGGCGAGGAGGAGCGCGAGGTGATGCGCGCCATCGCCGCCCTCGGCTTGCCTTCACGCCTGTTGGCCTGGTGCCGGCTGTGCGACACCGATCTGGCCGCCGCGCGTGACAGCGGGGTGGGCATGGTCGACCTGTCGCTGCCGGTCTCCGACCTGATGCTGCGCCACAAGCTCGGCCGCGACCGCGCCTGGGCGCTGGCCGAGGTGGCGCGGCTGGTCGGCGCGGCGCGCCTGGCCGGGCTGGAGGTGTGCCTGGGCTGCGAGGACGCCTCGCGCGCCGACATGGACTTCGTGGTGCGCGTCGCCCACGTCGCCCAGGCCGCCGGCGCGCGGCGCCTGCGCTTCGCCGACACCGTGGGGGTGATGGAGCCGTTCGGCATGCTCGAGCGCTTCCGCTTCCTGCGTGCGCGCCTCGACCTCGAGCTGGAGGTACACGCCCACGACGACTTCGGCCTGGCCACCGCCAACACGGTGGCGGCGGTGATGGGCGGCGCCAGCCACCTCAACACCACGGTCAACGGCCTCGGCGAGCGCGCCGGCAACGCCGCGCTGGAGGAGTGCGCGCTGGCCCTCAAGCATCTCTACGACATCGACTGCGGCATCGACACCCGCGGCATCCCGGCGATCTCGGCGCTGGTCGAGCAGGCCTCCGGGCGCCAGGTGGCCTGGCAGAAGAGCGTGGTCGGCGCCGGGGTGTTCACCCACGAGGCGGGCATCCACGTCGACGGCCTGCTCAAGCACCGGCGCACCTACGAGGGGCTCAATCCCGACGAGCTGGGCCGCAGCCACAGCCTGGTGCTGGGCAAGCATTCCGGGGCGCACCTGGTGCGCAGCCGCTACCGCGAGCTGGGCATCGAGCTGGACGAGGTGCAGTGCCAGCTGCTGCTCGGCCGCATCCGCGCCTTCTCCACCCGCAGCAAGCGCGAGCCGCAGGCCGCCGAGCTGCTGGAGTTCCACTGCCAGCTCGGCGAGGCGGTCGCGGTATGCGCCGCAGGGGGCCGGGCATGAGCCTGCTCGCCGAATGGCGCGACGACGTGCGCTGCGTGTTCCAGCGCGATCCGGCGGCGCGCACCACCTTCGAGGTGCTCACCACCTATCCCGGGGTGCACGCCATCCTCATCTACCGCCTGGCCCATCGCCTGTGGCGCTCCGGCTGGCGCTATCCGGCGCGGCTGCTGGCGTTCGTGGCGCGGCTGGTGAGCAACGTCGACATCCATCCCGGCGCGGTGATCGGCCCGCGCTTCTTCATCGATCACGGCGCCGGCGTGGTGATCGGCGAGACCGCCGAGATCGGCCAGGACGTGACCCTCTACCACGGCGTCACCCTCGGCGGCACCAGCTGGCGCAAGGGCAAGCGCCATCCGACCCTGGGCGACGGCGTGCTGGTCGGCGCCGGGGCGAAGATCCTCGGGCCGATCAGCATCGGCGCCGGCGCGCGGGTCGGCGCCAACTCGGTGGTGGTGCAGGACGTGCCGCACGGCTGCACGGTGGTCGGCATCCCCGGCAAGGTGGTGCGCCTGCGCGAGGCCGGACGGCCCAACCCCTACGGCATCGACCTCGACCACCATCTGATTCCCGACCCGGTCGGCAAGGCCATCGCCTGCCTGCTCGAGCGCATCGACAGCCTGGAGCAGCAGGTGGAGCAGGCCGGCCTGGTCGCCGCCGGCCGCCAGCAGCAGTTCTACCAGGCCTGCGCCCCCGACAACGCCATCTGCGACAGCGACTGCGCCGGCGGTGCGCGGTCGCGTTGCTGACCCTTTCCCCACTGCGGCCACCGCGGAGACACGACCATGACCGTACAGCGCTATTCCCCGGATTCCGACCTGCCTCTGGACGAGGCCATGGAGGAGCTGGTCTCGGCCGAGGACTTCCTCGACTTCTTCGGCGTGCCCTTCGAGCAGAGCGTGGTGCACATCAACCGCCTGCACATCATGCAGCGCTACCACAACTACCTGAGCCAGGCCGGCGATCTCGAATCCCATGCCGACGAGGTGCGCGCCGCGGTCTACCGCCAGCTGCTGACGCGCGCCTACCAGGACTTCGTCGCCTCCGACGCGCTGACCGAGAAGGTGTTCAAGGTGTTCCGCATGCACGAGCCGCAGACCACCTTCGTCTCCGTCGACCAGTTGCTGGGCTGAAGCCGAGGAGAGCCGCCATGAGCCTGCCGCAATTCGAGTATGGCGACGAGGTGCGGGTGGTGCGCAACGTACGCAACGACGGCACCTATCCGGGCATGGACACCGGCAGCCTGCTGATCCGCCGCGGCTCGGTGGGCTGCGTGTACGACGTCGGCACCTACCTGCAGGACCAACTGATCTACCGCGTGCACTTCCTCGACTCGGGGCGCACGGTCGGCTGCCGCGAGGAGGAGCTGATCCCCGCCGGCGACCCCTGGGTGCCCAGCCGGTTCGAGTTCCGCGACAACGTGATGGCCACCCGCAGCTTCGCCGTGCGCGGCGAGGTGGTGGTGGCCAAGGGCCAGGTCGGCAGCGTGATGAAGGTGCTGCGCGACCTGCCGGAGGGCGTGCAGTACCACGTGCACTTCGGCAACGGCCGGGTGCTGCAGATACCCGAGCAGAGCCTCTGCCTGGCCGAGCCACAGCCGGAGGTGGTCGATGAGCAATGAACCGAACCCGATCCAGGGCGACAGCCGCTACTACCTGCTGCGCGTGGCCCACGAGCAGTTCGGCTGCGAACCGGCCCGCCTCGGCGCCGAGCAGCGCCAGCAGGCCGAGCGCATCGTCGGCCGCCAGCTGCGCATCGAGGCGGCGGTGCTGGCCAGCCCCGAGGCGCGGGGCGTGGTGATTCCCGACGGCCAGGTCGAGCAGGCGCTGGCGCGCATCGCCGAGCGCTACGCGGACGCGGCGGCGCTGGATCAGGCGCTGGCCGCCAACGATCTCGACAAGGCGCTGCTGCGCCTGATGCTGGCCCGCGAGCTGAAGGTCGAGGCGATCCTCGAGCGGGTCTGCGCCGGCCTGGCGCCGCTCGGCGACACCGAGCTCTCCCTCTACTACTTCAACCATCCCGAGCAGTTCGCCCGCCCCGAGGCGCGCGCGGCGCGGCACATCCTGATCACCATCAACCCGGACTTCGCGGAGAACACCCGCGACGCCGCGCGTGCGCGCCTCGAGGCGATCGGCAAGCGCCTGCGCAGCAAGCCCGAGCGCTTCGCCGAACAGGCGCTCAAGCACTCCGAGTGCCCCACTGCGCTGAACGGCGGCCAGCTCGGCCAGGTCGTCCCCGGCACCCTGTACGCCGAGCTGGAGTCCTGCCTGTACGCCCTCGGCGAAGGCGAGCTGAGCGGCGTGGTGGAGTCGCCGCTGGGCTTCCACCTGCTGCGCTGCGACGCCATCGTCCCGGCGCGGCGCATCGCCCTCGAGGACGCCCTGCCGCGTCTGCGCGAGCGGCTCGAGAAACGCCAGCGCAAGGCCTTCCAGCGCCAGTGGCTGGAGCGCCTGCTGCATTCCAACGCCTGCGTGGAGAACGCCCATGGCTGATACCGAGACTCCCTGCTGTTCCTTCTGCGGCGCGGCCAAGAGCCCGACGCTGCCCCTGATCGCCGGCAACGAGGGCTGCATCTGCGAGGCCTGCGTCAACCTCGCCCATCAGGTGGTGAGCAGCTGGGGCCAGCGCCGCAAGCTGCAGCAGCTGGCTCCGCAGCTGCGCACCCCGGCCGAGTACAAGCGCCACCTCGACGAGTCGGTGATCGGCCAGGAGGCGGCCAAGGAAACCCTGGCGGTGGCGGTCTACAACCACTACCTGCGCCTGCTCAACTGCGACCGTGAGCCGTTCTGCCAGCTCGGCGAGCAGGTCGAGCTGGAGAAGTCCAACATCCTCATGGCAGGGCCGTCCGGCACCGGCAAGACCCTGCTGGTGCGCACCCTGGCGCGCATCCTCGGCGTGCCCTTTGCCTCGGCCGACGCCACCACCCTGACCCAGGCTGGCTACGTCGGCGACGACGTCGACAGCATCATCGCCCGCCTGCTCGAGGCGGCCGGCGGCGACGTGCAGCAGGCGCAGTGGGGCATCGTCTACATCGACGAGGTGGACAAGCTGGCCAGGCGCAGCGGCGGTGGCACCGCGGTGCGCGACATCTCCGGCGAGGGCGTGCAGCAGGCGCTGCTGAAGATGGTCGAGGGCACCGAGGTGCGCATCGCCAAGTCGGGACGGCGCAGCGAGCACGGCGAGGAGCAGGTGGTCGACACCCGCAACATCCTGTTCATCGCCGGCGGCGCCTTTCCCGGCCTCGAGGAGCTGGTGCGTGGCCGCCTGCAGCCCAAAAGTGGCGGCATCGGCTTCCACGCCCAGCCGCCGCGCCAGGAAAAGGCCAGCATCAACCAGCTGCTCGCCGCGCTGCTGCCGGACGACCTGCACGAGTTCGGCCTGATCCCCGAGTTCATCGGCCGCTTCCCGATCATCACCTTTCTCCAGGAGCTCGACCACGCCACCCTGCTGCGCATCCTCAGCGAGCCGCGCAACGCGCTGGTCAAGCAGTACCGGCAGCTGTTCGCCTACCAGGGGGTGAAGCTGGAGATCAGCGACGCGGCGCTCGGCCACATCGCCGACCAGGCGCTGATCCGCAGGACCGGCGCCCGCGGCCTGCGCGCGGTACTCGAGGCCGCCCTGCAGCAGACCATGTTCGACATGCCGTCGCTGCCGCGCCTGCGCGCCTGCACCCTCGATCTGGTGGCGGACGGGGAGGGTGAGCGTCTCGCGGTGCGCCAGACCCTCGCCGAAGAGGGTGAGGCGCAGGTGGCTCGCGGCGACGCGGCGGGCGCCGAAGCGCAGGCGGCGCCGTCGCGGGCGGCCCTCGACCTGTGACTGTGGCAAAGCCGACAGGGTCGCCCGGCTGTGCGTCGGCCGCCTGTCGGCTTTGCGACAAGCGTCCCGGGTGCAGATTGAAAGTTCTTTTAGATCAATGAGTTAGCGGTTGTCTACCAAGGCGCTGGGCTGGCCTGCTTCCTGCAGTTGCTCAAGGGCCAGCCTGGTTCGAGCCGAGGCCGGCAGCCCCGCACGACGGATCCCATGCACGCAGTTAGAGGTGAGATATGGCCAGGATTGGACTGTTCTTCGGCAGCAACACCGGCAAGACCCGCAAGGTCGCCAAGATGATCAAGAAACGCTTCGACGACGACACCATGGCCGATGCGCTGAACGTCAACCGCGCTTCGGCGGAGGATGTGGCCCAGTACCAGTACCTGATCATCGGCACGCCGACCCTGGGTGACGGCGAGCTGCCGGGCCTGTCGGCCGATTGCGAGAACGAGAGCTGGGAGGAGTTCCTGCCCAAGCTGGAGGGCGTCGACCTCAGCGGCAAGACCGTGGCGCTGTTCGGCCTGGGCGACCAGGTCGGCTATCCCGGCGAGTTCCTCAACGCCATGGGCATCCTCTACGACTTCGTTGTCGAGCGCGGCGCCAAGGTAGTCGGTGCCTGGCCGACCGAGGGCTACGAGTTCGAGGCCTCCGAGGCGGTGCGTGACGGCCAGTTCGTCGGCCTGGCCCTCGACCTGGACAACCAGAGCGGCCTCACCGAGGAGCGCCTGAACGTCTGGCTGAAGAGCATCGCCCCGGCCTTCGAGCTGCCGCTGTAATCCCGCCTGCCGTCCGGCCGTGGCCGGACGGATCTCCCCGGCGGCGTCCGCCGCCGCTCCCCCGCATCCCCCTCGCCGTCATCCTGCCCCGCAACGGGGCAGGCCGGTGCCCGTGTCTGAAGCACGTGCTGCACCAGTGGGCAGGGAGGAGGGGAAAATTCGCATGACGCAGAAACGACAAGGCCCGCACTGGGCGGGCCTTGTGTTGATCAGTCATGCTGATCGGGAATTTGGTCGGAGCGACTGGATTCGAACCAGCGACCTTCTCGTCCCGAACGAGACGCGCTACCAAGCTGCGCTACGCTCCGTTTTGGTGGCCCGCATTGTACCGAAAAATTCAGCCAGCACAAGGGGTTAGCAGAAACATAAAAGCCCGCGAGGGGCGGGCTTCCTGTTCGATTCAGCGAATCGCTTCGCTGCTTCGGGAATTTGGTCGGAGCGACTGGATTCGAACCAGCGACCTTCTCGTCCCGAACGAGACGCGCTACCAAGCTGCGCTACGCTCCGTTTTGGTGGGGCGCATTCTACAGAAAAACCGTGAGAGCACAAGGGGTTAGCTTGAAAAAAATGAGAATTGCGCTGGCGGGAGGGGACAGCGCGCAACCGCGTGCACCTGGCCCGGTTGGTGCTATAAAGCCGGTCAGCCGTTTTTCATCCCGCCCCCCTGCACGGAGCCTTCCATGAGCCAGCACGCCGATAGCGTTTTCGTCCCCCTCAACGTCGCCGTCCTCACCGTCAGCGACACCCGCAGCCTGGACACCGACACCTCCGGCGGCCTGCTGGTCGAGCGCCTGCAGGCCGCGGGGCACCACCTGGCGGCGCGCGTGCTGCTCAGGGACGACCTCTACCGCATCCGCGCCCAGGTGGCGCAGTGGATCGCCGAGGACGCGGTGCAGGTGGTGCTGATCACCGGCGGCACCGGCTTCACCGGCCGCGACAGCACCCCGGAGGCGGTGGCCTGCCTGCTCGACAAGCAGGTGGACGGCTTCGGCGAGCTGTTCCGGCAGATATCCTTCGACGACATCGGCACCTCGACCATCCAGTCGCGCGCGCTGGCCGGCCTCGCCAACGGCACCCTGGTGTGCTGCCTGCCGGGTTCGACCAACGCCTGCCGCACCGCCTGGGACGGCATCCTCGCCAACCAGCTGGACGCCCGCCACCGCCCGTGCAACTTCGTCGCCCACCTCAAGCAGGCGCCGGCCTGCGGGACCCGCGGATGAGCGCGCTGTTGCCGCTGGAGCAGGCGCTGGAGCGCCTGCTGGCCCAGGCCGCGGCCGAGCCGCTCGTCGACAGCGAGGTGGTCGTGGCCGCCGCGGCGGCCGGTCGGGTGCTGGCCGAGGCGCTGGTCAGCGCTATCGACCTGCCGCCCTGGCCGAACAGCGCCATGGACGGCTACGCCCTGCGCCTGGCCGACTGGACCGGCCAACCGCTGGCGGTGAGCCAGCAGGTGTTCGCCGGTCAGGCGCCGGGTCCGCTGGCACCCGGCAGCTGCGCGCGCATCTTCACCGGCGCGCCGCTGCCGCAAGGCGCCGACACCGTGGAGATGCAGGAGAACGTCGAGGTGCTGGCCGATGGCCGGGTGCGCTTCCTCGAGCCGCTGCGCGAAGGGCGCAACGTGCGCCCGCAGGGCCAGGAGGTGCGCGCCGGCGAGACGCTGCTGGAAGCCGGCACTCTTTTGGGACCGGTGGAGCTGGGACTGATCGCTTCCATCGGCGCCGCCCAGGTGGTGGTGCGCCGCCGGCCGCGGGTGGCGCTGCTGTCCACCGGCGACGAACTCATCGAGCCGGGACGGTCGCTGGGCGCCGGGCAGATCTACAACAGCAACCGCGCCCTGCTCGCCGCCGCCCTCGAACGCCTCGGCTGCGAGGTGCAGGACGCCGGCATCCTGCCCGACGACCTGGCACGCACCCGCGAGCGACTGGCCGCGCTGGGCGACGCCGACCTGATCCTCTCCACCGGCGGCGTGTCGGTGGGCGAGGCGGATTGTCTCGGCCGGGTGCTGCGCGAGGAGGGCGAGCTGACCCTGTGGAAGCTGGCGCTCAAGCCCGGCAAGCCGCTGACCTGCGGCCGCTACCGCGGCACGCCGCTGATCGGCCTGCCCGGCAACCCGGCGGCGACCCTGGTGACCTTCGCCCTGCTGGTGCGCCCCTACCTGCTGCGCCGCCTCGGCGTGGCGCGTCTGGAGCCGTTGCGCTTCGCCGTGCCGGCCGGCTTCGCCTGGCCGAAGGCGGGCGGGCGCCGCGAGTTCCTGCGCGCGCGGCTGGAGCAGGGCAGGGCGCTGCTCTACCCCAACCAGAGTTCCGGGGTGCTGCGCAGCGCCGCCTGGGCCGACGGTCTGGTGGAGGTGCGCGAGGGCACCACCCTGGCCGAAGGCGAGGCGGTGACCTTCATCCCGCTGGCGGGGCTGATCTGAGCCGGCCATGACCCCGGGCATGCTCTTGTCATCCGGCTTCGACTAGAGTCAAAGGCTGTTGGCCGGGCTGACCGGCGCCATTCTCAGCAAGGAGTGTTGCGATGACCATGATGAAAGCCGCCGTCTTCGTCGAGCCCGGACGCATCGAGCTGGTCGACAAGCCGATCCCGCCGGTGGGCCCCAACGACGCGCTGGTGCGCATCACCACCACCACCATCTGCGGTACCGACGTGCACATCCTCAAGGGTGAGTATCCGGTAGAGAAGGGGCTGACCATCGGCCACGAGCCGGTGGGCATCATCGAGAAGCTCGGCAGCAACGTGCAGGGTTATCAGGAGGGCCAGCGGGTGATCGCCGGGGCGATCTGCCCGAGCTTCACCTCCTACGCCTGCCAGGACGGCTACCCGTCCCAGGACGGCGGCTGCTCCTGCCACGGCTACAAGCCGATGGGCGGCTGGCGCTTCGGCAACACCATCGACGGCACCCAGGCCGAGTACGTGCTGGTGCCGGACGCCCAGGCCAACCTGGCGCCGGTGCCCGACGGCCTCACCGACGAGCAGGTGCTGATGTGTCCGGACATCATGTCCACCGGCTTCGCCGGCGCCGAGGCGGCCAACATCAAGATCGGCGACGTGGTCGCGGTGTTCGCCCAGGGGCCGATCGGCCTGTGCGCCACCGCCGGCGCCAAGCTGCGCGGGGCGAGCATGATCATCGCCGTCGACGGGGTGAACGAGCGCCTGGAGATCGCCAGGCAACTGGGCGCCGACGTCACCCTCAACTTCCGCGAGGTGGACGTGGTCGACGAGATCCTCAAGCTGACCGGCGGTCGCGGCGTCGACGCTTCCATCGAGGCGCTCGGCCTGCAGTCGACCTTCGAGAACGCCCTGCGCGTGCTCAAGCCGGGCGGCACCCTGTCCAGCCTCGGCGTCTACTCCAGCGACCTGACCATCCCGCTGGGCGCCTTCCACGCCGGCCTCGGCGACAACAGGATCGTCACCTCGCTGTGCCCGGGCGGCAAGGAGCGCATGCGCCGCCTGCTCAACGTGGTGGCTTCCGGGCGCGTAGACCTCGGCGCGCTGGTCACCCACGAGTACAAGCTGGAGCAGATCGTCGACGCCTACGACCTGTTCGCGAACCAGCGCGACGGCGTGCTCAAGGTGGCGATCAAGCCGTTCTGAAACTGATGGATGAGGGGCGGATTTCGGCCCCTCATCCCCTCATAGCATGTTGCCCAGATGGCTGACCAGTCGTTCCTGGTTGGCGAAGGTCAGCTCGTACATGCTGCTCAGGCCGGCAGCCTGTTCATCGCTCAGGTCGGGACTGAAGAGGATGAACTGGCTGCGTTCGATGCCGAGGCGCTTGCGAAGCTTCAGGTACTTGTCGATGTCCTGACGAAACTCGCCGCTCTTGCATTCGATGCAGATCGGCGTCTTGCCGTCGACGAGGATGAAGACGTCTACCTCATGCAGGTCTTCGTTATCGAACACCAGGTTGAGATTGCGGGTGCAGGCTGCCGCATGCTTCTTTTCCTGGAGCATGGTGAGCGTTTTCATCAGCGCGTACCACTCCAGCCATTCGCCGGCAAAGAAACTGCGTACCGATGGAGCCGACTGGATGGTGCCGCGGCCGATCTTCTCCTGCTTCTGGTAGAAATACTTGGCGAGGAAGGTGTGCTCGTACAGGCGCTTGCAGAATGCATTGATCGCCTGACCATCCTTCTGGCTGAGGTCCCCCAGTTTCAGGCTGAAGTTGGGTACGTCCTTTTTCTGTCCCCAGCGGATCTTGCTGACGACATCGGAGAGCAGCGCATAGTTGTCACCGATTTCGACGGCGATTTCATCGAAGAAGCCCGATGTGTCCACCGCCTGGGGTGTCGGGCGCGCCTGGATCTGCCGCTGCCGGAACCACTCGACGATTGGTGCATGCTGGGCACTGTCGGCCAGTGCCGAGGTGTTGTGCAGGTCGAGCTCCGAGAGGCTGCTGTCCTTACCCTGGTGAGGTTGCGCTTGCGTGCCGGAGACTTCTGGAAGCAGGGTGCGCAGGCGTTTGAGCTCCTGCTGGAGTGCTCCGTACTGCTGCAGTACCTTGCGAATGAAAAGCGTGGTGTCGTAGGTCTGTCCTTGAGCGTTGCAGCTGGGGCAGGGGGCAGGAGTGCCAGGTGTATGGGCCACGATTTCACTGGTATGACCGCATTGGCCGCAGCGCAAGATAGGCATGTTGGACTCCGATTCATCCTTGCAGAAACGGGGGATTATAACGATCGCTTCTGGCGGAAGGTGGGGCGAGCAGCGGCAGACCGAGCGATGTGGTGTGCGGCTGGAGCGGCGGGCGCCGTGGCTGCTACCATTTCGCCTTTGCTCAACCGCTCATTCGAGAGTCCCATGACCACCGTCCGTACCCGCATCGCGCCGTCGCCCACCGGCGATCCGCACGTTGGCACCGCCTACATCGCCCTGTTCAACCTGTGCTTCGCCCGTCAGCACGGCGGCCAGTTCATCCTGCGCATCGAGGACACCGACCAGCTGCGTTCCAGCCGCGAGTCGGAGCAGCAGATCTTCGACGCCCTGCGCTGGCTGGGCATCGAGTGGGACGAGGGCCCGGATGTCGGCGGCCCGCACGGCCCGTACCGGCAGAGCGAGCGCGGCCACATCTACAAGCAGTACGCCGACGAGCTGGTCGACAAGGGCCACGCCTTCCACTGCTTCTGCAGCGCCGAGCGCCTCGATGCCGTGCGTGCCGAGCAGATGGCCAACAAGGAAACCCCGCGCTACGACGGCCACTGCATGCACCTCTCCAAGGAGGAAGCGCAGCAGCGCCTGGCCGCCGGCGAGCCCAACGTGATCCGCATGAAGGTGCCGAGCGAGGGCGTCTGCGTGGTGCCGGACCTGCTGCGCGGCGACGTGGAGATCCCCTGGGACCGCATGGACATGCAGGTGCTGATGAAGACCGACGGCCTGCCCACCTACTTCCTCGCCAACGTGGTCGACGACTACCTGATGGGCATCACCCACGTGCTGCGCGGCGAGGAGTGGCTGCCGTCGGCGCCCAAGCTGATCAAGCTGTACGAGTACTTCGGCTGGGAGCAGCCCAAGCTGGTGTACATGCCGCTGCTGCGCAATCCGGACAAGTCCAAGCTGTCCAAGCGCAAGAACCCGACCTCGATCACCTTCTACCAGCGCATGGGCTTCCTGCCCGAGGCGATGCTCAACTACCTGGGCCGCATGGGCTGGTCGATGCCGGACGAGCGCGAGAAGTTCTCCCTGGCCGAGATGATCGAGCACTTCGACGTCAGCCGCGTGTCCCTCGGCGGGCCGATCTTTGACATCGAGAAGCTGTCCTGGCTGAACGGCCAGTGGCTGCGCGAGCTGTCGGTCGAGCAGTTCGCTGCCGAGGTGCAGAAGTGGGCGCTCAACCCCGAGTACCTGATGCGGATCGCCCCGCACGCGCAAAGCCGGGTGGAGACCTTCAGCCAGCTGGCGCCGCTGGCCGGCTTCTTCTTCATGGGCGGGGTCAATCCCGATCCGAAGCTGTTCGAGCACAAGAAACTGTCGCCCGAGCAGGTGCGCCAGGTGCTGCAGCTGATCCTGTGGAAGCTGGAAGCGCTGCGCCAGTGGAACAAGGACAACATCACCGCGATCATCCAGAGGGTCGCCGAGCACCTCGGCTTCAAGCTGCGCGACGTGATGCCGCTGATCTTCCCGGCGATCACCGGCCAGGCCAGCTCGGTGTCGGTGCTCGACGCCATGGAGATACTCGGTCCCGACCTGTCGCGTTTCCGCCTGCGCCAGGCGGTCGAGCTGCTCGGCGGCGTGTCGAAGAAGGAAACCAAGGAGTGGGAGAAGCTGCTGGCGGCGATCGCCTGACCGGCCGTGCCTGGCTGGCCGTACCTGACCGGCCGTACCTGAACGACAGGGGGCGGCGGGCCCGATCCGCCGCCCTGCGCATAAGTGTTTGTTCTGCCAGCGAAAAAAAACCGAAAAAAAACGGGGCAGGTGTTGACGAGTTCTCAAAGGGCCTTTAACATTCGCCCCGCTTCACGACGAGCTGGTCTCGAAAGCGAAGCAACCACGAAAGTGGGGCTATAGCTCAGCTGGGAGAGCGCTTGCATGGCATGCAAGAGGTCGACGGTTCGATCCCGTCTAGCTCCACCAATTTCCAGCAACGCGCCAGGCGGTAGCGGCGGGTTGTACGAAGGATTGCGTCCCCTTCGTCTAGTGGCCTAGGACACCGCCCTTTCACGGCGGTAACAGGGGTTCGAGTCCCCTAGGGGACGCC
>NZ_SSTC01000009.1 GCF_004801855.1 Pseudomonas sp. A-1 | reverse complement strand
CTGTGCATCGGCCGCGCCGCGCAGCCGGTGGCGGTCGAGCGACTCGGCCGCGCCCGTGGGCGGCTCAGCGTGGTCGGCCTCGGCCCCGGCGCCGCCGAGCTGATGGTGCCGGCGGTGCGCCGGGCGCTGGACGAGGCCGAGGACATCCTCGGCTACGAGACCTACGTGAACATGGCCGGGCCGCTGCGCGCGGAGCAGGTGCGCCACTGCAGCGACAACCGCGAGGAGCTGCAGCGCGCCCGCCATGCCTTCGAGCTGGCCGCCAGCGGGCGCCGTGCGGTGGTGGTGTCCTCCGGCGATCCGGGGGTGTTCGCCATGGCCGCGGCGGTGCTGGAGGCGCTGGAGCAGAGCATTGACCCGCTCTGGCATGCGGTCGAGCTGGAAATCCTGCCGGGCGTCTCCGCCGCGCTGGCCACCGCCGCGCTGGCCGGTGCGCCGCTGGGCCACGACTTCTGCCTGCTGTCGCTGTCGGACAACCTCAAGCCCTGGGCGGTGATCGAGCAGCGCCTGGAGCACGCCGGCGCCGCCGATCTGGTGATGGCCTTCTACAACCCGATCTCCCGCGCCCGGCCCTGGCAGCTCGGTCGTGCCCTGGAAATCGTCAGGAGCCATCGTGCGCCGGAAACCCGCGTGGTGCTCGGCCGCGACATCGGCCGCCCCGGCGCCCGGCTCACCAGCCTGACCCTCGGCGAGCTGACCCCGGAGATGGTCGACATGCGCACCCTGGTGATCGTCGGCTCGTCGACCACCCGCAGCTTCCCGCGCGCGGATGGCGGCGACTGGGTGTATACGCCGCGCTGGTATCGCTGAGGTCGAGGCCCGGCAGTGCTCGAGACGGTTCGGTGCGCCACGGCAGATGCTGCCGGCGAGACTTCATTCCGCAAGCGTCTCGGCATGTTTCCTGTCCGTGGCGATCCGCTGGCCGCGGTCATGCGCGTATTCCGTTTCCGCCAGCGAAGGGCCGAGGAACTCGCGCAGGGTCGGTCCCGGCCTGAGCCCGGGGATGCGGCGCAGGAATTCCGCCACCTCGTGGAGCCAGACTCGCCGGCCGATCCGGCTGTACCAGCGCATGGCGTGGCGGAAGTCGCCGTCGCGGTGCAGGAGGATGCGTCCCAGCGCTCTGGGGCGGGACTGCATGGCCAGCTCAATCAGCTTGAACCACAGGAACACCCGCCAGGCCGGGACGCGTCGCACCGCCAGCACCTGATGCTTGTAGTCCCAGCGCCGGGTGTCCGTCTCGATGACCTGGCGCTCCTCCACCGTGGCATAGAAGGGTGTCCAGCGATGTGGCGTGGCGTAGATCAGCTGGATCTGGTCGGGGTCGTAGCGCAGCAGATGGCGGAACGACCGCCAGTAGTCGCGGTCGCCTTCCTCCTCGAAACCGAGCACGTAGGTGGCCATGGAGACGATGCCGTGCTGGCGCAGCAGGCAGATGGCCTGGCGGTCCTCGCTGACGTCCGCCCGCTTGTTGATGTTCGCCAGCGTGGCCTCGTCGTAGCTCTCGATGCCGAGCAGGAAGCGGATCACGCCAGCCCGGCGGTACAGATGGAGGATGTCGGCGTCGCGCACGATGTCGCCGGCGCGGGTCGAACCGACCAGCAGCAGCGGCACGTCTTCGGCGATCAGCGCCTCGAGGAAGGTCCGCCAGGCCTTGCGCGAGCCGGTGGGCAGTTCGTCGGCGAAGTTGATCAGCTCCACCCCGTGCTCGCGGTGCAGGCGCGCCAGTTCGCGGGCGAAGGCCACCGGGTCGCGGTGCCGCCATCGCGTCCAGAAGCCGCGCTGCCCGCAGTAGCTGCACGGGTAGGGGCAGCCGCGCGAGAACTGCACCACCACGGCGCGCTTGCCGCCCCAGTAGGAGTAGCGGGTATGGTCGATCAGCTCCCAGCCGACCCGGTAGGCGTCCAGGTCGCGCAACGGCGGCGCCGGCGGCGTGCCCAGCACCTGGCCCTGGTGGCGGAAGGCGATGCCCTTCACGCCGTCCAGCGGATCGCCGTCGCGCAGCGCTTCGAGCAGGGACAGGGCGGTCTGCTCGCCCTCGCCGCGCACGATGAAGTCGATGGCCGGGCAGTCGCGGAGGATTTCCTGCCAGTGATAGGTGGGGTGTACCCCGCCGTAGACGATGGTCAGCTCCGGCAGCGCCTGCTTGAGCAGCCGGCACAGCTCGACCACGGTGGCGTGCGCCGAACTCGACCCGGAATGGCCGAGCATCGCCACCGTCGGCCGCAGCTGGCGCACCTGCCCGGTGATCGCCGACAGCGGCAGGTTCTCGCGGTCGGCATCCAGCAGCGACACCGCGAACCCGGCATCCAGCAAGGGGCCGCCCACGCTGAGCAGGCCGAGTGGCGGCAGGTGCTCGTCGGGGATACGGCTGCCGATGGCAGTGTGGGGCGGGTTGATCAGGACGATCCTGGGCGGTGTGGGCATTCCTTGTCCCCTGGCGATGAAGTCTGGCTGCTCTGCCGCCGGGGATGGCCCGGTGGCGAGGCGGGCAGGTTATGCCATCCGGCTAGCGGAGGAGGGTGCGCCTCTTGGCAGCTTTGACGGCGCGCGCCCCTCTGCCCCGTCCGTTTTGACGATGTAGCACCCCCGAGCGCCCCGTATACCTGTGGCAGACCGTTTACCAACGAGGTTTCTGCCATGCGACAAGCTCCCCCCTACGTGCCCGGCCACCAGCTGCTGGCCGGCAAGTCCGTCCTGATCACCGCCGCCGCCGGCGCCGGCATCGGTTTCGCCGCCGCCAGGCGCTGCGCGGAGGAGGGCTGCCGGGCGCTGATGATCTCCGACATCCACCCGCGCCGTCTGGAAGAGGCGGTCGAGCGCCTCAAGGCCGAGACCGGCCTCGAAGCCGTCTACGGCCAGCTGTGCAACGTCGCCGTGGAAGAGGAGGTGCAGGCGCTGATCGCCGCCGCCGAGCTGGCTCTGGGCGGCGTCGACGTGCTGATCAACAACGCCGGCCTCGGCGGCCAGAAGCGCGTCACCGAGATGAGCGACGAGGAGTGGAGCAGGGTGCTCGACATCACCCTGACCGGCACCTTCCGCATGACCCGCGCCATGCTGCCGCACATGCAGGGCCGCGGCCGCGGGGTGATCGTCAACAACGCCTCGGTGCTCGGCTGGCGCGCGCAGAAGGAGCAGGCCCACTACGCCGCGGCCAAGGCCGGGGTGATGGCGCTGACCCGCTGCAGCGCCCTGGAGGCCGCCGAGTTCGGTGTGCGCATCAACGCGGTATCGCCGTCCATCGCCCTGCACGACTTCCTCAAGAAGGCCTCCAGCGAGGAGCTGCTCGCCCAGCTGGCCAGCCGCGAGGCCTTCGGCCGCGCCGCCGAGGTCTGGGAAGTGGCCAACGTGATGGTCTTCCTGGCCAGCGACTACGCCTCCTACATGACCGGCGAAGTGCTGTCGGTCAGTTCCCAGCAGGCCTGAGGAGCGCGCCATGACCACCATCTATTCCAGCGCCGAACAGCTGCTCGCCGCCGAGGGCCAGGACCTCGGTGCCACCGAGTGGCTCGAGATCGACCAGGCGCGGGTCAACCTGTTCGCCGAGGCCACCGGTGACCACCAGTGGATCCACGTCGACCCGGTGCGCGCCGCCAGCGGCCCGTTCGGCGGCTGCATCGCCCACGGCTACCTGACCCTGTCGCTGGTCAACCTGTTCCTGCCGCAGCTGATCCAGGTCGACAACCTGCGCATGGGCGTCAACTACGGCTGCGACCGCGTGCGCTTCCCGGCGCCGGTCAAGGTCGGCGCGCGCATCCGCGGGCGCGGCGAGGTGGTGCGCGTCGAGCAGGTCGGCGCGGCGGTGCAGGCCACCGTGCGGGTCAGCGTCGAGATCGAGGGCGGCGAGCGCCCGGGCTGCGTGGTCGACACCATCAGCCGCTACACCTTCAACTGAGCGAGAGATTCCCATGCAAGCCAATCCGAACGATGCGGTGATCGTGTCCACCGCGCGCACCGCGCTGACCAAGTCCTTCCGCGGCTCCTTCAACGATACCGAGGCGCCGGTGCTCGGCGGCCACGTGGTGCGCGCGGTGGTCGAGCGCGCCGGCATCGAGCCGGGCGCGGTGGAGGACGTGATCATGGGCGCGGCGGTGCAGCAGGGCACCCAGGCCTACAACATCGGCCGCCTGTGCGCCTACACCGGCGGCCTGCCGGACACGGTGCCGGGCATGGCGCTGGACCGCATGTGCGCCTCCGGCCTGATGACCATCGGCGTCGCCGCCAAGGGCATCATGACCGGCGAGCTGGGCGTGGCGGTGGCCGGCGGCGTCGAGTCGCTGTCGCTGACCCAGACCAAGCACAAGAACAGCTATCGCGCACAGTCGCTGGCGGTGCAGGAAGTGGTGCCGGCGGCCTACATCCCGATGCTGGAGACCGCCGAGATCGTCTCGCGCCGCTACGGCATCTCGCGCGCCGCCCAGGACGAGTATTCCCTGCAGAGCCAGCAGCGCACTGCCGCGGCGCAGGCCGCCGGGCTGTTCGCCGACGAGATCGTGCCGCTCGCCGCGCGCAAGCTGTGCTTCGACAAGGAGGGCAACCCGACCGGCCACGAGGAGGTGCTCGCCGACCGCGACGAGTGCAACCGCCCGTCGACCAGGCTGGAGGACCTCGCCGCGCTGAAGCCGGTGTGGAAGGACGGCAAGTGGGTGCAGCAGGGCGAGTTCATCACCGCCGGCAACGCCTCGCAGTTCTCCGACGGCGCCGCGGCGACCCTGCTGATGAGCCGCGCCGAGGCCACCCGCCGTGGTCTGGCGCCGCTCGGCGTGTACCGCGGCATCGCCGTGGCCGGCTGCGCGCCGGAGGAGATGGGCATCGGCCCGGTGTTCGCGGTGCCCAAGCTGCTCAACCGCTTCGGCCTCACCGTGGCCGACATCGGCCTGTGGGAGATCAACGAGGCCTTCGCCTGCCAGGTGATCCACTGCCGCGACGTGCTGGGCATCCCCGACGACCGCCTCAACGTCAACGGCGGCGCCATCGCCATCGGCCACCCGTTCGGCATGTCCGGTGCGCGCATGGTCGGCCACGCCCTGCTGGAAGGCCGTCGCCGCGGCGTGCGCTACGTGGTGGTGGCCATGTGCATCGGCGGCGGCATGGGTGCTGCCGGCCTGTTCGAGATCGCCTGATTTACACCCATATGTAGGGGCGAATTCATTCGCCAAAACGCCTCGCAAAGGCGAATGAATTCGCCCCTACAAGCCGCTCTGCGCCAGCCCTGTCCATCCCCATTCCCCCCTCTGTGCCGGCGTACTCCTTATGGACGATGCCGGCACCGCTCTATCTGGGGACTATCGGGCTGTATCCGCCTGCGTCGAGCGACCGCCGCGTCGCGCTCGCCCACAACAAGAACAAGGGAAAGACAGCATGAAAGCACTCAATCGCCTGCGGAGGTCGCCATGCGCCAGTTGATCGCCTACGCCGTCTCGGCCGTGGTCGCGGCAACCACCGCGTACGCCTTCTCGCACCGTACCCCGCCACCCCTGCCGGCCACCGAGCTGCGCACCGACCGCCTGCTGATCAACGACATGACCGTCGACGGCCACCGGGTGGTTGCGGTCGGCGAGCAGGGCATCGTCCTCACCAGCGACGACCTCGGCGACAGCTGGCAGCAGGCCGCCATCGACCAGCGCCGCGGCAGTTCGCTGACCGGCGTGGCGCGGCTGTCGGCCGAGCGCCTGGTGGCGGTCGGTCACGACGGCTGGATCCTGCGCTCCGCGGACGGCGGCAAGCACTGGCAGGAGAGCCGCATCGACAACGAGCTGGCCGAGCCGCTGCTCGGCGTCTGGGCCGGCGCCGGAAACACCGTGATGGCCTATGGCAGCTACGGCAAGTTCTTCGTGTCCCGCGACGCCGGGCAGAGCTGGCAGGCCCGCGAGCTGCCGGTGGACGGCTATCACCTCAACGGCATGGACGGCGGCGCCGACGGCCAGCTGATGCTGGTCGGTGAGCAGGGCACGGTGCTGCGCTCGGCCGACGGCGGCGAGAACTGGGAAGCCCTGCCGGCCTTCTACAAGGGCTCGCTGTTCGGCGTGGTGCGCCTGTCGGCGCAGCGCTGGCTGGCCTACGGCATGCGCGGCCATGTGTTCGTCAGCGACGACTTCGGCCAGAACTGGACCCAGGTCCCGCTCGGCCATACCGCGCCGCTCTACGGCCATGCGCGGCTGCCCGGGCAGACCGGCGTGCTGGTGGTCGGCGCCGGCGGCGTGGTCAGCCGCTTCGATGGCCAGGGCAAGCTGGTCGACAGCCTGCGCCTGAAGAGCCTCGGCACCCTGACCTCGGTAGCGGCGCTGGACGAGCGTGTGCTGGTGGTCGGCGGCGAGCAGGGCGTGTTCAAGAGTTTCCGTGGCGGCATCACCGCCGTGCAGGACTGAGGGTGACGTGATGAAAGGACAAACTTCCCGGGTGGATCGCTGGGTCGAGGCCTGTGCCGACCTGCTGATGGCCCGCCGCCGCGCGCTGATGGCGCTGTTCGTCGCCATCACCGTCGGCCTGGGCGCCAGCGCCCTGCAGACGCGGCTGGACCCTGGCTTCAACAAGCTGATCCCGCTGCGCCACGAGTACATGGTGAACTTCCTCGAATACAGCAAGGTGTTCACCGGCGCCAACCGCTTCCTGGTCAGCGTGCGCTGGAAGGGCGAAGGCGACATCTACAACCCGGTGTTCCTCGATACCCTGCGCAAGGTCACCGACGACGTGTTCTTCACCTCCGGGGTCAGCCGCTCCAGCGTGACCTCGCTGTTCACCCCCAACGTGCAGTACGTCGAGGTGACCGAGGACGGCTTCTTCGGCGACGTGGTGGTGCCGCCGCGCTTCGCCGGCACCCTCGAGGATCTCGAGCAGGTGCGCAGCAACACCGCGCGCTCCGGGCAGATCGGCCGCCTGGTGGCCACCGACCTGAAGGCGGCGATGGTGCGCGCCGACCTGCAGGACGTCGATCCGAAGACCGGCGAGAAGGTCGACTACGTCGAGGTGGCCAAGCGCCTCGAGGAAATCCGCAGCAAGTACAACAACGAGCAGATCGAGATCAACGTGGTCGGCTTCGCCAAGCTGGTCGGCGACGTGGTCGAGGGCCTCGGCGCGGTGATGGGCTTCTTCGTGGTGGCCTTCCTGATCACCGCGGCGCTGCTGTGGGGCTATTCGCGCTCGCTCAAGCTGACCGTGGTGGCGCTGGTGGTGGCGCTGCTGCCGGTGGTCTGGCTGCTCGGCCTGCTGCCGCTGCTGGGCCTGGGCATCGACCCGATGTCGATCCTGGTGCCGTTCCTGATCTTCTCCATCGGCGTGTCCCACGCGGTGCAGATGACCAACGCCTGGAAGCAGGACGTGCTGGCCGGCGCCAGCGCGCAGGACGCGGCCCATGCGGCCTTCTGCAAGATCTTCATCCCCGGCTCGCTGGCCCTGCTGATGAACGCCGTGGGCTTCGCGGTGATCATGCTGATCGACATCCCCATCGTCCACGAGCTGGGCGTGACCGCCTGCCTCGGCGTGCTGCTGATGATCGTCACCAACAAGATGATGCTGCCGATCATCATCTCCCACCTGCGTCTGGAACGCTCGGCGCAGCCCAGCAACAAGCCGCTGGAAGGCCGCAAGCACCCGCTGTGGTGGGGGCTTTCCAGCCTGGCCAAGCCCGGTCCGGCGCTGCTGGTGTTCGCCACCAGCCTGATCCTGCTCACCGTTGGCACCCTCAAGGCCCGCGACCTGCAGACCGGCGACATCGGCGCCGGCGCGCCGGAACTGCGCAGCGACTCGCGCTACAACCGTGACAACGCGCGGATCGTCGGCAGCTACGCCATCGGTCTCGATGTGCTGACCGTGTTCGTCGAGGTCAAGGATCACCCGGAAGCCTGCCTGGACCCGGCCGTGATGCGTGCGGTGGATCGCTTCGACTTCGCCGTGCGCCACATCGCCGGCGTGCAGTCGGTGTCCAGCGTCACCGGCACCGGCAAGGTGGTGATCGCCGGCAACAACGAGGGCAACCCGCGCTGGTCGGCGATTCCCAACTCCGAGCGCGGCCTGCAGCAGGGCTCGCGCGCCTATTCGTCGGAGCTGGGCATGGTCACCGACGGCTGCCAGCAGATGCAGATCCTGGTGTTCCTCACCGACCATGAGGGGGCGACCGTCGCCCACGTGGTCAAGGAACTCAAGCGCATCGTCGCCGCCGACGTCACTCCCGGAGTGAACTTCCGCCTGGCCGGCGGCAACGCCGGCATCATGGCCGCCTCCAACGAGGCGGTGGACCGCGCCGAGGTGATGATGCTGGCCGCGCTGTTCGGCTCGGTGGCGCTGTTCTGCTGGTTGACCTTCCGCTCGCTGCGCGCGGTGCTGTGCATCCTGGTGCCGCTGGCCATCGTCGCCATCCTCTGCAACGCGCTGATGGCGCTGCTCGGCATCGGCCTCAAGGTCGCCACCCTGCCGGTGGTCGCGCTGGGAGTCGGGGTCGGCGTCGATTATGGTATCTACCTCTACGAGCGCATCCAGCACGAGATGGAGGAGGGCCGCGACCTGCGCCACGCCTTCTACGAGGCGATGCGCCAGCGCGGCACGGCGGCGGTGTTCACCGCGCTGACCATGTCCATCGGCGTGTGCACCTGGGCCTTCGCTCCGCTGAAGTTCCAGGCCGACATGGGCGTGCTGCTGGCCTTCATGTTCCTGGTCAACGTGTTCGGCGCGATCTTCCTGCTGCCGGCGCTGGCTGCCTGGTTCAACGAGGGGCGGCCGCTGGTACGGGCGCGCGAGGGCGCAGCCACCGCCGACGGCAGCCAGCACCGGTCCCAGGCCGGGACGAAGGAGGCGACGGCCTGCGTGTAACAGCCGGAAACAGAAGTCAGGGAGGCCTCAAGATCGCGGCTCTTGAACTGCCTCCCGGCTTTGGCAGTATCCTGACGACAGGAAAATGACGAAGGTGCCCGCCGTTTCGACGGCGGCCGCACCGGCGCAGGAGGCGCACCGGGCAGGGGGCTTGCGCCGCCGGCCCGGAGGATGCCCGGGGCAACCTGATCGACAAGAACAATAAGGAGCCGGCCCATGAGCCGTCTCCGCCAAGAGGTGATAGGGTGGAAAAGACTACTGCAGACCTCCATGCCCTGGCGGGCCTGGATCTGGCCGAATACGACCGCCTGGTCGCGGCCCTGTACGATGCGGCGCTGGACAGCCGGCTGTGGCACATCCCCATGGAGCAGCTGCGCGACCTGTTCGCCGCCAACTACGTGACCCTGATCCTGCGCGTCCCCGACCAGTCGGACGCCGGCCTGATGATCGTCGCCGGCAACGTCGAGGGCGAGGGCAAGGTCACCTACCTGACCTACCCGCACTCCAGCACCCCCTTCATCAACCAGCCGGTCGACAAGGTGTTCACCGTCGACGACCTGATGAGCGAGAAGGACTGGCGCGAGTCCTCCTACTACCAGCACTGGTGCGGGCCGAAGGGCGTGTACCACGTGATGGGCGTGGACATCGCCACCCCGGATTCCGGCAAGCTGCGTTTCCGCATCACCCGCCCCGAATCCGCGCCGAAGTTCTCGGCGCGCGACCGCGCCCTGTGCGAGCTGATCCTGCCGCACCTGCGCCGCGCCCTCAACATGCACAACCAGCTGGACCGCAGCCAGTCGATGGGCACGCTGTATTCCCAGGCGATCAGCCGCCTGTCGGTGGCGACCATCGTGCTCGACGAGAGCGGCCGCGTGCTGCAGCAGAACGCCATCGCCCAGGAGATCCTCGCCGGTGCCGACGGTCTCAAGGTGGTCGGCGGTCGCCTGGAGGCCTCCTATCCCAGCGACAACCGCGAGCTGCAGCGCCTGGTGCGCAGCGCCTTCGCCCGTCAGGGCAAGGAGAGTCCGCCGATCGCCGAGGCGGTGTCGATCGCCCGGCCGTCCGGCCAGGTCAGCCTGGTGGTGGTGGTGGAGTCGGTGCCCTCGCTGGAGTGGGCGGAAAGCAAGGGCCAGCCGGCGGTGGTGGTGTACATCCGCGATGCGGTCGGCAAGTCGCTGACCAGCACCACGGTGGCCAAGCAGCTGTTCAACCTGACCCCGGCGGAAACCGCGCTGTGCCTCGAACTGGCCAACGGCCTGTCGCTGGAGGAGGCCGCCGAGGCGCTGAACATCCGCCGCAACACCGCGCGCGCCCACCTGCGCGCGATCTTCTCCAAGACCGGCGTGCGCCGGCAGACCGAGCTGGTGCGCATCATGCTCAACAGCGTGATGGCAGTCGGCCAGGCCGACGGCCAGGCGCAGCGGCTGCGCGCCGGCTGATATCGTCCGCTCGGACGATTCGACGCGCGCCGCGCCGCCCCTAGAGTGGGGCAAACCCAGCCATCCAAGCCAGTCATCAAGGAGAGTTTCCATGCCAGTCACAGCTGTCAGCGGTTCCGCGTCGGGCATCGGCGCCGCCGTGTGCGCCGCCCTGCGCGCCGCCGGTCACCAGATCATCGGCATCGACCGCGCCAACGCCGAGGTGATCGCCGACCTGTCCACCCCCGAAGGCCGCCAGGCGGCGGTCGACGAGGTGCTCGACCGTTGCGACGGCGTGCTGGACGGCCTGGTGTGCTGCGCCGGCGTCGGCGTCACCCTGCCATCTTCGGTGATCGTCGCGGTCAACCACTTCGGCGTCACCGCACTGGTCGACGGACTAGCCAGCGCGCTGGCGCGCGGCGAGCGCGGTGCGGCGTTGATCGTCGGCTCGGTGGCCGCCACCCAGCCGGGCGCCGACAGCCAGCCGATGACCGAGGCCATGCTGGCCGGCGACGAGGCGCGCGCCATTGCCCTGGCCAGCGAGCTGAACCAGGCACACGTCGCCTATGCCAGCTCCAAGTACGCGGTGACTCGCTACGCGCGGCAGAAGGCGGTGGAGTGGGGTGGCCAGGGCCTGCGCCTCAACGTGGTTGCGCCGGGCGCGGTGGAGACCCCGCTGCACCAGGCCTCCTTGGAGGATCCGCGCTTCGGTCAGGCGGTGCGCGACTTCGTCGCCCCGCTGGGCCGCGCCGGCCAGCCGGCGGAGATCGCCGCGCTGGTCGCCTTCCTGCAGTCGCCGCAGGCCAGCTTCATCCACGGCAGCGTGATGTTCGTCGATGGCGGCATGGATGCCATGGTGCGCCCGGCGAAGTTCTGACTTCATCGGTAACGACGAGGCCACCTGCGGGTGGCCTCGTCGTTTCTGGTCCGTATTGACGATGCCCCCTGGGGTGCCCGGCACCAAGACTTGAGCTGTAGGGGCGAATTCATTCGCCAACGTGGCCGCGTCGGGCGAATGAATTCGCCCCTACAGAGGATTCGATTCGGGGATTCAATTCAAGGAGTCTGCAATGAACAAGGTGGCATTCATCACCGGCGCCAGCCGGGGCATCGGCCGCGCGACGGCGCTGGCCTTCGCCCGCGCCGGCTTCGACGTGGCGATCAGCGCGCGCACGCTGGAGGAGGGCGAGAGCCACCAGCACGCGCTGCGCAACCCGGACGGCACGCCGCTGCCCGGCAGCCTGGCGGCGACCGCCGCGGCCATCCGCGAGCTGGGCCGCGAGGTGTTCGTGGTACGCATGGACCTGCTCGACGCGGAATCGGTATGTGCCGCCTGCGCGGCGGTGCTGGAACACTTCGGGCGCATCGACGTGCTGGTCAACAACGCCATCTACCAGGGCGGCGACCTCAACCTGCCGTTCCTCGAGCTGGAGCCCGAGACCCTGCTGCGCGTCTACCAGGGCTACCTGCTGGCGCCGTTCCTGGCCACCCGCGCGGTGCTGCCGCAGATGCTCGAGCGCGGCGAAGGGGTGATCATCAACGTCACCTCCGGCGCCGGCGAGAGCGACCCGCCGGTGGCGGCCGGGCGCGGTGGCTGGGGCTATGCCTACGGCGCCGGCAAGGCCACGGTGTCGCGCCTGTCCGGGGTGCTGAGCACCGAGCTGGGCGAGCGCGGCATCCGCGCCTTCACCATCAACCCTGGCGTGGTCACCACCGAGGCGCTGATGGCCACCATCGGCGACAAGGGCGTGATCGCCCTGCGCGGCGGCATGGCGCCGCCCGAGGTGCCGGCGCAGGTCATGCTCTGGCTGGCCACCGCCGCCGAGGCGGGGCAGTTCCAGAAGCGCACCATCGCCGCCCAGCCGTTCGCCCTGGAGCAGGGCATCGTCGCCGACTGGCGGGTGCCGGCCGGCGCCTGAAATCGCGCTTTCTAGTCCAAGCGGATGATGAGCGCAGGGCGTGCCTCGGTGAAGATCGTCGGACGCCGCCGTCCGGCCCGCCCCGAGGCGCGGCCGGACGGCGTCCCGCCTTGCGTGTGCTCAACGGAGAAAGCCTGATGACCAATAACAACACCAACAATGCGCTGCCGCACCGTTTCGCGCGCGGCTGGCACTGCCTGGGTGTCGCCGACGACTACCGCGACGGCAAGCTGCACACCCTGAACATCTTCGGCACCCGCCTGGTGGCCTTCGCCGACGACAGCGGCAAGATCAACGTCCTCGACGCCCACTGCCCGCACATGGGCGCGGACCTGTCGCAGGGCACCCTGGAAGGCAACCGCGTGGTCTGCCCGTTCCACCACTGGCAGTTCGAGGGCAGCGGCCGCTGCGCTGAAATCCCCTACTGCGAACGCATCCCGCCCAAGGCCAAGACCCGCTCCTGGCTGACCTGCGAGGAGAACGGCCTGCTGTTCGTCTGGAACAACCCGGAAGGCAAGGCCCCGGCCGCAGACGTGGTGATCCCGCACCTGCCGGAAATCGACAGCGACGAGTGGTCGCACGACTGGCACCTCGACACCCTGATCATCGACACCCATCCGCGCGAGCTGGTCGACAACCTCGCCGACGCCCAGCACTTCGGTCCGGTGCACGGCACCCCGACCAAGTACTTCGCCAACGTGTTCGAAGGCCACATCGCCCACCAGATCTTCCATGGCGACTCGATCCGCCTGGGCGGGGACCTGGTCGCCGAGTCGGCCTACTTCGGCCCGGCCACCCACTTCACCCGCATGCGCGCGGTGTTCGAAGGCATGGAAGTGCACTCGATCCTGCTCAACTGCCACGTGCCGATCGGCCCCAACAGCTTCGAGCTGCGCTTCGGCTGCCTGGTGAAGAAGATGCCTGGCTGGAGTGAGGAGCAGAACGAGGCGCTGGCCAAGGAGTATGTGCAGCAGAACCGCACCTCCTTCTACCAGGACGTGGACATCTGGAAGCACAAGGTGTGCATCAACAACCCGGTGCTGGCCGAGGGCGACGGCCCGGTCTACCAGCTGCGGGAGTGGTACCAGCAGTTCTACACCGACGAGGCCGAGGTGCCGGCAGCGATGAGCGAGCGCCGCGAGATCGTTACCGTCGACAAGCGCTGATCCGCCCGTGATATACAAACCGCCCGGCATTCGCCGGGCGGTTTCGTTTGCGCCCCGTAAGGCGGCAGCGCTGCGAGCGGAATTTGAAGCGGGGGGAGGGCCAGTGCCTGAGCGGCTTCCGCGCTGTTTGGGCGAATTCATTCGCCCAAACACACCGCCAAGGCGCATGAATTCGCCCCTGCAGGCCGGGGGCGGCTGGCGTTCGCCGCCTAGAGGGACAGCTGGCCGAGCGAAATGGAGGGCGCGACGAGTTGTGCCGGACAGTACTGACAGCTGTCTGCCCGGGCGAGCAACGCAGGCTGGCTGCTGGGCAGCAGGGCGGGGGAGAGGGTGGTGCAGGCAGAAAATACGGCCAGGTAGATCAGCTTTCTTGTTTTCATTGTTGTTGTTCTCGCTATCGAACTGCAGGCAGCGAGCCGACGGCTTGCCGTCGCGTCTCAAGGCCACCATAGGAAGCGAGTGTGCTTTTGTCCTAGTCCGAACGGACTAGAAGCGACGAGCGGTTTCTCCATCGTCGCAGACGCAAGGCTGGCGCGCGGCCAGCCCAGAGCTTCCAGCGATCCCGTGCCCAAAGCATCGTCCGAATGAGGGAGGGATGACTCCCCTTGTCTGATCGGACGATGCGACGCCCCCTTGGCGCCGCCACAGTCTGGCCATCCCCCAGCACCGCAGTCTGCTTTGGGCTGCCGGAGCTGGGGTGACGAGGAGGAGTCATGCAGCCAGTCACAAAAATAAATACAGAGTCGGCCTTGCGCGCGGTGCCGCCGACAGAGGTCGGCGCCCACCAGGCGCCCGGCCGTTCCCGCATCTGGATCGGCCTGTGCATCGTCGGCCTGGTGGCCGCGGGCACGGTCGCGTCGTTCCTGCCCCGCCCCAGTCCGGCGTTCCCGTCCAGCGACGCCCGCCCGGAGCTGATGCTGATCAACGGCGCGACGCAGGCCGCCGGCGCGCAGCTGGTCGCCGCCGGCGAACTGGGTCACCTGTTCCACAGCCAGGGTGCCGGCCAGCCGTGGCGCGAGGCCGCAGTCGCGCCCCAGCGCGGCTCGACCCTGACCCAGGTGTTCTTCGCCGACCGGTCGCTGGGCCTGGCGATCGGCCATGACAACTGGATCCTACGCAGCGAGGACGGCGGCCGGAGCTGGCAGGAAGCCCACTTCGACGCCGAAGCCGCCGAGGCGCTGATGGGCGTGTGGGGCACTGCCCGAGGGCCGCTGTTCGCCACCGGCAGTTTCGGCCGCTTGCTGGTCTCGGAGGATCGCGGCAAGACCTGGCAGCCCCGCGACACCGGCCTGGGCGACCGCCATTTCTACGGCATCGCCGGTGGCGGCCAGCAGCGCCTGATGCTGGTCGGCGAGAGCGGCCTGGTCGCGCGCTCCGCCGATGGCGGGCAGAGCTGGGAACGCCTGCCGGACTTCTACAACGGCAGCTTCTTCGGCCTGATCGCCCTGTCGGCCAGCGACTGGCTGGTCTACGGCATGCGCGGCAAGGTGTTCCGCACCGGCGATTTCGGCGCTACCTGGCAGGAGGTCGACGCCGATACCGGCCTGTCGCTGTACGGCGGCACCCACACCGGCGACGGCAAGGTGGTGCTGGTCGGCGAGGGCGGCGTGGTCACCCAGTCCGGGGATGGCGGGCGGACCTTCAAGCGCCTCAACGACGGCGGCGCCGGCAGCCTCTCCAGCGTCGCCGAGCTGGCCGATGGCCGGCTGATCTTCACCGGGCAGTCCGGCATCGCCGTGTCCGGCGCGCCGGCCGCATCCCAGACTCACTGACACAAGCGGACACTCTCATGGACAACCACAAGAATGCCCAGTGGGTCGACCGCTGCGCCGACCTGCTCATGGCCAACCGCCGCTGGCTGCTGCTCCTGTTCATCCTGCTGACCGTGGTGTTCGCCGCGACGGCTACCCGGATCAAGCTGGACCCCGGCTTCTACAAGATGATCCCGCTGCAGCACCCGTACATGCAGACCTTCACCGAGTACCAGAAGGCCTTCCCGGGTGCCAACCGCGTGCTGGTCAACCTGCGCTGGAAAGGCGAGGGCGACATCTACAACGTGCAGTTCCTCAAGGCCCTGCGCGAGGCGACCGACGACGTGTTCTTCATCCCCGGCGTCGACCGCACCCGGGTGTCCTCGCTGTTCACCCCCGACACCCGCTTCATCGAGGTCACCGAGCAGGGCTTCTACGGCGACGTGGTGGTGCCGGCCAAGTTCGGCGGCTCGGAACAGGACCTGGCGACCGTGCGCCGCAACGTGGCGCGCGCCGGCGTCATCGGCCGCCTGGTGCAGGGCGACCTGCGCGGCGCGCTGATCCGCGCCGACCTGCAGGAAATCAACCCGGAGACCGGCGCGAAGGTCGACTACGTCGAGGTCGCCAGGGCGCTCGATGCGGTGCGCGCCAAGTACGCCAGCGCGCAGATCGAGGTCGACATCATCGGCTTCCCGGTGCTGATCGGCGACGTGGTCAGCGGCCTGAACGCGGTATTCGTGTTCTTCCTGCTGGCCTTCGTCATCACCACGGTGCTGCTGTTCGCCTACTGCCGCTCGCTGCGCATGACCCTGCTGGCCCTGGTGGTGGCGCTGCTGCCGGTGGTCTGGCTGCTCGGCCTGCTGCCGCTCTTGGGCTACGGCATCGATCCGATGTCGATCCTGGTGCCGTTCCTGATCTTCTCCATCGGCGTGTCCCACGCGGTGCAGATGACCAACGCCTGGAAGCTGGAGGTGCTGGGCGGGGCGAGTTCGCTGGCCGCGGCGCACAGCTCTTTCTGCCGCATCTTCGTGCCGGGCGCCCTGGCGCTGCTGGCCAACGCGCTGGGTTTTGCGGTGATCATGCGCATCCAGATCGACAGCGTGCGCGAACTGGGCATCACCGCCTGCCTGGGCGTGCTGCTGATGATCATCACCAACAAGATGATGCTGCCGATCCTGCTCTCCGGCATGCGTCTGGAAGACTCCGCGCGGCGCACCGCCACGGCGGGCGGCAAGCGCCATCCGTTCTGGTGGAAGCTGTCGGCGGTGACCAATCCCGGCACCGCGCTGCTGGTGGCCGTCGTCTGTCTGGGCCTGCTCGGCCTGGGCATCGCCGAGTCGCGCAAGCTGGTGGTCGGCGACATCGGCAGCGGCGCTCCGGAGTTCCGCGAGGACTCGCGCTACAACCGCGACAACGCCAGCATCGTCGGCAGCTACGCGATCGGCGTCGACGTGCTCAGCGTGGTGGTCGAGGCCAAGGGCTTCGAGGGCGATGCCTGCCTGCACTACTCGGTGATGAGCGCGGTCGACCGCTTCGCCACCTTCATGCGCGGCGTGCACGGCGTGCAGTCGGTGGTCAGCGTCCCGGACATGGCCAAGGTCGGCATCGCCGCCAACAACGAAGGCAATCCGCGCTGGGCCGCGCTGCCGCGCAGCAGCCAGGCCCTGCAGCAGGGCGCCGAGGCCTACAACCCGGACCTGGGCATGAACACCCAGGGCTGCACGGCGATGCAGGTGCTGATCTACACCCGGGACCACGAAGGCGCGACCCTCCATCACCTGACCAGCGAGATCAAGCGCTTCATCGCCGAGCAGCCTAAGGACAGCCCCGAGTTCCGCGTGGCCGACGCCTTCCGCCTGGCCGGCGGCAACGCCGGGGTGATGGCGGCGACCAACGAGGCGGTGGAGCAGGCCGAGGTGGAGATGCTGGTGGCCATCTTCGGCGCCATCACCCTGATGTGCTTCCTGATGTTCCGCTCCTGGAAGGCGGTGCTGTGCATCATCGCGCCGCTGGCGGTGGTGTCGGTGCTGTGCAACGCGCTGATGGCCGCGCTGGGCATCGGCCTCAAGGTGGCGACCCTGCCGGTGGTGGCCCTGGGCGTCGGGGTGGGGGTCGACTACGGCATCTACCTGTTCGAGCGGGTCAAGCACCAGATCGAGCACGAGGGCCAGGACCTGCGCATGGCGTTCTACGAGGCCATGCGCCAGCGCGGCACGGCGGCGATCTTCACCGCGGTGACCATGTCGGTCGGCGTGGCCACCTGGGCCTTCTCGCCGCTCAAGTTCCAGGCCGACATGGGCATCCTGCTGGCCTTCATGTTCCTGGTGAACGTGTTCGGCGCGGTGCTGCTGCTGCCGGCGCTGGCCTGCTGGCTGAACGTCGGTCGCGAGCGCCGCGCCGACCAGTTGCCCGCCGCTCAGCCTTCCGCCTGATCGACGCCGGTGGCTGTCCGTGACGGGCAGCCACCGGCAATTCCACTGACTTCGAGTGCGCGCCTGCATGCCGCGCAGGGGCACTTTCGTGCCTGCGAAAAGTGCCGATCGATAGCCGGAATGCTGCCGATCCGCCTAGTCCGAACCAAGTATGTGAGCGGATTTTTCGCGGGTAATCATGAACTCACTCGACGATCACCTGCGGTTGTCGAGGCAGAAGCCAACTGGCAAATGGCGGGTCTGCCGAGATGCAAGGCCGTATCAGGACAACAACCAACAAGATCCTCCGAGAGGAGCTGAACTGATGAATTACAAATACAAGAAACGTGGCGTGTCCCGCTTGCCGCATCATTTCAAACTCAGCCTGCTCGGCTGCGCCGTGGGCGTGCTGGCGCTGCCGGCCGCGCAGGCCGGCTCCTTCGAGTTCGGCGATGGTTTCGAAGTCGACTATCTGGCCACCTTCAACTACGGCCTGAACATGCGTGCCGAGAAGCAGGCGCACGAGTTGCTGAACAACATCAACGGCGACGACGGCAACCGCAACTTCGACCGTGGCAGCTTCTTCAACAACCGCGTCAGCCTGCTCGCCGAAATGGACATCCACAAGGGCGACTACGGCCTGATGCTGCGCGGCTCGTCGTTCTACGATTTCGCCTACAACCGCAAGAACGACAACCACTCGGCGAACACCATCAACAAGCTGGGTGATACCGACGAGTTCAGCTCCGAGGCCGAAGACCGCGTCGGCAAGCGCACCCGCCTGCTGGATGCCTACGCCTATGGCGGCACCACCGTCGGCGACAGCGGCTTCCTCGACGTGCGTCTCGGCAACCAGGTCGTCGCCTGGGGCGAGAGCCTGTTCATCTCCGGCATTTCCGGGGTACAGGGGCCGGTCGACGCCACCAAGAGCAACATCCCCGGCACCGAGATCAAGGAAATCCTCCTGCCCGAACTGCAGGCCTCCGCGTGCTTCTCGGTCAACGACTGGACCCTGCTCGGCTACTACCAGTTCAAGAACCATCCCTACGAGCTGTCGCCGGCCGGCGAGTACTTTTCCTACGCCGACATGATCGGCCCGGGCGGCCAGTACATCCGCTTCGCCCCGGGCGACCTGGCGACCCTGGCGGGCTTGGGTGCGGCCATTCCCCGTACCGAGACCGACAACGCCCGCGACGGCGGCGAGTGGGGCGTCGGGGCGCGCTACAAGCTCACCCCCTACACCGAGGTGGGCGCCTACCGCCTGCGCTACCACGAGCGCACGCCGAGCCTGCTGCTCAACATCGACCCCGTCACCTTCCTCCCGACTTCCTACACCCTCAAGTACTTCGAGGATGTCGACCTGACCGGCGCCAGCATCTCCACCCGCCTCGGCGACTGGCAGGTGTCCGGCGAGGTCAGCTACAAGGACGGCCTGTCGCTGCTGACCAAGACCGGCGTGTCGCGCGGCGAGGCGACCCAGGCGCAGGTTTCGCTGCTGAAGACCTGGGGCGACAGCTGGATCGCGCCGCAGACCTCCTTCGCCGGCGAATTCGGCGCGGTGCACATCAACGACGTCGACGATGGCGGCCTCGATGCCCTCGCCAACGACCGCAACGCCCAGTTCGGCCAGTTCATGGTGACCCTGACCTACCCGAACGTGTTCAACGGCTGGGACCTGGACGTGCCGTTCAGCTACGGCCACGCCTTCAACCAGTCCTCGGTGAGCACCTTCGGTTTCGGCGGCGATGGCGACGCCCGCGCCAGCCTCGGCGCCAAGTTCAAGTACCTGAACAACCTCGAGATGGGCCTGACCTACAACGCCTATCTGGGCTCGGCCGACCAGCTCGAGCGTCCGCTGGCCGACAGGGACTTCGTGGCCTTCAACCTCAAGTACAACCTGTAACAGCAGGAGACACAGCGATGAAGACGACTCTTTTCCGGGCCAGCCTGCTGAGCGCGGGCATCCTCTGCGCATTCAGCCAGACCGCCGCGGCCAAGGTTTCCGCCGAAGAGGCCGCGCGCCTGGGCAAGGACCTGACCTGCTCCGGCGCCGAGAAGGCCGGCAACGCCGACGGCAGCATTCCGGAGTTTTCCGGCAAGTGGCTGGGCGCCCCCGACCACATCAAGCACGAGGGCACCGGCAAGTTCTGGGAGAACCCCTACGCCAGCGAGAAGCCGCTGTTCACCATCACCGCGCAGAACATGGACCAGTACGCCGACAAGCTCAGCGACGGCCTGAAGGCGCTGTTCAAGAAGTACCCGGACACCTTCAAGATGCCGGTGTATACCAGCCACCGCGACTTCCGCTTCCCCGACTGGGTGTGCGAGGCCTTCAAGAAGAACGCCACCACCGCCGAACTGGTCGACGACGGCCTCGGCCTCAAGGCGGTGACCGGCTCCCAGCCGTTCCCGATCCCGAAGACCGGCTTGGAGCTGCTGTGGAACATCAACAACACCGGTCCGCAGCCGCACAAGACCGAGCTGACCACCCAGGACGTGGTGGTCTACCCGGACGGCAACCTGGCCTGGGGCAAGATGGAGAACAAGTTCCTCGGCATTCGCTCCGAACCGGGCGCGATGCGCGACACCACCGACTTCACCCCGCCGTATGGCGGCATCCAGTCGCTGACCATCCAGAAGACCCACCTGCCGCTGCGCGACAAGGGCACGGTGTATTCGACGCGGGAGACCTTCAACTACAAGACCCTGCCGCGCGACGTGTACATCTACAACCCGGGCACCCGCCGCGTGCGCCAGGCGCCGTCGTTCGGCTTCGACATGCCGCAGGGCGCCGGCGGCTTCCGCACCGTCGACGAACACCACATGTTCAACGGCTCGCCGGAGCGCTACGACTGGAAGATCGTCGGCAAGCGCGAGATGTACATCCCCTGGAACGCCTTCGCCACCAACCAGGCCGAGGTGAAGATCGCCGACCTGATCAAGCACAAGGGCCACGTCAACACCGAGCCCATGCGCTTCGAGCTGCAGCGCGTCTGGGTGCTGGAAGCGACCCTCAAGCCCGGCTTCCGCCACCAGTACGCCAAGCGCGTGTTCTACATCCAGGAAGACACCTGGGGCTCGGCGCTGTCCGACCAGTACGACGGCCGCGGCCAGCTGTGGCGCACCGTGCTGGGCAACTGGATGTGGGCCTACGAGTCGCAGACGCCCTACTGGGGCATCGCCGCGCATCATGACCTGATCTCCGGCGCCTACCTGGTGGACAACATCGCCAACGAGACCGGCGCGCCGATCCTGGAAACCAAGGAAAACTGGACTCCGGCCATGTTCAGCGCCGAGGCGGCGGCTCGCTGGGGGCGTTGATCCGCTAGGTTCTGTACGAAAAGTACTGCCGTAGGCACCGCAGCGTGCAGGCCAGCGTGACCATAGCGGCAAAACTTCTTGCCAGCTTGTCGTAGCGAGTGCCAATCCTGCGGCTCTCCTTCAGCCAGCCGAACATCCGCTCGATGATGTTGCGCTGCCGGTATTTCGGGCGGTCGAACAGCCTTGGTAGGCCTGGCTTGGGCTTGCGTTTCATGGTTCGCAGCGGAATCACAGGCTGCATCCGGTAGCGGTCGCAGTACTGGCGCAAGTGCTCTGCATCGTAGCCCTTGTCTGCCAGCAACCAGCGGCAGCGCTTGCGAGGTCGGCCTGGCTTGCCAGGGATGCGAACCTGATCCAGGAGTGCCTGAGCATTCGAGATGTCGCTGGCCTGGCCCGGTGACAGCAAAAAGCGCAGAGGCACGCCGTTGGCATCGCAAACCATATGGATCTTGGTGGTCAGGCCACCTCTGCTGCGCCCCAGCGCATGGTCTACCGGCTCTTTTGGTCCCCCTTTTTCCCGGCGCCAGAAGAGGCTCGGGTTGCTCGCACCGCTGTGGAGTCAATCATCCAGGTATCCAGATCGATCAGCCCTTCCTGATTCAGGCGAATGTGCAGGCGCTCAAGTACCTGGTCGAACGTGCCGTCATCCCGCCAGTCACGAAAGCGCTGATACACCGTCGACCATGGGCCGAACCGCTCTGGCAGGTCGCGCCAGGCGGCACCTGAGCACAGGATCCAGAGGATTCCGTTGAGCATCAGTCGGTCATCACTGCGAGGTCGCCCCATCTTCTGTTCGGGGGAAACCAGATCGGCGATCAACTCCCGCGGCGTCTGGGAGTTCGTAGCGCTTTGCCATGCGGGCCTCCAGCCTGTCATGGCGCCAATTCTACCCGTTCAGACTTTTCGTACAGAACCTAGCAGCCAGCGCGCGAGAAAAAGCGGAGCCCTCCCCACGCGAGTGGGGAGGGCTCTTTGTGTTCTGGGTCGGGCTGCCGACTTCCTGCACGGCCTTCCGGCCGTCTGCCATCAGCTTCTGCGCGGTTGACTCTGCCCCTAGGGAGAGAGTTTAGAGTGCGCGCGCCCTGGTTGGGGCAGGTCATTCACCGTGACGTAACTATCGGGTTACGGCTATGGACAGACAAGGAGCAGGACTTTGAACAACCCCCTGGAACTGGAATCCGTCATCGCGAGCACGCGGGAGATCCTTGCCCAGTTGCTGGTTCTCGACATCGAGGATATCGAGGCCGACAGCAGCATCGTCGAGGATCTCTCCGCCGATTCCCTGGACATCGTCGATCTGAGCTTTCAGCTCGGCAGACGCTACGGCTGCGTCCTGCCCAAGACCAGCGTACTGGACCACGCCGCTGCAGTATGCGGCGATCTGCAGGCATTCGTCGACGCCGGCGGCCTGACCCCGGCCGGCAAGGCGCTGCTCGAGGGAAGCCTGAACGCCTATGCCGATGGCCAGTTGCGCCCGGGCATGAAGCCGGCCGATGTGTTCGCCGCCACGACGGTCCGCAACTGGGCTGCCCAGTGTCGCAACCTCTTCGATCACCTGCCGGAATCCTGCCCCCAGTGCGGCGGCAAGCATGCCAGCCTCAGCCCGCAGAACCTGGTGGTATGCAGCTCCTGCAGCGCACGCCTGAGTCCTGCCGACGGCGATCAGGTTTCCCGGCTGCTGGTCGAGAAATTCGTCGCTGCCAACCTGCAAGAACGCGTCTAGGGGCCGCCATGCGGGCGCGCGAAGTCTGCGTCACCGGCTACGGTCTGGTGGCTCCCACGGTGCTGGACGGCGACAGCCTGTTTCGGCGGATCTGCGAGAATCGCTCCTGCGTTCGCAGCCACCCATTGTTCGAGGAGCTCGGTTTTCCGAACACGGCGGCCGGCTATCTCGATGACGAGCAGTGGCTGCACATGTTCGACGCCTATGACGGCGATCCGGTCGTACCCCCGCGGCAGTGCGTGCTGGCGACCTATGTCGCCAGACAGGCTCTGGGCCATGCCGGGCTGACGGCGAATGCGTTCGGGGAGAGCTGCAGCGGCCTTTTCCTCGGCGCCAACAAGTACTGCGCCAACGTCCAGGATCTCGACCGCCTTGGCATGTGCCTGAACGATGACTGCCTGGACCTCGACCGTCTCCTCGGGCAGCAGCCGGACATCGAGCCGGTGTTCTCGCGGCGGGTCGACCAGCAGACCTTCCAGCTGGCCGCAGAGCTGGGGATCAGCGACCACATTTCCACCCATTCCGACGCCTGCGCAGCCGGAACAGTGGCCATCGGCAGCGCCTATCGGGCGATCGAGCGTGGCGAGATCGACCTTGCACTGTGCGGCGCCGTCGAGCTGATGGCCAACGAGCTGCCCTATTACATGTTCGGCAGCCTCGGCGCGCTGTGCCAGCAGAGCGAGCTGCCACCCGAGCGGCAGAGTCGACCGTTCATGCGCGACCGCAGCGGTTTCGTGCTCAGCGAGGGGGCTGCCTTTCTGGTCCTGGAGTCGCGCGAACACGCCGAACGCCGCGGGGCGCACGTGCTCGGCCGGGTGCTGGGTTATGCCAACCACTGCGAGGCGGAGAAGATGACGGCCAGCAGCAAGGATGGCAGCAAGTACGCGCGCTGCATGGAGGAGGCGATAGAGGATGCCGGTCTGCTGCCGCATGCCGTGCAGCACGTGAATACCCATGGCACCTCGACTCAGGTCAATGACAGCTGCGAGGCCCTGGCTCTCAAGCGGGTCTTTGGCGAACAGCTGGATGCCATCACCCTCACCGCCAACAAGTCGGCCGTCGGCCACTCGCTGGCCGGCAGCGGCGCCATCGAGGCGGTGCTTTCGCTGATCAGCCTGCGCGATGGCGTGCTCCTGCCGACGCTGAACTACTGCCCGGATGGAGCCCAGTTTCCCGAGCTGAAATTCCTGACCGAGCCCAGGCGCCAGTCGGTGAATGTGGTGCTGTCCAACTCCTTCGGCTTCGGCGGCATCAACAGTTCCATCGTGCTGGGGAGGGCTTGAGCATGACCATGTTGCAGGGAAGGCCGGTGTACCTGGTGGCGGCCTCCGTACTCAATGCCGCCGGCAGCGAGGCCGGCGATCTCCACGGCGCGGTGCCACAGCCGCGGCCTCTGCCGTTCGCCGCCGAGCGAACGGCGCATGCCGTGGCGGCTCCGCGGCTGCCGGCGGATCTGTTCGACCGCAAGATCCAGCGCAGCGTCGAGCCGCAGGGGCTGCGCCTGCTGCACTGCGCCGCACGACTGGCGCCGGCTCTGCGCGAGTTGCGACTGCCGGCGCAGCGGGTAGGGCTGACGGCGGCGATACCCGAGGTTGACGCGCCCAGTCCCTGCTGGGATGCGGTCGAAGCCATCGAGCGCGAGCCGGACAGGCTTCTTGCGCAGCTGCTGGCCAACACCCCGCCGCTACACGCGTTGACCCTGCTCAACAGCTCGGTCATGGCCTATGTCGCCGAAGCGCTGGACTGCCGGGGCGTCATGGCGGGCTATTGCGCGCAGGTCGGTGCCGGCTTCGATGCGCTGATCGAGGCGGTTGCGGAAATCGCCGAGGGGCGGGCCGATGCGGTGCTGTCGGTCAGCTGCAGCCCGAACCTGACGCCGGCCCTGTTCCTGCGCGACGAGCCGGGCCAGGACGTGCTGTACGGGGAGGGGGCCGCGGCACTGCTGCTGGCCGCCCAGCCGCCGCTCGAAGGCCTCGTGGTGCGGGTGGCCGGTTACGGCCGTGGCTTCAGTGCCGACCCGCAGCGCCGCCCGGCAGTGCTGCAGCAGGCCGTGCGTCAGGCGCTGCAGGCGGAGCGCCTGACGCCGCGCGACATCGACTGGCTTGGCGGCAGCGTCCCCGATCTTGCCGCCAGCGAGCCGTTCGCTGCCTGTGCCGTCCTGCGCGATACCCGGGAGGTAACCGGCGAACTGGGCGCCAGCGGCCTTGCTACCGAGATCGCTGCCCTGATCGGCGATCCGCGTCATGAACGCGAGCCCCGCCTGCGCCATGTGCTGCTGCCGAGTGTCAGCCGGGCAGGGCACTGCGACGCCATGCTGCTGGCAATCACCTGGAAGGAGAAGGCATGAACGGAGCAAGGGTAGTGATCACCGGGATGGGGGCGGTGACCGGCTTCGGTTTCCAATGGCAGGACATGTGGCAGCAGATGCTGCGCGGCAGGCACTGCGTAGCGCCCTGGCAACCCGAGGAAATCGAGGACGGCGGCTTTCCGGTGCGGTTCGCCGCGGCCGTCGACATCACGCGCCTGCCGTCCGGACTGCAGGGGCATCCGGCGTGGGACATGCCCATGGAGAAACGCAGTCGCCTTGGCTGGATCGCCGCCACCCAGGCGGTCGCCGACAGCGGCCTGGCCGTCAGCGAACTCAGCCGTGCCGCGGTGCTGACGGCATCCGGCGCGCCCCAGCACATGCTCGCCGACATGCGTCTGGCGCTGCCCGCCGATGGCGGCCAGGGGGCGGACTGGCGCCACCTGATGCAGCGTTCTGCGCAGGTCCACGCGGATGGCTCGCTGCGACAGGCCAACGACCGGCTGTCGCGGCTGATCGCCGCGGACTTCTCCTGCGAAGGCCCGGTGCTCAACGTCAGCAGCGCCTGTGCGGGCGCTGCGCAGGCGATCGGCAATGCCTTCCGGATGATCCGGCGCGGCGAGGTGGATGTCGCCGTGGCCGGCGGGGCCGATTCGGTGCTCAATCTCGACACCATGAGCGCGCTTTACCTGCTGGGTGCCGTCAGCAGCGAGCAGCGCTGGGGCAGCGAGCTGTGTCGGCCGTTCGATCGCGACCGCAGCGGCCTGGTCGCCGGCGAAGGCGGTGGCTTCGTGGTCCTCGAGCGGCTGGAACGGGCGCTGGCCCGTGGCGCCACGCCCTATGCCGAGGTGCTCGGCTATGGCAGCAGTCTGGATGGCTACAAGGTCACCGCTCCGGATCCGCAGGGACGCGGCGCTGCCCTGGCCATGCGCGCGGCTCTGGAGGATGCCGGTGTGCGGCCGCGGCAGGTCGATCTGGTCAATGCCCACGGGACGTCCACGCCGCTCAACGATGTGGCGGAAACCCTGGCGATCAAGAACGTGTTCGCCGAGGAGGAGCATTACCGCCAGCTGGCTGTTTGCGCCAACAAGTCGCAGTTCGGCCATCTGATCGCCGCGGCGGGGGCACCCGAGTTCATCGTCACGGCGCTTTCCTGCCGCGACGATCGCATTCCGCCGACCCTCAACCTGCAGCACCCGGACCCCGACTGCGATCTGGACTACTGCGCGCAGCGGGCGGTCAGCCGCCCGGTGCAGGTAGCGCTCAGCAACTCGTTCGGTTTCGGCGGCCTCAACGCGTCGCTGGTGCTGGGCAAATACCGGGAGAGCCGAGGATGAAGCACGTCGATCAGCGGATCGCCATCAGCGGTGCCGGTTGCGTGCTGGCCACCGGCTGGGGCGTCGCCCCCTTCTGGGCGGCCGCGCGGGCCGGGCGCAGCGGCATCGGACCACTGCGTGCCAGGCACTTCCACAGTCGGCGGGTGGTCGCCTTCGGCCACGTCGCCGAGGACGTCCAGCAGCGCTGCCGTCAGGAGGTGCCGCGCAACCTGCACCGCTACTGCACGCCGGCGCTGGCCTGGGGCGTCAGTGCGGTCGGCCAGGCGCTCGCGGAGGCCGGGATCGATCCGCAGCAGGGGCGGCTGCGCCTGGGACTCTATGGCTGTCAGGGGGGCTACACCCATCCCTCGCTCGATGCCTACGCCGAGTTGCTGCGCGATTGCTCCAGCGAGCTCGGTCTGGACAAGGCCGGGCTCAGCCGGCGCGTGCTGCATGAGCGTGCCCTGGACCCCTTCCTGGTGCTGAAGAGTCTCAGCAACGGCCTGCTCGGGGTGGTCAGCCTGGCCCACCGTCTGGAATGCGAGGGCAGCGCCTTCATGCAGGGCGTCGCCGGCAACCAGGCGGCCTTGCGCGAGGCCTGCGCCGCGCTGCGCAGCGGCCGTATCGATGCCGCCATCGTGGTCGGCTCTGGCAGCGAACTCGACGCGCTGGCGCTCGCCGCGCTGGTTCGCGCCGGAGTCATTTCCGCCAATGGCACTGAGGCCTTCCTGGCGTTCGACGAACGCGGCCGGGGCGGCATTGCCGGTGAGGGCGCCGCGGCACTGGTGCTGCAGCGCTGCGCGGATCTGCCGACCGCGGCGCACGTGTGCCTGGTCGGTCAGACGGCGCACGCCAGCCTCGACGCCCTGCAGCTGCCGGCCGAGTCGACCGACCTGCTGGTCTGCACTGCCAGCGGCGAGCCGGAGCAGGACCGGCGGCTGAGTGCCCGCCTGGGCCGGATCCCGGCCGCGCATGTCGGCGCTGCGCAGCCGCTTACCGGAATCCTCAGCGCAGCACCCAGCCTGGTCGATCTGATTCTGGCTCGCAGCGCCATGCAGGCCGGCTACGCGCCCCCGCTCGCCGGGCTGAGGTATCCGGTCGACGACCGGCTGCCCTTCGTCGTCGGCAGCGGACGCGAGGTGCCGATCCGCCGGGCCACAGTGGTCGGCCGCGACGACAACGGCTTCAGCGCCTGCTACCGGCTCGAGCTGGCCAGCTAGTACCCGCACGCAGCGCGCGGCCACTGCCGGCTGCGGGCTGTCTCTTCAGTGAAAGGATGTGAGTCCCAATGGATTACCGCGACTATGTAAGGCCCCGCTACGTCGAACTGATGCAGGCGCTGGGTCTGGAATGCCAGTTCCATCGTGCCAGTGGCAGCAAGCTGTTCCGCCGTGACGCCGCGGGAGCCGAGGTGGCCGTGACCGACTTCCTGGGCGGCTATGGTGCCGCGCTGTTCGGCCATAACGACCCCGAACTGGTCGAACTGCTCTGCGCTCTGCTGCGCGAGCAGGCGCCCTTCAACGCACAGATGTCGGTGCGCAGGGCCGCCGGCGAGCTGGGGCGGCGGCTGAGCGAGGCGCTCGGCCAGGAGCTGGGCTGCGCCGAGCACTTCGTGTCGACCTTCTCCAACAGCGGCGCCGAAGCGGTGGAGATCGCCATCAAGCACGCCGAGTTCAGCCGCCAGAAGCGTTTGCAGGCCGCCTTCGACCAGCGGGACTTCGTCCTGGCCGGTCTTTCCGGCGGTCAGCAGGCGTACGTCGAGTTCGATGTGGGCGAACTCGAGCTGCCGGCCGGCCTGCTGCCGGCGCACCTGACCACGGTGACCCTGCGCCAGCTGGCCGAGGCCGTGCGCCAGCACAACCTGGCCCAGCTGCATGCCGCTCCGGTGTTCGTCGCCATGCGGCGCAGCTTCCACGGCAAGCTGGTCAGCAGTGTGCAGCTCACCTACGGGCGGCAATACCGCCAGCCTTTCGCCCGCTTCGGGCTGAATGTCGATTTCGTCGACCCCGAGCAGCCCCTGCAGCTCGAGGAACTGCGCCAGCGGCACCGCCGCGACTGGCTGAGTCTGGAGTTCGCCGGCGCGCGCCCGGTGCTGCATCGGGAGCCGTGCAGCAGCATCGCCGCGATACTGCTCGAACCGATCCAGGGCGAGGGCGGCATCCACGAAATTCCCGCAGAAGCCTGTCTGGCGCTGCGCCGGCTGTGCAACGAGCTGGGTTGTCCGCTGATCGTCGACGAGGTGCAGTCGGGCTTCGGCCGCACCGGCACGCTGCTGGCCAGCAGCCAGCTGCGCCTGCTCGGCGACTACTACTGCCTGTCCAAGGCGCTGGGTGGTGGCCTGACCAAGATCGCCGCCACGCTGATCCGTGCCAGCCACTACGAGACCGACTTCAGCTACATCCACAGCTCGACCTTCGCCGAAGACGACCTGTCCTGTCGGGTGGCTCTGCAGTCCCTGCAGCGCCTGCAGGCGGACGGCGGGGCGATGCTCGAGGACATCCGCAGCAAGGGCGAGTATCTCAAGGCTTCGCTGTGCGAGCTCAAGGACTACTACCCGGACGTGATCGCCGACGTGCGCGGCCGCGGCCTGCTGCTCGGCATCGAGCTGCACGACCTGAGCGACAGCAGCTCGCTGGTGCAGGCCTCGGCGCAGTACAACGATGCGCTCGGCTATCTGATCGCCGGCTACCTGCTGCAGCACGAGCACCTGCGTGTGGCCCCTTCGGGCAGCAACGCCAACGTGATCCGCCTGGAGCCGCCGGCGTGCATCAGTCATGCCGAAATCGACGGCCTGCTCGCGGCGCTGCAGCGGGTCTGCGAGATGCTCCGCCGGCGCGATGCACTGCCGCTGGCCGCGGCGGTGTGCGCCGACCTGCTGCCCGAAGTGCCGCCACGCGAGGAGAGCTTCGGCGAGGAGAGCCCGCGCCCAAAGCCTGAGCAGGGCACCCCGGTGGTAGCCAGGGTGGCCTTCATCAACCATCTGATCGACACCGGCATGCTCGGCGACGTCGACCCTTCGCTCGCCGTGCTCGACGCGGAGCAGAAGCGCGCCTTCGTCGAACGCACGGCTCCCGAGCGCA
Organism: Pseudomonas sp. A-1; assembly: GCF_004801855.1. Lineage (GTDB taxonomy): Bacteria > Pseudomonadota > Gammaproteobacteria > Pseudomonadales > Pseudomonadaceae > Geopseudomonas. The sequence goes on along the minus strand of NZ_SSTC01000009.1, from coordinate 55,130 downwards.
GGGCCGCGCCCATAGGCCCGGTGACCATTCGCTCGCGGCTGGGCACGGCGGTGGAGTTCACCCTCTATCCGCTGTGCATGGACTCCAGCGCAATGGCCGGATACATGGCCAGCGGCGACCTGCAGCCGATCCGCGAGGAGATCGCCGCACGCATCCGCGATGCCCGCGCCGACGGCTGCCGCATCGCGGGACTGGGGATGTACACCTCGATCGTCACCAACAACTGCCAGTCCCTGCAGATCCCGGATGTCGCGCTGACCTCCGGCAATGCCCTGACCATCGGCATGGGGCTGGAGGCCATCGAGCAGGGCTGCGCCCGCCAGGGCATCGACCTGGCCAGGGAGACCGCCGCAGTGGTCGGCGCGGCCGGCAACATCGCCTCGACCTACGCCTCGCTGCTGTCGATGCAGGTCGATCGTCTGCTGCTGATCGGCAGCGGCCGCGAGGGCTCGCTGCGCCGCCTGGAGAAGACTGCCGAGCTGATCTACATGGATGCCGCACGCTCGATTCGTGCCGGCACAAGCGAGCACGACCGGCTGGCCAGGCGCCTGCTGCAGCTGGAGGGGGTCGAGGCGTTGCTGCAGCTGTATGGCGATGCTCCGGATCTCGGCCGCCGGCTGTTCCGTTTCGTGGCCGAGCGCCTCGGGGATGAGGCGTTCATCGTCGTCGGCAACGATCTCGACAGCCTGCGCCAGGCGCGCATCGTGCTCTGCGCAGCCAATGCGCCGCAGGCTTTCCTGCAGGCCGGGCATTTCGCCGAGAACGGCGTGGTCTGCGATATCGCCGTGCCGCTCAACGTCGACCAGGCGGTGGCGGCGCAGCGTCCCGACCTGCTCTACATGCACGGCGGCATCGTGCAGACCCCGTTCGGCGACGGCCTGGCGGAAAACGTACGCGCCTATCTCGGCGAGGGACAGCTCTACGCCTGCATGGCCGAGTCGGTGCTGATGGGGCTGGCGGGCATGAGCCGGCACTACTCCTACGGCGATATCAGCCGCGAGCAGGTACAGCAGATCCGCGCCATCGCCGCGACCCACGGCTTCGGGCTGGCCCGGATCAAGACGGACAACTCCCTGTAAGGAAACGACATGCACAACAAGACTGCGGTGGTCACCGGCGGCAGCCGGGGCATCGGCAGGGCGATCGTCCGGGTGCTGGCAGGAGCCGGCTACCGGATTGCCTTCAGCTACGTGCGCGACGAGGCAGCGGCGATGGCCCTGCGCGAAGAGATCGAGGCGATGGGGCGACCGTGCCTGGCCTTGCGCTGCGACATCGGCGAGAGCGACAGCATCGCTGCCTTCTTCGCGCGAGTGGAGGAGGAATACCAGCGCATCGACCTGCTGGTGAACAACGCCGGCATCACCCGCGATGGCCTGCTGGCGGTGTTGCCCGAAGAGGACATCGTCAGTGTCATCCAGACCAACCTGGTCGGCACGCTGCTGTGCTGCCAGCAGGCGCTGCCGGGAATGCTGCGCCGGCGCAGCGGCAGCATCGTCAACCTCAGTTCGGTGGCTGCCCAGCGCCCGGGCAAGGGACAGAGCAACTATGCCGCCGCCAAGGGCGGCGTCGAGGCGCTGACCCGCGCCCTGGCCGTCGAGCTGGCGCCGCGCAACATCCGCGTCAACGCCATCGCTCCCGGCATCGTGCGCACCGAGATGAGCGAGGCGCTGATCGGCAGCATGGCGGAAGCAATCCGCGAGCGCCTGCTGATCAAGCGCTACGCCGAGCCCGAGGAAATCGCCGAGGCGGTGCTGTTCGTGGCCGAACGCGCACTCTACATGACCGGGGAGGTCCTGCCGGTCAACGGCGGGCTGAAAATGCCATGAGCAAGACTCGTACGATTCTCGTCACCGGCGCGGCGAAAGGCATCGGCAGGGCCGTCGCGGAGTCCTTCGCAGGGGCGGGCGGCCATCGCCTGGTCCTGCTCGACCGCGACCTGGGCGAGCTGGAGGGCTGGACGGCCGGCCATCCGGCGCGGGAGAGCATCGAGTCCCACTTCGCCGACATCGCCGATCTGCCCGGTCTGCAGCGGCTGTTCGAGGACCTGGCCCGTCGCCACGGGCAGATCGACGTGCTGGTGAACAGCGCCGGCATCTGCGACGAGAACGAGCCCGAGGACCTGGACACCTGGCACAGGGTGATCGCAGTGAACCTCAGCGGCACCTTCTACGTGACCGCGCTGTGCCTGCCGCTGATCCCCCGGCATGGGCGGATCGTCAACATGGCCTCGATCCTTGGCCGCGCCGGCAAGGTGCGCAACACCGCCTATTGCGCCTCGAAGCACGGCATCGTCGGGATGACCAAGGCGCTGGCGCTCGATCTGGCCGCGCAGCAGATCACGGTGAACGCGATCCTGCCGGCCTGGGTCGACACGCCGATGCTGCGCCACGAACTGGCGGTGCAGGCCGGCATGGCCGGCCTGACTCCCGAGCAGATCCAGCGCAATGCCAGGCGCAAGCTGCCCTTGCGCCGCTTCATCCAGAGCGAGGAGGTGGCTGCACTGGTGCGTTATCTGGCCAGCCCCGAGGCGGCGGGTGTCACCGCCCAGAGCCTGGTGGTCGATGGCGGCGCCGGATTGGGGATGTAGCGTGTCGAGAGCCGATCACTGCCGCGGTCTGCTGGCCGTGCTGGCCGCATTGTCGTGCCAGGCCACCGCGGATTCGCTCTACCGGGAGGCCGAAGTGGGCCTGGCCAGCGCGCTGCGCCTGCATGGCGAAGACCGGGTCACGCAGAAGGAGGTCTACTTCAAGGCCAGCCTCGAGGACAGCTGGGACAGCGGCTACTACAAGGCCAAGGGGCGGATACGCTACGACGCCCGCTACGACGGCAACAATCCCTATTCGGCCCAGGCCCGCGACGAGTACCGCCTGGATGCCGACTGGCGCCACCTGTACTGGGGGCATTACCTCGGCGCAGGCGAGCTGACCGTCGGCTGGCAGCAGGTGGTATGGGGGCGCGCCGACGAGCTGCGCGTCCTCGACCAGATCAACCCGCTGGACTACCGCGAGGGGGTGACCGCGCTGCTCGAGGAAAGTCGCATCGCGCTGCCCATGGTGCGTTACATCCGGCCGCTCGGCGACTGGGAGCTGGAGGCGCTGTGGATCACCGGCTTCGAGAAGAACCGGCCTCCCGCGGCTGGCAGCGAATTCGATTCGCCGCTGTTCGCCAAACCGCCTGCCGATACCTTCCTGGTCGACTCGACGCCCGACTACGACGGTGCCGACGGCTTCGCCTACGGGCTGAGCGGCAACGGCCGGCTCGGCGACGTGGACGTCAGCGCGGTGCTGCTCAATGCCCGCCAGCAGGACCCGGTGTACGCCGTCGAGGGCCTGGCGGCGGATGGGCGGATACGCCTGGAGCGGCAGTTTCCCCGCTACACCATGGTCGGTACCGGGCTCGCGCTCGATGCCGGGCACAGCATCGTGGTGCGCAGCGAGGTCGCCTACTTCGACAACTGGCGCCTGACCAACCCGACGTGGGACTTCGGCAGCGACGAAAGCCCGCTGGTCAAGGCACTGCTCGGCGTCGACTACCTGGTCCGCGACTGGATGATCTCCGCGCAGTGGCAGGAACAGCAGGTTCTCGACTGGCGCGCGGGCATGCTGCTGGAGCGCCGCGAGCACCTGTTCACCCTCTCGGCGGAGGGCTCGCATGCCCAGGACCGTCTGAAGAGCCGGCTGGTGGCCGCCTTCAGTCCACCGGCCGGGGACGATGCGCTGCTCCAGGCGATTCTCACCTACAAGCCGGTCGACTGGCTGAAGCTCGGTCTCGAGGCCGACCTGTTCTTCGGTCGCCAGGGCGGCACGTTCGGCAGCTACGACCAGCGCGACCAGTTGCGCTTCTCGGCCGGATACCTGTTCTGACCCACCCCTGCTGCCCGCCGCCTGCGAGGCACGGCGGTGCGGCATTTCATGAATTTCGAGGAGTTACCCATGTTGCCGATACTCAAGAAACTCACCCTGGCCGCTCTCGTCACCGCCAGCGCGGCCGCTCAGGCCGAGCCGCCCAGCGCCGACGAGATCGTCCGTCAGGTCCGCGAGCGGGACGACGGCCACAGCTTCATGTCGGAAGTGTCGCTGATCCTGCACGACAAGAAGGGCAATACCCGGGTGCGGACCTTCACCTACCTGCAGAAGGACTACCCCGAAGGCGACAGGTTCTCCATGTTCTTCACCTCGCCCAACGACGTGCGCGATGTCGCCTTCCATATCGAGAACCCGCAGGAGGTGCTCGGCAAGGAGGACAGCCAGTGGATGTACCTGCCCGTCAGTCGCCAGACCCGGCGGATATCCACCACCGACAAGCGCGGTTCGTTCATGGGCAGCGAGTACTCCTATGCCGACCTGGACAAGATCCGGGTGAACGACTATCGCCAGACCCTGCTCGGCGAGGAGCAGATCCAGGGGCGCGACTGCCATGTGATCGAGCGCGAGCCGGCTTCCCCGCAGGTGCTCACGAAGACCGGCTACAACAAGCTCAAGGTGTGGATCGACAAGCAGAACCATCTGGTGATGCGCCAGGACTTCTTCGACGTGAAGGGCGTGCTGATCAAGCAGATGCGCACACTCAAGGTGGCCAAGGTCGATGGCATCGACAGCATCATGCTCAGCGAGACCGAGCATTTCATCGACGGAACCCGCTCGGAGATGCGCTTCGACCGGCTGCAGTACAACGTCGAACTGGATGATCGGCTGTTCACCCAGGGGGCGATCCGCCGCGGGCTGAAGTCCGGGGACGTGCCCGGGTTCGTCTCCTCCTCCCTGTAAGCGGCGGTTCGGATAATCATGGAAAGATACCTGGACTTCGTCGAACGCCATGCTAAGGGGATCATCGTCCTGCTGCTGGCGATCACGGCCTACTTCACCTACGTGCTCGGCGCGCTGACCTCGGACACCAACCCCTACCTGCTCAAGGAGTCGCATCCGGCGCGCAAGACGATCATCGACCTGCAGGGCGAGTTCACCGGCACCTTCGACTCGGTGATGGTGGCGCTGCACAATCCCGACGGGGTGTTCAACCGGGACACCCTCAACGCCCTGCATGCGCTGTCCCAGACGGCGCGCAGGGTGGTGCTCAGCAACGAGGAGGACGCCCTCGAGCTGCAGCGCATCGCCCAGCTGCATGCCGGGGATGCGCGGGTCCGTGAGCTGGTCGACGCCATACTGATCGACGGCCTGGCGCAGAACGACTACCAGACGGCCAAGGCTCTGCGTGAGCATGCCCGCAGCCAGAACTGGAAGCCACGGGAGCAGCATTTCATCGACTTCCTGGCCGAGCGGGTCAACCCGATCCGCGAGATGGCCTCGATGGGCGACTTCGAGAACATCCTGCTGACCGACGACGGCGAGCTGCTGATCCACAAGACCCTCAGGGCATTCGACATGGATCCCTCCCGGGTCGAGTCGGAGATCATGGGCAACGAGCTGATGGTCGATGGCGTGGTTTCGCGCGACAAGACCGTGGCCCTGCTGGTGGCCGAACTCGGAACCCGTCAGGACGACGCCGAGGCCCAGTTGCGGGCCTACCGGATCTTCCGCGACATGGTCGCCGACTATCAGGCGCAGCACCCGGAGTTCAAGGACGAGGTGTTCATCGCCGGCATGCCGATCTTCATCGCCGCACAGCAGGAGATCATCGACCATGATCTGGCATTGCTCTTTCCGATCGTGTTCGTGCTGATCAGCACCCTGCTGGTGTGCTTCTTCAGGAAGCCGCTGGGGCTGCTGCTGCCGTTGCTGAACATCCTTTTCTGCACCATCTGGACGCTCGGGCTGATGGCCCTGCTCGAGGTGCCGGTCGACCTGCTGACCAGCGTTCTGCCGGTGTTCCTGTTCACCATCTGCTGTTCCGATGCCATCCACGTGATGGCCGAGTACTACGAGCAGAAGTACGCCGGACAGAGCAACCGCGAGGCCAACCGGGCCACCATGCGCCTGATGATGATGCCGGTTGTGCTGACCACGGTGACGACCATCGCCACCTTCCTGATCTCCACCGCCACCAACATCGTCAGCATCCGCAACTTCGGCGTCTTCATGTCGGTCGGCCTGGCGGCGGCGCTGGTCATATCGCTGCTGCTGATTCCGGCCTGGATCGCCGTGTGGGGCAAGGACGGCATGCTGGAGCGGCGGGACGGTCAGGACTCGTTGCTGTCGCGACTGCTGGTCGCCGGCTGCGCCTGGATGATCGAGCGGCGCAGGGCCATGCTCTGCGCGGTCCTGCCCATGCTGGCCACGATGGCGGTGCTGACCTTCTCGGTCGCCATCGAGGACTCCGGCATCGCCTACTTCAAGGAGGGCAGTCCGGTACGCGTTTCCGACGAGTTCATCAACCGCAGCCATGTCGCCGGCACCGCGCCGGGGTGGATCGCCATCGACAGCAAGACCCCCAGGGGCGTGCTCGATACCGAGGTGGTGCAGTTCATCGACCGCCTCGATCGTTTCCTGCGCGAGCAGCCGGAGGTGAGTTACGGCTATTCGCTGGCGACCTACATCAAGCGAATGAACCTGGTGCTCAACGACATGGACCCCGCCTATCTGCGGGTGCCCGAGGCGCGCGAGACGGTCAGCGTGGTGGACGAGGAGGGGCGCCGCGAGACCTTCGAGGTCGATGGCAATGCGCTGATCGACCAGCACGTGATGCTGTTCGAGAATGGCGGCGGCTCGGATCTGACCAATGTTCTCAACGCGGACTATTCCAAGGCGGTCACTCTGTACACCATGACCTCCTCGGTGGCCAGCGACTACCGCAGCCTGCTGGCGCGTCTGGACGCCTGGCTGGCGGTGAACAAGCCGGCCCATCTGGAGATCACCCATGCCGGCACACCGATGATCTGGACCGGGGTGCTGGACGAGATCACCCGGGGCCAGGTGCTCAGCTTCACCCTGGCGGCGCTGGTGGTGACCCTGATGATGATGTTCTCGCTGCGCTCGCTGCGCCTGGGGCTGCTCGGCCTGTTCACCCTGCTGGCGACCTCGGCGAGCCTGTACGGCGCCATGTTCCTGCTGGACATCGAACTGAACATCGGCACCGCACTGGTCACCTACCTGGTGGTCGGGGTCGTGGATTATGCGGTGCACCTGCTGTCGCGCATCCGGCTGTTCGTGCAGCAGGGCGTCGATATCGATAGCGCCATCCTGCGCTCCATGCACAGTGTCGGGCGTTCGACCGTGGTCAACGTGGTGATTTTCTCGGTCGGCTTCCTGGCTCTGCTGTTTTCCGACTTCAAGCCGGTGGTCGATCTGGGCGCCCTGGTGGCGCTGGCGCTGCTCGTCAGTGGCGTGATGACCATTCTGGTCATCACGCTGACTGCCCCATGGTTCTTCGCACCGATCGCCGCGCGCGCGGCGTCGGCCTCCATGGCGCATGAGCCGGGTGGCGTGGTGCCTGCCTAGCGGCAGGGAGGCTTGCTCCCCCGGGGCTCGGGGTGGGCAGGCCTCCGCTGTCCGACGATTCGCCTCATCAGGTTCCCAAGCTCTGTGGGTGCGCCGGTTTTTTTTCCGCCGGGCGCGAGGCACGCAGGAGGTGGCATTCCTCCCGGGCATCCTGCAGATCCTTCTCGAAAGCCTGCAACCCGGCGTGCAACTGCTGGAGCATGTCTATCTGGGTCGTCAGTTCCTGTTTCTTCCGGGCGATCTCCTGCTGTGCCCGCTCCCAGGGAAAGTCGCGGCCGCCGTAGTCGGCGAGAATGCCCTGCAGCTCCTTGAGCTTGAATCCCAGCTGTTGGGCGCACTTGATGAAACGCAGGACATCGACGTTTTCCTGATCGTAGACCCGATATTTCCCCTCGCGCGGCGCTTGGGGAAGCAGGCCTATCTTCTCGTAGTGGCGAATGCTCTTAACGGTTGTTCCCGATAGCTTGGCTGCTTTTCCTATGTACATCCTGACAACTTCCATTTGTGTTGCGAACGCTGGGCGGTTGCCCGTGCAGGCGGGCATCTTCCGGGAATCGCAGGCGAGCTGTCGCGGGGCGATGGCAGTTCCGTCGAGCAGATCACAGCCGGGAAGTCATGGGGAAGGGGCCGGCGCCCCTGGCGGGGCTTGACTCTACCGTCCGGGGGAGACTTTAGCCTTGGGGTCTTTCCACCGCCAAGTAACGAGCCGTACTCCGTGAGCAAGAAAATTCTGCTGATCCTCGGCCACCCCTCTTCCGACAGTTTCTGCGGGCATCTGGCCGATTCCTACCTAGCCGGGGCGACCCAGGCCGGTTGCCAGGTGCGCCAGCTGCGCCTGAGCGAACTGGACTTCGACCCGATACTTCACGAGGGCTATCGGAAGGTGCAGGAGCTGGAACCCGATCTGAGCAAGGCGCAGCAGGACATCCTCTGGGCCGAACACCTGGTGTTCGTCTATCCGACCTGGTGGGGGGCCATGCCGGCGCTGCTCAAGGGCTTCATCGATCGCATCTTTCTGCCCGGCTTCGCTTTCCGCTATCGGGACAACTCGAAGTTCTGGGACCGGCTGCTGGTCGGGCGCTCCGCCCAGTTGCTGGTCACCATGGATACCCCCCCCTGGTACTACCGCTGGGTGTTCCGCATGCCCGGTCACCAGCAGATGAAGCGCACGATCCTCGAGTTCAGCGGACTCAAGCCGGTCAAGGTGGCCAGTTTCGGTCCCATCATTCACGCCACGCCGCGGCAGAAGGCCCGCTGGGTGCTCGAGGTCCGCGAGCTGGGGCTGCGCAGCGGGCTCTGATTTCACTCCTTGGGGCGCTCCAGCGGTTGCGGCTCGGGGATATGGCCAAGGGTGCCCGGCCTTGCCGGCCGGACGCCCCTCGGCATTCAGCGCAGCACGAATGCCTCCAGCTTCGGCGCCGCCATCTCATCCTTGAAGCGCTGCTGCGACCACGGCCAGGTGTTGGGGATGCCCTCGGCATCCAGATACCAGCTGTTGCAGCCGGAGCCGAACACCGTCTTGCGCGCGGCGTCCTTGCGGGCCACGTCGTAGGCGTCCAGCGCGCTCTGCGCGGCGCTCACCTCCTGGCACTGGCCGCTGCGCACCAGCTCGATCAACTGGGCGATGTAGCCCCACTGCAGCTCGGCGATGTCGATCAGCGAGAAGTTGCCGACCGGCCCGGTGGGACCGTTGAGCATGAAGAAGTTGGGGATGGACACCGCCAGGTAGGCGGTCGGCCCCTGGGCCCAGGCTTGCTCCAGGGTGTGGCCGTCGCGGCCGGTGATCTGCATCGGGCCTGGATGAGCGCACTCTCCTGATGAAGGCTCAGGAATGCACAATGACTGCCTGGGACTGGGTTACCCCTTCAGCGCCGCCTCGATCGCCGCGATATCGATCTTGCGCATGGTCATCATCGCGTCGAAGGCGCGCTTGGCCGCTGCACGATCCGGACTGGCAATCGCGGCCGTCAGAACGCGCGGCGTGATCTGCCACGACAGGCCCCACTTGTCCTTGCACCAGCCGCATTCGCTCTCCTGGCCACCGTTGCCGACAATCGCGTTCCACAGGCGGTCCGTCTCGGCCTGATCGTCGGTCGCGACCTGGAACGAGAACGCCTCGCTGTGCCTGAACGCCGGCCCGCCGTTTAGCCCGAGGCAAGGGATGCCCATCACCGTGAACTCGACGGTCAGGACATCGCCCTGCTTGCCCGCCGGATAGTCGCCAGGCGCACGATGAACAGCCCCCACCGCGCTGTCCGGGAAGGTCGCGGCGTAGAAGGTCGCAGCGTCCAGCGCGTCGTTGTCGTACCAGAGGCATATCGTGTTCTTGCTGGTCATCTTGGTGCTCCACGGTTGGGGCTGAGACATGGATATTAGCCGCGTCACTGGCATGGAGCGGCGGCAGGGCAGGTCGTTTGCCGGCTCTGCTGGGGCATCGCCGTGCATCATGAGCTGATCTTCGGTGTCGTGACCGGCAGCTGTCGGCCAGCAGCGGCCGGAATATAAATCAGTCCCCTTTCCTCTCTGTAGCTGTCAAAGGCCTTTGGAGGCGACTGACGCGCGATCTAGCTCAGCGTCCGGCCAACTGCGCCAGGCCGTCGTCGAAGCGTGATACCGCGACGAGCAGCGCCTGGATCGACGCAATGACGATGTTCGCGTGGCTGCCGGCACCGAAGCGCGAGCCGGCCACGTCCGGCCAGGCCACCTCGACCAGCGCCAAAGCCTGGGCTCCAGCAGCACCACCCAAACTGTGCTCCTCGTAGCCGTCGACTCGGATGGGCAGGCCGAGGGCGGCCACCGCCGCGTCGATCGGGCCGTTGCCCACGCCCTGCAGATTCTGTTGGCGGCCGTTAGGCAGCGCGATCTTCAGCACCACACCCTGGCCGGCGCCGTCCTCGAACAGCTGGTGGCCGATATAGACCAGATTGCCACCGGGGCGCGCCGGCGCCAGATAGGTGCGCTGGAATAGTTCCCAGAGCTCGGTGCTGGTCAATTCTGTCTCGCTGCTGTCCGCCATTTTCTGCACAATGGAGCTGAACTCCACCTGCATCCGCCGCGGCATCAACACGTCGTGGTCACGCTGCAGAAGGTAGGCGATGCCGCCTTTGCCCGACTGGCTGTTGACCCGCACGATGCTGTCATAAGTGCGTCCCAGATCCTTGGGATCGATCGGCAGGTAGGGCACCTCCCAGAAACACTCCGGGTTCTGTGCGGCGAAACCCTTGGCGATGGCGTCTTGGTGCGAGCCGGAGAAGGCGGTGAACACCAGGTCACCGGCATAGGGATGGCGCGGGTGGATCGGCAACCCGGTGCAGGCTTCGGCGACCCGCGCCACGCCGGCGATGTCGGAGAAATTCAGGCGTGGGTCGATGCCCTGGGTGTAGAGGTTCAACGCCAGGGTTACCAGGTCGAGGTTGCCGCTGCGCTCGCCATTGCCGAACAGGCAGCCTTCCACGCGCTGGGCGCCGGCCAGCAGCGCCTGCTCGGCGCAGGCCACGCCGGTGCCGCGATCGTTGTGCGGGTGAACCGAGAGCACCACGTGCTCACGGCACTCCAGGCGCTCGTGCATCCACTCGATCTGGTCGGCGAAGACGTTCGGCGTCGCCACTTCCACAGTGGTCGGCAGGTTGACGATGATCGGCCGGCCGGGGCCGGCGTCCCAAGTGCGGATGGCTGCGTTACACATGCGCAGCGACACCTCCAGCTCGGCCATGCAGAAAGTTTCCGGGGAGTACTGCAGCACCCACTCGGTCTGCGGGTGCGTGGCCACCTTGTCCTTGAGCAGCTGCACGTGACGCACCACCAACTGCTCTACTTCGTCCACCGAGAGGCCAAACACCAAGCGCCGCCAAACCGGGGCGATGGCGTTGTACAGGTGCACGATCACCCGCCGCGCGCCGGCCACGGCGCGCACGGTCTCGTCGATCAGGTCCTCGCGCAGCTGGGTCATGACCATGGGCGTGACGTCATCGGGAATGCCGCCCTCGTCGATCAGCTGGCGGATGATCTCAAAGTCGGTGCGCGAGGCGGCCGGGAAGCCCATCTCGATCTCCTTGAAGCCCAGCCTCACCAACTCGCCGAACAGGCGCAGCTTGCGCTCTCGGTTCATCGGCTCGAACAGCGCCTGATTGCCGTCACGCAGGTCGGTGGACAGCCACACCGGCGCTTGAGCGATGCGGCGCGAAGGCCAGCGGCGATCGGGCAGGTCGATGCCGGGAAAGGGACGGTACTTGGTTTGCGGATTGCGGAGCATGGGTCGGACCTCGAACGGGATAACGGACGGTGCCGATCTCCCCTGCCCGCCATGGCGGGCTGTTCAAGGCCGGGATCTGGGGGAGATCGCAAGTCGCCGCCGTACGCGCGGCGACAGACCCCGGCCGAGGCTCAGGGCGAGTAGCGTTAGCGGGGGAAGCGGAGCGTTCATGGCGGGGTTCCGGTGAGACATGTGCCTAGCATAGGCAGCCGCACACCTGGATATTCACGGCAAATGGTCCGTCGTTATCGCCAAATGGTCATTCCTGCGGCTAAGCTGGCCGACCGCGCACCCTGGACCCGCCCATGGTCGACCACAGCCACCAGCCCTACGAATCCCTGGCCATGCCGGTCACCGGCGTCGCAATCGACTACCCCAACGGCCATCAAGTGCCCGCCCACAGCCATCCGCGCGCGCAGTTAATCTATGCCATCTCCGGGGTGCTGGTGGTGGAGACCCCGGCGGGCCGGTGGGTCATACCGCCGACCCGTGGCGTCTGGCTGCAGGCCGGCGTCGAGCACTCCCTGCGCATACGCGGCGCGGCGTGCATGCGCAGCTTGTTCGTCAACCCCGACGCCATCGACGGCCTGCCCACGGGCAACTGCGTGATCGATGTGTCACCACTGCTGCGCGAGCTCATCCAGGCCGCTACCCAGGTGCCGTCGCAGTACCGCGCGGACAGCCGGGACGGCCGCCTGATGCGTTTCCTCCTCGACGAACTGCGCAGCCTGCCGGTGCTGCCCTTCCACCTGCCTTGGCCGGACGACGAACGCATAGCCCGGGTCTGCCGCGCCCTGGCGCAGAACCCGACGCTGGAAGGCGGCGCCGAGCACTGGGCGGAACAACTAGCTATGAGCCCGAAGACCTTCCACCGACGCTTCCTTCGCAGCACCGGCATCACCTTCGGCCGCTGGCGCCAACAGGTGCGCCTGCTGCTCTCGCTGGAAGCCCTGGCCGAAGGCCTGCCGGTGCTGCAAGTGGCCCTGCAGCACGGCTACGACAGCCAGAGCGCCTTCGCCGCGGCTTTCCGCCGGCAGTTCGGCGTTTCGCCTTCGAGCTTCTACAGCTGAACGTCTGAACGCAGCGCAGAGACTCTGGATATTGTTGGTGAATGCCTGAAGCCATCTGGGCGATCTTTCGATAGAAGGTAGCCTGTGTGCGTGACCCTCATCGCGAATGCGTTGGGTGTCGCCCTGAATCGCCCGTGATTTTGTAAATACTCGATGACCGCTTCTGGCCGCTTGCTGCCAGTCGCGCCTGTGGCATTGGTCAACCCGAATGCGATCCGTGGCCAAGCCCAAGCAAATTGGCTGTCAGGCGAGGAGCAAGACCGCGCCAGCCTCTGACGCACTGGCCATGATTGCCGGGACTGGCGTTTCGAGGAGACGGGAGGGGGGCTGCCTGCCCGCTGCGATAAGCGGACGGGCAGGGAGCTGAAGTGCCCCTTGGGAGTTGGCCAAACCGAAACGGGCGTCCCGTCCAGTCGGCGGGACGCCCGTTTATCTCCCGCTCAGCGCAGCACAAAAGCCTCCAGCTTCGGCCCCGCCATCTCATCCTTGAACCGCTGCTGCGACCACGGCCAGGTGTTCGGGACGCCCTCGGCGTCCAGGTACCAGCTGTTGCAGCCGGAGCCGAACACGGTCTTGCGCGCGGCGTCCTTGCGGGCCACGTCGTAGGCGTCCAGTGCGGGCTGCGCGGCGCTCACCTCATTGCACTGGCCGCTGCGCACCAGTTCGATCAGTTGGGCGATGTAGCCCCACTGCAGCTCGGCGATGTCGATCAGCGAGAAGTTGCCGACCGGCCCGGTGGGGCCGTTGAGCATGAAGAGGTTGGGGAACTCGGGGATCGAGATCGCCATGTAGGCGGTCGGCCCCTTGGCCCAGGCCTGCTCCAGGGTGTGGCCGTCGCGGCCGGTGATCCGCATCGGGCGCATGAACTGGTCGGGCTTGTAGCCGGTGGCCAGCACCAGCACGTCCAGCTCGTGCAACTGGCCGTCGCGGGTGCGCACGCCGCCGGCCTCGATGCATTCGATGCCGGCGGTGACCAGCTCGGCGTTCGGATGCTGGATCGCCTGGTAGTAATCGGGCGAGTAGATCAGCCGCTTGCAGGCGGCGCGGTAGGTGGGGAGCAGCTTCTCGCGCAACTCGGGATCGCTGACGCTTTTTTCCAGGTTGTCGCGGGCGATGGCCTCGATCTCGAGGATTTCCGGCGAGTTGGCGTCGAGCACCGCGTTGGTGAAGCGCTCGACGTTGGCCAGGTAGGTTTCCTCGTTCTGCATGCGCTTGAGCAGGGCGCGGTCGGCGCGGAAGGCGGCCTTCTGCTCCTCGCTGTAGAACGGGTTGTCGACCGGGAAGATCCACTGCGCGGTGCGCTGGAAGTGCTTGAGCTTGCCGGCGCGGGCGGCCAGCGCGGAGACGATCTGCACGCCGGTGGAGCCGTTGCCGACGATGCCGATGCGCCGGCCGTCCAGCGAGATGCTGTGGTCCCAGCGGGCGCTGTGCAGCAGGTCGCCCCGGAAGCTGTCCAGGCCGCGCAGGCTCGGGGTGTTGGGATGGTGCAGCACGCCGGTGGCGGCGATGACGATGTCGGCGCTGTCGGTGAGGCCGCTCTTCATCTCCAGCTGCCAGCGGCCGTCGACGAACTCGCAGCGGACGATTTCCTCGTTGAAGCGGATCAGCTCGTCGACCCGGTACTTCTGCACCGTGCGCTCGAAATACTCCTGGATTTCCGCGCCCGGCGGCAGGAAGCGGCTCCAGTCGGGGTTGGGCTCGAAGGAGTAGGTGTAGGCGTGCGAGGGCACGTCGCAAGTGAGGCCGGGGTAGGTGTTCTCGCGCCAGGTGCCGCCGATGCGCGAGGCCTTCTCGTAGATGGTCACGTTGGCGAAGCCGGCCTCGCGCAGCTTGATGCCGCTGAGAATGCCGGCCATGCCGGCGCCGATCACCACCACGCGCAGGTCGGGTCTTGCTGCTGTGTTGTTCATGGTCACACCCTGTTCTTGTTGTTCGGTGGGACCAATCTAGGGGGTTGCCGGCGGCTCTACATGCTGTGTACTTGCTAGTCCGATCGGACAGTATCGGCGGTATTTTGCTGCTGTTTATCCCTGATGGCAGGGGGATGCCCGCACGCAAGCGCCGGTGCGCGATGGCCTGTAGGGGCGAATTCATTCGCCTCGCGCGGAGGGTGGTTGGCGAATGAATTCGCCCCTACAGAAGCGCTATGCGGTTGCCGGGACCTCGTCCTTCTGGCGTGCCCGCTGCCGGGCGACATGGGCGGCGGCGCGGCGGCCGGAGAAGATGCAGTCGGCGGCGGACAGTCCGGAGATGTACAGGTGCGAGGGCAGGCCGATGGCGGTGCGGCCGGCGGCGTACAGCCCGCCGATCGGCGTGTCGTCGGCGCGCAGCACCTGGCCGCTGTCCTCGTCGACGCGCAGGCCGCCGACGGTCATCGACGACAGCGGGAACAGGCTGCTGCGGATCGACACGTCGATGGCGTAGAACGGGCCTTCGGCGATGGCGTGGATGTCCTTCTGGTCCTTGCCGAAGTGGTCGGCCTGCCAGCCGGCCGCCGCCTGGTTGTAGTCGCGCACCGTTTCGCCGAGCACCCGCGGATCGAGGCCGCACTTGCGTGCCAGCTCGTCGAGGGTGCGCGCCTTGCGCGAGGCGAACAGCAGGGCGAGGATCGCCGGCTGGCGCTGGAACGGCAGCATGTCGTCCTTGCGCACCTGGTGCCACGCCTTGCGGTACAGGGCGCGGTCGAGGATCAGCAGGCCGGTGCCGTCCTGCTCGTCGCCCATCACCTGGCCGATGGCGGCGCCGTAGAGCATCTCGTCGCAGTAGCGCTGGCCGCGGCCGTTGACCAGCATGGCCTCGGCGAAGGCCTTGGGCGGGTTGAGGAAGCGCCAGCTGCTGATCCGGCCGAGCCGGTCGGCGGCGCCGCCGACGCTCTGGCCGAGGCGGATGCCGCTGCCGTTGTCGCCCAGCGAGCCCAGCGGCATGCTGTCGGCGTAGCCGGGCGCGTAATGGTTGGCCATCGGCCGGTTCTGGATGAAGCCGCCGCTGCTCAGGCACACGCCGTGGCGGGCGCGGATGCGCCGCTCGACGGCGTGCGCGCTCTTCAGCGCCTCGGCCTTGCGCCAGTAGCGCAGGGCGATGCCGCTGGTGATGCCGGAGCCGGGGAAGCTGGCCGGCAGCATCAGCTGGAAGCGCGCCGCCTGCTGCATCAGCCGGGCGAACTGCGCCGCCGCCGCGCCCGGCGGGATCTGCACGACCTTGACCCCCACCACGTTGTCGTCCTGGTCGACGATCAGCTGGCGCACTTCGGTCTGCGCCATGAAGCGCACGCCCAGCCGGCTGGCCCGCTCGCGCAGCGGATCGGTGATGCGCACGCCGAAGCCGACCGGCGCGGAGGTGGGCGGCGAGTAGACCTTGTGCCCGCGCGCCGCCGGCCGGGCCACCGCCGCGGCGCGCGGCGACAGCGAACTGTCGGAGTGGTACAGGTGGTAGCCCTGCGGCGGATAGGAGGTCTTGGCCGCGTACAGGGTGCTGTCGAAGCGCACGCCATGGCCGCTCAGCCAGTCGATCATCTGCGCGCTCTGCTCGCAGAAGCGGCGCAGGGTGCTGTCCCTGACCACGCCCTGGGTCTCCAGCTTGAGGTAGTGGAACATGTCGTCCACCGAATCCTCGACCCCCGCCTCGCGCTGGATGGCGGTGCCGCCGCCGGCGTAGACCACGCCGCCGTTCATCGCCGTCGAGCCGCCGCCGTCGTAGGCATCCAGCGCCAGCACTTCCAGGCCCTGTTCGGCGGCCTCCAGCGCCGCGGCGATGCCGGCGCCGCCGTAGCCGACCACCAGGAAGTCGGCGGCATCATCCCACGGCACGGCCGCGGCGTCGGCCACCCGCTCCGGCTGGCGGACGGGGGAATGCCAGTGGGGGCTACCGGGTTCATCGCGCTGGGTCACGTCGGGCATCTCCTTGGATTGTTGTTGTTCGATCTGTGGGGGCGAATTCATTCGCCATGGGCCGCAACGCGGCCCCGGAGGTTGCCAAGGGCAGGCCGGTTGCCTGCTTGGCGAATGAATTCGCCCCTACAGGGGACAGGGGATTGGCCTGGGGGCCGAAGGTTGGTCAGGAGCGGGCGGGCTGGGCGTTGAGCTGTGCATCGCCGGGGGTGCCCAGCACGCAGCTGGTGCCGCCCGGGGTGTACATCATGGCCACGCAGCGGTTGCACGAGGTGCAGCCGGTGGCGCCGGCGCCGCCCGCGGCCAGCTTGTTGACGAACTCGGGGTCGAAGATCAGCCCGCGACCCAGGGCTACCGCCTCGAAGCCTTCGCCGAGCGCCTGCTGCACGTTGGCGGCGGTCTTCACGCCGCCCAGGTAGGCCAGCGGCATCGACACCGCGGCGCGTACCTTGCGCGCATGCTCGAGCAGGTACAGCTCGCGGAACTCCACCTTGGGTTCGGTGAAGCTCTGGATGGTCATCGCCGCGCGCACGATGGGGTTGCTGACGGAGACGCGGTTTTCCTTGGGGAAGGACGAGCCGAACAGGGTGGTGGTGGACTCGACGTTCATCCCCGCGCTGAGCACCAGCAGGTGGGCGCCTTCGCGCTCGAGGATGCGCGCCACCGCGGCGCCGTCCTCGGCGGTGTGGCCGCCTTTCGCTCCTTCGGTGACGCTGTACTTGCAGATCACCGCCAGGTCGCGGCCCACCGCCTCCAGCACGCGACGCAGCACCAGGCTGGGGAACTGCAGGCGCTTGTCGAGGCTGCCGCCCCAGGCGTCGCGGCGCTTGTTGTACAGCGGCGAGATGAACTGGCTGAGCAGGTAGCCGTGGCCCATGTGGATTTCCACGGCGTCGAAGCCGGCCTCGCGGGCGAGCAGGGCGGCCTGGGCGAACTCGCCGGCGATGCGCTGCATGTCGGCCTCGCTCATCGCCTGCTTGAGGAAGCGCCCGCTCATGATGCCGACCTTGTTGAAGCCGCCGCTGGCCGACAGCGGCCGGGGCGTGGACAGCTCCTCGAGGAAGGTGAAGCAGCCGCCATGGGTGATCTGCGCCGAGGCCGCGCCGCCATGGCGGTGCACCGCATCGGTGAGCACGCGCAGGTGGGGCACGGCGTCGCGGTCGAGGGTGATCTGGTCGGGGAAGGTGCGCCCGTCGCGGCTCACCGCGCAGTAGGCCACGGTGGTCAGCGCGGTGCCGCCAGCGGCCATCGCCTCATGGAAGCGCACCAGCTGCTTCGAGGGCGTGCCGCCGCGGGCCATGCCCTCGTTGGTGGCGGACTTGATGAAGCGGTTCTTCAGCGTCAGCGGGCCGATCTTCAGCGGGCTGAACGGCGACGGCGAGGCGGGCAGGATCTTGTTGTTATGCATGCTGAGTCCCAGCGATTCGACTTCAGGTGGCAAGCAGGGCGCCGGGCACGAGGCGCTCCCGTTGCTGCCGGTGGCGGGCCCACGGGAGCCCGATGCGATGTTCCTACCATAGATAGCGGGGCAGGGGGCTACCTCGTCCGAACAGACTAACTGCCGGCAGGTGTGCTCCGCATCGGCCGCTGGGCGGTTAGTCCCATCGGACGATGCGGGCGGACGGCGCGATGGCGACGATCCGGACGACCCCCGGGGGCGAATTCATTCGCCTTGGCTGGGTGTCCGGGCGAATGAATTCGCCCCTACAGGACCGGATTGCCCAGGGACGGTCGCACCGCGCACAACCACCGAGAGGATCAGACATGAGTTGCGAGAATCGCCAGGTCGCCGTGGTCACCGGCGCCAGCCGTGGTGTCGGCAAGGGCATCGCCCTGGCCCTGGGCGCCGCCGGCATGGTCGTCTACGTCACCGGCCGCTCGACCACGACCAGCGGCTCGCAACTGCGCGGCCAGGTGCTGCCGGGCTCGATCCAGGAAACCGCCGAGGCGGTGACCCGCGCCGGCGGGCTGGGCATTCCGGTGGCCTGCGACCACGCCGACGATGCGCAGGTCAGGACGCTGTTCGAGCAGGTCGCCCGCGAGCAGGGGCGTCTCGACCTGCTGGTCAACAACGCCACCTTCCTCCACGAGAACCTCATCGATCCCGGCCCGTTCTGGGAGAAGCCGCTGGAGCTGGTCGGCATCCTCGACGTCGGCCTGCGCTCGGCCTACGTCGCCAGCTACTACGCCGCGCCGTTGCTGTTGGCCGGCGGCCGCGGGCTGATCGCCTTCGTCTCCTCCTACGGCGCCGGCTGCTACATGCACGGCCCCGCCTACGGCGCGCAGAAGGCCGGCTGCGACAAGCTGGCCGCCGACATGGCGGTCGATCTGGAGGGCACCGGCGTCGCCGCGCTGTCTCTGTGGCTCGGTCCGCAGCGCACCGAACGCACCGCCATCGCCAGCGAGGAACGCGCCGACCAGTACGAGGCGTTCCTCGCCCAGGCGGAAACCCCCGAATTCAACGGCCGGGTGATCCACGCCCTGCTCGACGACCCGGCGCTGGCCAGCCTCAGCGGCCAGACCCTGGTGACCGCCGAGCTGGCGCCGGGTTACGGCATCAGCGAGGAGGGCGGCCGCCTGCCGCCGTCCTACCGCGAGCAACTGGGCGCGCCGCGCGTGCCGCATCCGGCGCGGGTGATCTAAGGATCCTGTAGGGGCGAATTCATTCGCCTTTGCCGGGTATCCGGGCGAATGAATTCGCCCCTGCAATGGATACCAAGCGCCCGCACCGCCGGTGCGGACGCATTCCATCCCTCGAAAGGCAGCGCTTCCATGGAAAAAGTCGTCTATGTCGTCTGGCGTGATCGCCAAGTCAATCCCGAAGAATTCGCCAGCCGCCTGCGCGGCGAGGTCGCCGAACAGCTGCTGGCGCTCGGCGCCCGCGGCCTGCAGGTGAACGTCGCCGACGCCGCCGTCGAGCCCGCCGCCGGCCTGCGCCAGGCCAACCTGCAGCCGCTGATGGACGGCAGCGTGTCGCTGTGGCTGGACAGCGCCATCGCCCAGTTCCGCCGCCCGTTCGACGCGGTGATCGCCGGTGCGGTGGAGCGCCTGGCCGCCTACCTGGTCACCGAGTCGGTGCCGATCCGCAACACCCGCTTCCCGGCCGTCCCGGGCGAGCGCACCCACGGCTTCGCCCAGCTGGCCTTCCTCACCCGCCCGCCGCGCCTCACCCACGAGGGCTGGCTGGACATCTGGCACAACAGCCATACCCAGGTGGCCATCGACACCCAGGACAACTTCCAGTACGTGCAGAACGTGGTGGTGCGCGCGCTGACCCGCGGCGCGCCGGCCATCGACGCCATCGTCGAGGAGTGCTTCCCGCCGGCGGCGATGAGCGACCCGCAGAGCTTCTTCGACGCCCCGGGCGACGAGGAGAAGTTCCGCCGCAACCTGGCGGCGATGATGGAGAGCTGCAAGCGCTTCATCGACTACGACAAGATCGACGTGCTGCCGACCAGCCAGTACCTGATCGCAAGGCCGGGCGGCGCCTGAACCACACTCCAGCGGGGCAAACGCAACCCGGAGTCCGCCACTGGCGGGCTCCGGGTTTGTTTTTTGGGATGCGCAGCGTGCTCAAGAGCATGGCATGCAAAGCCGATATGTTTTGCACGGAATTGGCTCAACTTCGCTGCTGATGCCTGCAGTAGCAACAAGCTGGGGGCTGGAGCCGAGTGTGGGTCGGCTATGTGCTTTGCGTCATCGCGCGTTGTAGAGTTCGCTGCAACGCTGGCGTGGTGAGCGCCGTGCAGATGGCCTCATCAATCGTTCGGCCCATCAATCGCTCGAGGATTCCTTGAAGATCACAGGGAAACCAGTCTCGCAAGGAGATCAGATGTATTTATCAAACTTTTTCGAGGACGCTGACGATGAACTCATCGGATGCATCCGCTGCAGGGATGCCAAGCCACTTCATCTCGAATTGAAGATGGCTTTCCAGCCGATCGTCGATGTCGAGCAGCGGAGTGTGTTTGCCTACGAGGCGCTCGTTCGCGGCGCCGATGGTGCCTCTGCGGCGCAGGTGCTGGGCGCGGTGAAGCCCGACGAGATGTATTCGTTCGATCAGACCTGCCGTGTGCTGGCGATCGAAACCGCTCAACGCCTCGGCATGCAGACCTATCTGTCGATCAACTTCCTGCCCAACGCGGTTTATGAGCCGGCCAGTTGCATCCGCCTGACGCTGGCCGCTGCGCGCAAGGTCGGCTTTTCGCCGGATCGCCTGATTTTCGAGATCACGGAGTCGGAAAAGATCCGTAATCCCGAGCATGCCCTGAAGATCATCAAGGACTATCGGCAGCGTGGCTTCCTGACTGCCATCGACGACTTTGGCGCAGGCTATTCCGGCCTGAACCTGCTGGCGGACTTCCAGCCCCATATCGTCAAGCTGGATATGGCGCTGACTCGGGATATCGACCGCGATGCGGTGAGGCGGGCCATCGTCGCCGGCGTGATCGGCACGTGCAACGCACTCGGTTGCCAGATCATCGCCGAAGGGATCGAGCGGCCCGAAGAGCTCGACACCTTGCGGAACATGGGCGTTTCGCTGTTCCAGGGCTACCTGCTGGCGCGCCCGGCGCTGGAATCGCTGCCGGAACCCGACATGCGTTATTGCTGATCGTTCGGCAGCACGTGGAGCGCTGATCAGCAGCGAATTTCAGTGTTCCCGAGGAAATCCTGGAGAAGTTGTCATTCCCGTGCAGGCGACAATCCGGAAGGCCCGTGGCACCTGGGCTCCCGCCTTCGCGGGAGCGCCAAATGGGATTAGTCTCCCCAGACGATGTAGCCCCTCCCACCCGTTGCAACAATCGAATCCAGTCGATTGCGGGCTCGATCCGCGCTGATCCAGCAACGGGAGAACAACAATGAAACGAGTCGAAGGCAAGGTGTGCATCGTGACTGGCGCCGCCAGTGGCATCGGTCTGGAGGATGCCAGGCTGCTGGCCCGCGAAGGGGCCAGGGTGGTGCTCACCGACCTCAACGAGGAAGCCGGCCAGCGTGCGGCCGCCGAGATCGGCGGCGACGCCCTGTTCGTGCGCCACGACATCGCCAGCGAAGCCGACTGGCAGCGGGTGATCGACACTACCCTGGAAACCTTCGGCCGCCTCGACGTGCTGGTCAACAACGCCGGCATCCTCGCCGTCGGCACCATCGAGGACACCTCGCTGGAGCTGTTCCAGAAGGTGCAAGGCATCAACAACGCCGGCTACTTCCTCGGCTGCAAGTACGCGGTGCTGGCGATGAAGGAAACCGGCGGCGGCTCGATCGTCAACATGTCGTCGATGGCGGCGCTCGGCGGCATGCCGGCGTTCTGTGCCTATTCGGCGTCCAAGGGCGCGGTGGCGGCGATGACCCGCTCGATCGCCATGCACTGCAAGCAGCAGGGCTACCGCATCCGCTGCAACAGCGTGCATCCGGACGGCGTCAACACGCCGATGACCAGCGCCCTGCACGGCGGTCAGCCGGTTGCCCAGGAAGAGCTGGAGAAGGATCCGAAGAACCGCATGTGCGCCCCGGCGGACATCGCCAACGTGGTGCTGTTCCTCGCCTCGGACGAGTCGCGCTTCATCAACGGCGCGGAGATCCGTGTCGACAACGCCCAACTGATCGGTGGCTCCGCCTGATTCGGGGCACAGGGGGGAGGCTGTGCTCCCCCCGACAGCAAACCAGTGCGTGCTGACAGGTCTATCCCACTGTCACCTTTTACCCGGCTCAGGCCGGGTTTTTTTGCTTCTTCGCTCCGCAGTAACACCGGCGCAGCCGCCCACGCCATCGTCCGCGGGATGGCATGGGGGAGGAGGGGCGCAGGATGGGGTATCAGGCCAGCGCGGCGACGCTGTTGAGCAGGGTCTTGACCAGTTGGGCCTGGCGGGTGGCGCCGGTCTTGGCGAAGACGCCGCGCAGGTGGGCGCGCACGGTGTTGCGCGAGAGGCACAGGCGTTCGGCGCTTTCGTCCAGGGTCAGGCCGTCCATCATCAGCATGGCCACCTCGGTTTCCGTGCGGGTCAGCTGGAACAGGCTGCGCAGCAGGTGCCGCGAGGCCTGCGGCGAGTCGTTCGGGTCGCGGATGAACACCGCCACGGCCGGCCGCCGGGCCTTGCCCTGGCCTTCGTAGTTGAGGGCGATGGGGCGCAGCAGCAGGTTCAGCGGCACTTCGCCGGTCGGGCGGGACAGGGTGAGCACCTCCAGCGACTCGTCGCGGCCCTGCTGGCGCTGCAGGAGCACCGTCTGCACGGCCTTCTGCAGATCGCGGTTGTCCTGGACGGAATAGGCGCGCAGCCGGTCCTGGCGACACTCGAGGCCATCGTGCGCGGCGAACAGGCGCTGGGCCGCCTGGTTGCTGCGCATCACCTTGCCGGTTTCGTCGAGGATCGCCGTCCCCACCAGTAGGCGGTCGATGGTGGCGGCGTAGAGCAGGCGCTCCGAGTCCAGTTCGTCGACCGTCGAATGCAGGTCCACCGCCTGCTGCAGGTGCGGCCGGAGCAGCTCGATCAGCGCCCGTTCCGCGGCGTCGAAGTCCGCCGCCGCATGACCGCGGCAGGCGAACAGCGCGCAGTGCATGCCGGCGTCGGTGCGCAGGTTGGCCACCAGCACGTAACGCAGGTCGAGCGGCTGCAGGTAGCTCCGGTAGAAGTCGTCGGCCAGCCAGGCCTCCTGGCCCAGCACCTGGTCGGCGCTGGCCACCTGGCCGGCCGGCCAGTCGAGGAAGGGGCAGATCGCATAGTAGTGCTCGCTGTAGGACGGCTCGCCCGGCAGGTGCGGGCCATGGATCGAGGCGTTGACGATCAGGCCGGGGCGGTCGTGGGCGGGGTTGCGCAGCACCAGGGTCATGAAGCTGGCGCGAAAGCGCAGGCGCAGCGCTTCCAGCAGGCCGGACCAGGGCGTGGGTTCGAGCGGGCCGCGGTAGGTCAGGGCCAGCAGGTCGCTGAGTTCGCGAGCGCTGATGCCCGCCAGTGCATGGGCGTGTTCGAAGTTGTGCATCCGCGCCTCTCTAGTTGTGGTTGTCGGGCTGGATGGGGTCAGTATTTGCGCGCCGCGGGGCCGGCAAATCGTCCGTTCGGCCTAGTGGCGGCTATCCCGTGATGCAGTAGGGTGCGCCGTGCACACCGGAACCTCCGCGCGGGATTCCCGGTGCGCATGGCGCACCCTACCGTGGGGCGGGCGCGGGCGCGCCAGCAGGAGGCGCCGATCAGTTGATCGGCTTAGAAGCGACTTCCCTGTCGCCCCGGCTAGTCAGCACGGCAGAAAGTGGCCGCCGTTGACGTCCAGTTGCGCGCCGGTAATCACCTTGGCGTAGTCGCTGGCCAGGTACAGGGCAGCCATGGCGCAGTCGCCGTCTTCGGGAATCTTGCGCAGCGGAATCTGCTGGGCGATCTGGTCGACCAGCGACTCCATGGTGACGCCCAGGCGCTTGGCTTCGCTCTCGAAGTAGCCGATCACCGGTGCGCCCCACATCCAGCCCATGAAGGTGGAGTTGACCCGGATGCCGAACGGGCCGAGATCCTGCGCCAGGTACTGCACGGCGGTTTTCAACGCGCCCTTGGAGACGGCATAGCCGGATTCCAGCTGGTTGGGGATGCGGGTGGCCATGGTGTTGATCATGACGATGCTGCCCGCGCGCTGCCGCTTCATCTGCGGCAGCACGGCCTGGGTCATCTGCATGGTGCCGAACAGGTTGACGTCCATGGCCTGGCGCCAGTCGTCCATGGACGACGCGGAGGAACTGCCCCAGGCGCCATGGGCGTAGGCGGAATTGATCAGCGCGTCGATCCGGCCGAAGTGTTCGACCGTCAGGTCGGCGAGCTTCTGGCACTGTTCGACATCGGCAATGTCGGTGGGGACCTTGAGGACCGGGGTGTCGTAGCCCGCGTCGCGGATGGCCTGTTCGGCCTGATCCAGCTTGGCCGGGGTGCGGGCGGCCAGCACCACGGCCTTGGCCTGGTATTCGGCGGCGCGCACGGCCAGCTTGATGCCCAGGCCGGGACCGATACCGGAAATGATGACAACTTTATCTTTGAGCAACATGGCAATTACCTTCTTTCTTATTGTCGTGGTGAGGAATGGGCCGCTCAGGCACGGCTGGCGTGCAGTGCTTCGGCGCGCCGTTTCAGATCCAGAGCCATCTGGTCGAAGCCTTTTTTCACCCAGGCACCGTGCTCGCGCATGATGGTGTCCTGGTTCAGACCCAGGAAAATATCCGTGGTGAAATAGCTGCAGCGATTGGCGTCGATGGCGGTGATGTACTGATCGCGGCGCGCGGCGTCCATGTTTTCCGGGACGGGGCGCTGCTCCCAGGACAACAGCTGCTCGGGGTCGCAAGCCACCAGGTATTCGTGGACCGGGAAGGTCTCGTCGCTACCGGGGGCGCGTACCTGCATCAGCACCGGATCGCCGATCTGCAGGCCGCACTGAATGCTCGGGCAGAAGCTGTTCCACTCGTGGTAGTTGTCCAGATCGGTGAGCACTTCCCAGACCACGCGGGCGGGGGCGTCGATTTCCACGGTGATCGAGGTAACGATGTTTTCGGCCTTGGCCATGACTCGCTCCTGTTGGGCACTCAGTTGATAGGTTTGGAAGTGATCTGCAGCCGCCCGGGACCGGCTGGCGGCCCCGGGCGAAGGGCGCCTCACTGCGCCAGCAGGTACGCGACGATGCGCTCGGCGGCGGCCTCGGCCGATTCGCCGCTGGTGTCGATGCGCAGGTCGGGCGCCAGCGGCGGCTCGTAGGGCGAGTCGATGCCGGTGAAGTTCTTCAGCTCGCCGCGCCGGGCCTTCTGGTACAGGCCCTTGGGATCGCGCTGCTCGGCCAGTGCCAGCGGGGTGTCGACGAAGATCTCCAGGAAGGCGCCGTCGCCCGCCAGGCTGCGCGCCAGTTCGCGCTCGGCGCGGAACGGCGAGATAAACGAGACCAGGGTGATCAGCCCGGCGTCCAGCATCAGCCGTCCCACCTCGGCCACCCGGCGGATGTTCTCCACCCGGTCGACTTCGCTGAAGCCCAGGTCGCGGTTCAGGCCGTGGCGCACGTTGTCGCCGTCGAGCAGGTAGGTGTGCCGGCCGAGGGCGTGCAGCTTGCGTTCGACCAGGTTGGCGATGGTCGACTTGCCGGCCCCGGACAGGCCGGTGAACCACAGCATGCGCGGTGTCTGGCCCTTCAGCGCGGCGCGGGCGGCGCCGTCGACGTCGATGGCCTGCCAGTGCACGTTCTGCGCCCGGCGCAGGGCGAAGTGCAGCATGCCGGCGCCGACGGTCTGGTTGCTCAGCCGGTCGATGACGATGAAGCCGCCGGTATCGCGGTTGTCCGCGTAGGCGTCGAAGGGGATCGGCAGATCGAGGCTGAGGTTGCCGACGCCGATCTCGTTCAGCTCCAGGGTCTTGGCCGCCAGGTGCTCCAGGCTGTTGACGTTGACCTTGTGCTTGAGGGTGGCGCAGCTCATGCCCAGGGTGCGGCAGCCGATCTTCATCAGGTAGGGGCGCCCGGGCAGCAGCGGTTCCTCGCCCATCCACACCAGGGTGGCCTCGAACTGGTCGGCCACCGCCGCCGGCGCGTCGGCCAGGGTGATCAGATCGCCGCGGCTGATGTCGATCTCGTCCTCCAGGCTCAGGGTCACCGCCTGGCCGCAGAGCGCCTCCTGCTGCTCGCCGGCCATGCCGAGGATGCCGGCGACGCGGCTCTGCTTGCCCGAAGGCAGCACGCGGATGGATTCGCCGACGCGCAGGCTGCCGGCGGCGACGTTGCCGGCAAAGCCGCGGAAGTCGAGGTTGGGCCGGTTCACCCATTGCACCGGCAGGCGGAAGGGGGCGCGGCTGGCGCGGCTGTCGTCCAGCGGGGCGCTTTCCAGGTGCTGCAGCAGGCTGGGGCCCTGGTACCAGGGCATGTTGGCGCTGCGCTCCAGCAGGTTGTCGCCCCTGAGCGCGGAGAGTGGGATGCACTGGATGTCGGTCAGCCCGAGTTTCGCGGCGAAGGCGCGGTACTCGGCCTCGATGTCGCGGAACACCGCCTCCGAATAGTCCATCAGGTCCATCTTGTTCACCGCCACCACGACCTGGCGGATGCCCAGCAGGGACACCAGGAAGCTGTGCCTGCGGGTCTGCGCCAGCAGGCCCTGGCGGGCGTCGACGAGGATCACCGCGAGGTCGGCGGTGGAGGCGCCGGTGACCATGTTGCGGGTGTACTGCTCGTGGCCGGGGGTGTCGGCGACGATGAACTTGCGCTTGTCGGTGGCGAAGAAGCGGTAGGCCACGTCGATGGTGATGCCCTGTTCGCGCTCGGCGGCCAGGCCGTCCACCAGCAGGGCGAAGTCCAGTTCGCCGCCCTGGGTGCCGAGCTTCTTCGAGTCCACTTCGAGCTGGCCGAGCTGGTCCTCGAACAGCACCTTGGTTTCGTACAGCAGGCGGCCGATCAGCGTGCTCTTGCCGTCGTCGACGCTGCCGCAGGTGATGAAGCGCAGCAGGTCCTTGTGCTGTTGCTGCTGCAGGTACTGGTCCAGGTTGGTAATCGCGCTCATCAGAAGTACCCCTCTTGCTTCTTCTTCTCCATGGAACCGGTCGAATCGCTGTCGATCAGGCGGCCCTGGCGTTCCGAGGTGCGGCTCACCAGCATCTCCTGGATGATGGCTTCGAGGCTGTCGGCCTCGCTGTCGATGGCCCCGGTCAGCGGGTAGCAGCCCAGGGTGCGGAAGCGCACCTTGCGCAGCTCGGGCGTCTCGCCGGGCAGCAGCGGCAGGCGCTCGTCGTCGACCATGATCAGCGTGCCGTCGCGGCGTACCACCGGGCGCTCTTGGGCCAGGTACAGGGGGACGATGGGAATCTGCTCAAGGTAGATGTATTGCCAGATGTCCAGCTCGGTCCAGTTGGACAGCGGGAACACCCGCAGGCTTTCGCCCTTGCGCTTGCGCGTGTTGTACAGGTGCCAGAGTTCCGGGCGCTGCTGCTTGGGGTCCCAGCGGTGCTGCGCGGAACGGATCGAGAACACCCGCTCCTTGGCGCGCGACTTTTCCTCGTCGCGGCGGGCGCCGCCGAACGCGGCGTCGAAGCCGTAGTGGTCCAGCGCCTGCTTGAGGCCCTGGGTCTTCCAGACGTCGGTGTGCAGGGCCGAGCCGTGCTCGAAGGGGTTGATCCCGCGCTCGACGCCTTCGGGGTTGACGTGCACCAGCAGCTCCAGGCCCAGGCGCTCGGCGGTCCGGTCGCGGAAGGCGATCATCTCGCGGAACTTCCAGGTGGTGTCGACGTGGAGCAGGGGGAAGGGTGGTTTGCCCGGGGCGAAGGCCTTCATCGCCAGGTGCAGCATCACTGCGCTGTCCTTGCCGATGGAGTAGAGCATCACCGGGTTTTCACACTCGGCGACCACTTCGCGGATGATCTGGACGCTTTCGGCTTCCAGGCGTTGCAGGTGAGTCAGCATCGCTCGTCTCCGTGGGAGGGTCCGGCACCGCGGGCTGCGGGCCGGCTTTTTTCCACGGTAGGGAAGCTGCCGCTGGCGCTTCTTCGTCTGGTCAGACGAACTTTTCCTGCCCTCGACAGCAGGGCTTGCGGCTGCGCCCCGGCCCGGCGCTTTTTAGTCCGCCCAGACGAAGAATCGCTGCCGGTGGCCTCCCTAAGGTGACGACAGCGGCGCGCCCTGCGCCGGACCAGAGGAGACCGACATGGCGATAGACGAGATCGAACGGCAGGTGTGCAGCGGACAGGTCTGGAGCGATTTCTGCGACCAGCTCAAGCGGGCCGGCGAGCAGATACTGCGGGCCGAGGCGCCCAGCGACCCGCATAACCGCGCCGAGGGCTACCGCTACCTCACCCGCCTGCTGCGCATTGCCCTGGAAATGCACCTGGAGTTCGCCGACCCGGACTTCCCCGGCTTCTTCTCGCCGTCCCACGAGACGGCCAAGATCGGCGCCGACAACCCGGACAACCTGTACCAGTACGCGCGCCTCAACGGCGAGCGGCAGTACCGGGTCAGCGGCCGGCGCGGCAGCGTGGCCTACCTGAGCTTCGGCACCCAGAAGGGTGGCTACGAGAGCGACGGCACGATGATCCAGACCGGCTTCATCGACGCCAGCCAGCTGCAGCTGGAGGCCGACGGCAGCTTCGAGCTGATCTTGAGCCAGGAGCCG
Source organism: Pseudomonas sp. A-1 (assembly GCF_004801855.1). Lineage (GTDB taxonomy): Bacteria > Pseudomonadota > Gammaproteobacteria > Pseudomonadales > Pseudomonadaceae > Geopseudomonas. Next base: position 26,427 of record NZ_SSTC01000009.1, on the reverse strand, counting down.
CCGGCCAGCGGCAACTGGCTGCGGCTGGAACCGGCGAGCAACGCGCTGATCGTGCGCCAGACCTTCCTCGACCGCGGCGCCGAGCAGCCCGCCCAGCTGCGCATCGAGCGGCTGGACAGCCAGCAGCAGCCGGAGCCGCTGAGCGCCGAGCGTTTGCAGCAGAGCCTGGGGCGGGCTGCCAGCTTCGTCGAGAACACCGCGCGGCTGTTCGCCGACTGGTCCGAGGGCTACCAGGCGCATCCGAACCAGTTGCCGCCGGCCGACCAGGCGCTGTGCCAGGCCGTGGGCGGCGATCCGAACATCTTCTATTACCACGGCTACTGGAACCTGGCGGAGGACGAGGCGCTGCTGATCGAAGTGGCTCAGGTGCCCGACTGCGACTTCTGGAACCTGCAGATCAACAACTACTGGATGGAGTCGCTGGACTACCGCTACCACCGCATCTGCCTGAACAAGCATTCGGCACAACTCGACGGGCGAGGCGGCGTGCGCCTGGTGCTCAGTCACCGCGATCCCGGCCTGCCGAACTGGCTGGAAACCGCCGGCCATGCCAACGGCACCTACTGCCTGCGCTGGGTCGGCGCCGTGCAGCCGGTCCATCCCACTACCCGCGTTGTCAAGCTCGACCACCTCAAGGAGCTGCAATGAGCCATTCCGTTTCCTTCGCCCCGGACAGCCTGCTGGCCGAGGCCAGCGCCCGCGCCGGCGGGCTGGACGACTTCGGCCCCGGCGATTTCCGCCAGGCCCTGCGCGTGCTGGAGCCGGCGCTGCACAGCCAGGCCCGCCTGTCGTCCCAGGGCGCGGCCCTGCTGCGCGAGAAGCTGGTGTCGCAGCTGGCCAACCGCCTGGTGATCGAGGACTACTGCAAGCGCTACCCGGAGATCCTCGCGCAGCCCGTCGACGACCCGCTGGTGATCGTCGGCCTGCCGCGCACCGGCACCACCCTGCTGCAGCGCCTGCTGGCGGTGGACCCGCAGTTCAGCAAGGCGCAGTGGTGGGAGACCCGCTACCCGGCGCCGCTGCCCGGGGAAAGCCTGGAGCAGCCGGAGCAGCGCATCGGCCGGGCGCGGGGCGAGGTGGCGGCGATGATCGAATTCGTGCCGCAGATCCTCGCCATCCATCCGCTGGACGCCGAGCAGCCGGACGAGGAGTTCATGCTCATGGAGCACTCGTTCCTCTGCGCCATGGACTCCTACGTCAACGTGCCGGACTACACCGCCTGGCTCGACCAGCAGGACCAGAGCCAGGTCTACGTCTACCTGAAGAAGATGCTGCAGTTCCTGCAGTGGCAGCAGGCCCGCCGCGGGATCGTGCCGGGCCGCCGCTGGCTGCTGAAGAGCCCGCAGCACCTGCACACCCTGGAGCTGCTGCTGCAGGTGTTCCCCCGCGCGCAGGTGATTCTCACCCACCGCGACCCGGGCAAGACCATTCCGTCGCTGGCCAGCTTCGTCCATACCCTCTGGCAGATGTACAGCGACCAGGCCGATCCGGCCCAGGTCGGCGAGCAGTGGAACAGCCGCATGGCCCGCGCCCTGCGCCACAGCATGGCGGTCCGCGAACGGATGCCCGCCGCGGCCTTCCTCGACGTGCAGTTCGAGGACACCGTGAACGCCCCCCTGGCGGTGGTGGAGCGCATCTACCGCTTCGCCGGCCTGGAGCTGGCGCCGGCTACCCGTGCGGCGATGGAGGCCTGGCTGGCCGGCAACGCCCGCGACAAGCGCGCGGCCCACCAGTACGACGCGGCGGCCTTCGGCCTGGACGAGGAGCGCCTAGAGCAGGACTACGGCGCCTATCGCGCCCGCTACGGCGCCCAGCTCGACGCCAACGGCGGCGAGCGGATGCGTTGAGGAGGCGAACATGCTGGATCATTGCGCCTTCAATGGCGACGCCGACGGCCTTTGTGCCCTGCAGCAGCTGCGCCTGGCCGGGGAACTGGACCCGGCAGTGCGCCTGGTCAGCGGGGTGAAGCGCGACATCGCCCTGCTGCAGCGGGTGCAGGCCGGGCCGGGCGAGCGGGTCACCGTGCTGGACATCGCCCACGACAGCAACCGCGCGGACGTCGCGCGGCTGCTCGCGGGCGGTGCCCGGGTGCGCTACTTCGACCACCACTTCGCCGGCGAGCTGCCGGAGCACCCGGCGTTCGCGTCGTTCATCGACACCGCCGCGGAGGTCTGCACCAGCCTGCTGGTGGATCGTTTCCTCGACGGCCGCTTCCACCGCTGGGCGGTGGCGGCGGCCTTCGGCGACGGCATGCCGGGACCGGCGCGGGCGCTGGCCCTGCGCCACGGGCTGGGGGAGGGCGACACCGAGTTGCTCGCCGAGCTGGGCCTGCTGCTCAACTACAACGCCTACGGCGAGCGGCTGGACGACCTGCATTTCGACCCGCTGGAACTGGCGGCGGAGCTGTTGCCGTACCAGGATCCGCTCGACTTCGTGCGTGACAGCCCAAGCTTCCAGCGCATGCGCGAGGGCCATGCGGCCGACATGGCCGAGGCCGCCGCACTGCGCCCCTGGCGTGAGGGGCCGGGGGCCCGGATCTACCGCCTGCCTGACGCGCCCTGGGCGCGGCGGGTCAGCGGGGTGCTGGCCAACCAGTTGGCCGCCGCCGATCCGCAACGGGCGCTCGGCCTGCTGTCGGTACGCAGCGACGGCGACTGGCAGTTCAGCCTGCGGGTGCCCGCCGACGCGACGCTGGCGGCGGACGACTTCTGCCGGCGTTACCCCAGCGGCGGCGGCCGCCAGCGTGCCGCCGGCATCAACCGGTTGCCGGACGAGGCGCTGGAGAACTTCGTGGCGGCGTTCCTGGCCGGCTATCCCTCGCCCGCTCGGTGCTGACGGCAAGCTCCTGCGGTGTCCCGGGGCCCGCAGGACTCCCCTGCAAACCAGTCTTCATCCTGCCAGGCCGGCTTAGTCCCAGCGGACGATGGCGCTCCCCCGACGCTGCGATTGAATCCGCAGCCAGGGCCGTCCATCCGGTCGACCGTGCGCCGAGGCCACGTCCTTCCCCTCCCGGCGAGGGCGATGCCCGCCAGGAGGTGATTCCATGCAGGCTGCCGCTGTCCTGAAACGCCCGCCCGCGCCGTCACCGGCAGGCGGCGCCGTGTTGCCCGAACTGATTGGGCTGGTCTACGAAGGACTGAACGAGGCCCGGCCCTGGGCCGCCCTGGCCGAGCGCCTGCGCCAGGTGCTGGCGGCCATCAACGTCACGGTCACCCTGCTGCACGCCGAGGATCGGCCGACCGATATCCAGGTGATGGCGGTCGAGGCGGGCGACGACACCGACTGGCTGCTGGCGGAGCGGCTCTACCGCGAGCGCTTCGCGCACATCGAGCTGGTCAACCCGAAGTCGCTTGATCCAGGCGGTGTGGTCGTCTTCGGCCCCGAGGACGTGGAGGCCGAGTGCGCCGCGCACATGGAATTCATCAATCTCGCCAGCTGCCTGCGGACCTGCTTTGCCGAGCCCGGCGGCATGCGCTGCTGGATCGACGTGATCCGCGGGCGGTCCGATCCGCAGCGGCCGTTTGCAGCCGGCGACCTGGAGCTGATCCGGGCGCTGTTGCCCCACCTGACCCGCGCCCTCGGCCTCTACGCCCGGCTCAAGCGCCAGGAGGCGGAAAAGTCGATCTACGAAGGCTGCCTGGATCATCTGGTCCTCGGCTGCCTGCTGCTCGATGGCGATGCTCAACTGCTCTGCGTGAACCGGGCCGCCCGGGCCATCATCGACAAGCACCAGGGCATCGAGCTCAGCCACGGCCGCCTGCAGTTGCAGGACCGCGCGGTCCAGCGGGCGCTGGAGAAGGCGGTCGCCAATGCCATCGCGGCCAGGGCACAGAACGACGGCGGCCCCTACCGTGGTGAGCTGGTGCGCGTGCCGGCCCTGGATGGCGTGCTGCTGGGCATGCTGGTGACGCCGGCGCCGTTGCTCGCCTACTTCCAGGGCCGGCATGTGCCGAGCGTGATCATCTACCTTTCGGAGCTGACCGAGAACCTGGCCATGCAGCAGGTCTCGGGCGGTTCCGCAGCGGAACTGATCGCCCAACTGCTGGATCTGACCCGTCAGGAAGCCCGACTGGCCGCGCTGCTGGCCTGCGGCCAGACCATCAGCGAAGCCGCCGGGCAGATGGGCATCGCGGTGACCGCCGCGCGCAACTACTCGAAGAACATCTACGCCAAGCTGGGCATCAAGGGGCAGACCGACCTGGTGCGGATCCTGTTCAAGAGCTTCGCCCTGCTGCGTTGACCGGCGCACTAGGCGACTCGGTGCCGTTGCTGCAGAGCAATCGGCACGCTGGCCGCGGCCGCCAGGGCCGCGCAGAGCAGCAGGGCAGGGGCGTAGCTGCCGGTGGCGTCGACCAGGTAGCCGACGGCTGCCGGGCCGAACGCCGCGCCGAGCCCGCCGAGCAGGTTGCCGATGCCGAGCAGGCTGCCGAAGTTGCGTTGGCCCACGGCGTCCACCAGCAGCAGCGGGGCGAGCTGGTTGACCAGGTTGAAGGTGGTGCCCCAGCTCAGGGTGAACACCGCGAGCGCCGCCAGGCCCCAGGCCGGGTGCTGGGCGAGCAGCAGGCAGAGGAGGCCGGCGACGCCGATGGCGTTGCCGCACAGCAGGATGGTCCTGGCGCTCAAGCGCTGGCTCAGCGCGCCGAACAGGAAATTGCCCGCCAGCGAGGCGGCACCCACCCCGGCGTACCAGCCGGAGGCGGCCTGCGCCGAGTAGCCGGCCGCTACCAGGCAGGAAACCAGCGAGATGTAGATGCCCACGCCGCTCATGGTCAGCAGCAGCTGCATGGCGATCCACAGCCAGTAGCGCGGCATGCGCAGCACCTGGCCGATGGCGTGGCCGGGAAGCGCCGCCGTCGCGTGGGAGCTGGCCGCCGCCGGCGCTCCGGGCAGGCGCGCCAGCCACAGCAGCAGGGGCACGCAGACCAGCAGGATCAGGCCGGCGACGAGCTGCATGACGCTGCGCCAGCCGAGTTCGCCGATCAGCCGGGTGAGCAGGTTGGGAAAGATCACCCCGCCGATGGCCGCCCCGGCGAGCAGGATGCCGAAGGCCAGGCCCTGCCGGGCGGGGGCCATCCAGCGCGAGGCCAGGGTCATGGCCGGCACGTAGGTCGAGGCGCCGACGCCGATGCCGGCCAGTGCCAGGGCGAGGGTGAGGCGGTCGATGTCGGGGCTGCCGGCGGCGAGCAGGTAGCCCAGCGCGGCGAGCACGCTGCCGGCGGTCATCACCGGGCGCGGTGCGAGGCGGTCGAGCAGCCAGCCGGCCAGCGGCATGCTCAGGGTCATGCTGAGCATGAAAGCGGTGGCCATGCGCGCGGCCTGTTCGTGGCTGCAGTGCAGGTCCGCGGTGATCGGCAGGGTGAACAGGCCAAGGGCGCTGATGGTGGTGCCGAAGATCACGCACAGCACCACCGCCAGGCCAACGACCACGCGCCAGCCCTGACGCTGGTCGGGCAGGGCCGCCGCCGCTGCCTGGGGCGCGAGGCGCTCCTCGGCAGCCTCCGCTAGCGCTGCGCCGTCCAGCGCCACTGCCGTCTGTTGCATACGCGCCATGCTCGATCTCTCAGGTGATGGGTCGGGAAGTCCGGCCCGGAGTCTACCCAGCGGCCGATTTCCCTCGGCAGTACCAGCTGGTACTGGAGCGCCGCTTCCCCTCCTCAATAGGATCGAAACCGCTGCGACAGGCAGTGGCGGTGCGATCCCGTCGCGCCCCGAGCAGTCCGCAGCGTGTGCTGCGCAGTGAATTCGAGGAGGCGGCAGTGAGTTGGCGAGGGTTTCGGCATGCAGTGGCGGGACAGGTTCCCGTCTTTCCGGTAGCGGATGCCTATGAAGCAGGGGTAGTGCCCATTCGCTTCAGCGGCTGGCCGCTGCCAGGGGAAATCCCGGCCTACCCGGCCCTGGATCGGGACATCGAGGCGGATGTGGTGGTGGTCGGCGCCGGGCTGGCCGGCGCTTCGCTGGCCCTGCGTCTGGCCGAATGCGGTGTTCGCGTGGTGGTGCTGGAGGCCGACCAGCCGGGCAGTGGCGCCTCCGGGCGCAACGCCGGGCATGTGCAGCCCTATCTGGGCTCGTTCGAGCCGCTACATGCCCATGCCGACGGCGGAAAGCGCTTCACCGACTACTTCATCGAGCACCGCAACGTGGTCTTCGAGCTGTGCCGCAAGCATGGCCTGCAAGCCGATGCGGCCCAGTCCGGCATGGTCGATGCAGCCAGCCGCCGGCACGCTGCGCTCGACGCCAAGGTGAAGAAGTGGAAGGCCCTGGGCTACGACCTGGATGTGGTCGGCGCGGTGCGCCTCAAGGAGCTGCTCGGCACCGACGCCTACAGCTACGGCATCCACTGGCGCGAAGGCGGACGGATCAACCCGTTCCTGTTCACCAACGGCATGATCGCCGCCGCCGCCCGCTTGGGCGCCAGGGTGTACGGCAACTCCAGCGTGGTGGGCTGCGAGCGCAGCGGCTCGTCCTGGCGCGTGCGCACCGCCGTCGGCAGCGTGCGCACCCAGCAGGTGGTGCTGTGCACCAACGGCCACGTCGGCAATGCCTTCTTCCCGGAGCTGGCGCGCACCCAGTTCCCGCTGGTGGCCTGCGGCCTGGCGACCCGGCCGCTGCCCCAGGCGGCGCTGGAGATCATCAACCCGGCGCGGGTCGCCCTCATGCAGTATCCGGCCGGCCTGTATCCCTTGGTCATCGACGGGCGCAACCGCCTGATCACGGCGACCATTCCGGCCGCCGGCCGCGCGCAACGGGCGGTGGATCATTTCGCCTACTTCCTGCGCTACCTGCGGCGCACCTACCCGCAGCTGGGCGATACGCCCATCGAGCTGGAGTCCTACTGGACCGGCATGACCGCCAATTCGTCCTCGGTCTACGACGCCTGCTACCCGAAGTTGTACCAGGTCGCCGACGGTGTGCTGGCGCTGAACAACTTCGGCTCCTGGGGCAACGTCCTCGGCCCGATGCTGGGCGTCAACCTGGCCGAGTCGCTGGTCGCCGGCCGCCTGGCCAACTGCCTGCTGCCGCTGGAAACCCCCAGGGCCGTGCAGTTCCCCGGCCTGTTCGAAACCAAGATCCGCCGCGTGCTGATCCCGGCGGCGCGCTGGGCCGACAAGTTCAACCTCGTCTGAGCGGGCCGTGCCCGCGCAGCGAATGCCTTGCAGAAGAACGACAACCAGAAAAAGAAGGAAACAAGCATGAAAGTCTTGCTATTGGGATGCGGCAACGTGGGCGCCAACGTGGCGCGGCAGCTGGTCCCGCGCCACCCCGAGCTGGAGTGCGTGGTCGGCGACCTCGATCTCGCCGTTGCCGAGAAGCTCGCCGCCGAGCTGGGCCCGCGGGTGCGCGGCGTGCGTGCCGATGTGCTCGACCCCGCCTGTCTGGACGAGCTGCTCGACGGCGTCGATCTGGTGTTCAACGCCGTGGGCCCGTTCTACCGCAGCGCCGTGCCGGTCATCGAGGCCGCGCTGCGCGCGCGGGTCGACTACATCGACATCAACGACGATCACGATGTGGCCGAGCAGCTGTTCCTCGATCCGTCCTGGCAGCAGCGCGCGCTGCAGGCGGGGATCCGCCTGATCATCGGTTGCGGCTCGACCCCGGGGCTGACCAACGTGATGGCCCGCCTGCTCGCCGACCGCCTCGACAAGGTGCGCGAGATCCACCTGGCCACCGCCGTGCCCTTCCTGCCGGGCCTGCTGTCGCCCGCGGTGGTCGACCACATGATGCATATCACCGCCGGCGAGGTGGTGCAGTTCGTCGACGGCGAGTACCGCAAGATGCCGGGCTGGGGCGGTCGCCTCGAAGTGCCGTATTCCGCGCCGTTCAAGGCTTATCCGTCGTTCTTCATCGGCCATGGCGAAACCGTCACCCTGCCGCACTTCGTCAAGGGCCTGGAGCAGGTGACCAACCGCATCGGTTTCTTCCCCGAAGCCGGCTCGGAAATCTGGCGCAAGCTGATCGACCTGGGGCTGGGCAGCCCCGAGGTGATCGAAGGACTGGGCATCTCGCCGCTGAAGTTCCTCACTCACCACCTGACCAGTGAGGCCGGCGGCAAGAGCATGACCGTCGACCTCTCCGACGAGCCCTGGGCAGTGGTCTTCCGCGTGGAGGTGATCGGCGAGCGCGATGGCGCCGAGGTCTGCTCGGTGCTGGAGCAGCACCTCGATCTGCCGGTCGAGGAGACCGCGGACAGCACCTCCGACCCGACCCCGACCTGCGCGCGCCTGGCCATCGAGGCCTGGCTGGCCGGCAAGGTGTTCGGCGAGGGCCTGCTGGCCCCGGAGGTCTGCCTGGATGCCGAGGCCTACGTGCACGCCTACGCCTGCGAGACCGGTGCCACCTTCATCACCACCGAAACCAAGGTCAAGCGCCACGAGCACGTCTGAGCGGCTGCGTGCCGCCGGAAACGATGACGAACGGACCGCTCCCCGTCGGGAGCGGCCTGGTGCACAACAAGAACAAGAGGAATGCCATGAATATCCCGTTTCGTAGCAGCCTGCCGCTGGCAGCACTGCTGATGCTGGTCGCCCAGGGTAGCTGGGCCAAGATCGACGGGGCCGAGGCGCAGAAACTCGGCAACGAACTCACCTGCTTCGGCGCCGAGAAGGCGGCCAACGCCGACGGTTCCATCCCGGCCTTCTCTGGCAAATGGCTGGGCACCCCGCCCGGCATCCAGTTCGCCGGCGTAGGGGCGCGCCACCCCGATCCCTACGCCGACGAGAAGCCCCTCTACACCATCACCGCGCAGAACATGGCGCAGTACGAGCAGCGCCTGTCCGATGGGCAGAAGGCGCTGCTGCGCAAGTATCCGCAGACCTTCGCCATCCCCGTCTACCCCAGCCACCGCGACTTCCGCCTCGACGACGTGCGCTGCGACATCACTCGCGAGAACGCCCTCGTTGCCGAGCTGGAGGACGGCAACATGGGCGTGAAGGCCCTCAAGGGCGGCACGCCGTTCCCGATCCCGCAGAACGGCGACGAACTGCTGCGCAACATGCTGCTGCCGGCCTACGTCCTCGAGGAGGATGCGGTGTACGACCAGGCGGTGGTCTATCCGGACGGCAAGGCGGCCTGGGGGCAGATGCGCTACGAGATCCTCGACAAGACCGGCGGTCCGGAGGATCTCGGCCAGCCGACCACGGGGGTGTTCGCCTACTCGCGGGCAACCGTGCTCAAGCCCGAGCGCCAGAAGGGCGAGGCGTCGATGACCTATACCTACTTCAACGAGCTGACCAACCCGCAGACCAGCTGGCAGTACAACCCCGGCGCCCGCCGCGTGCGCCAGTCCCCCGGCTTCGGCTTCGACATGCCGCTGGGCGTGGGCGGCTTCCGCACCATCGACGACGACCGCCTGTTCAACGGCTCCCCGGAGCGCTACGACTGGAAGCTGGTCGGCAAGCGCGAGCTGTACATCCCCTACAACGGCTACCGGCTGGAAGGCACGGACGTGAAGTATGCCGACCTGCTCAAGGCCGGCAGCATCGACCCGCGCTTCATGCGCTACGAGCCGCACCGCGTCTGGGTGCTGGAAGCCACCCTCAAGGAAGGCTATCGCCACCGCTACGCCAAGCGCGTGCTGTACATCGAGGAGGACAGCTGGCAGGCGGTGATGGCCGACAACTACGACGCGCGCGGCCAGCTGTGGCGCACCAACTTCATGAACACCTTCTACGCCTACGACGCCCGGGTGTTCCACGCCGGGGTCACGGTCTACCACGACCTGATGTCCGGGGCCTACCTCGCCGACCGCCTGACCAACGAGGGCGCGGCGCCGCGGCTCAACGGCGACCGGCTGAAGCCCTTCATGTACACCACCGACATGCTGCGCCAGGCGGGCCGCTGAGCGGATTCGGCGAATCGGGATTTCCCCAACTTCCCACACGGGCTCGGCGACGATGGCATGCCGTCGTCGCTGCGACCTGCTGCGCCCTGATCGAGCAAAAGAAGCTCCGCGCGGCAGGCAATCAGGAGACAGATGATGAAGCATTTTGCAGATAGGGCGATGGTGAATGGCCGGCTGGGACCATGGCTGCTCGGCGCCTGGCTGCTGCCCCTCGGCGCGCCGGTAGCGGCCGGCTCTTTCGAGCTGGGCGACGAAGTCAGCGCCGACTACGTGGTCAACCTTTCCTATGCCGCGGCCTGGCGGCAGCACGATCCGGCCCGGGCCCTGGTGGACGGGCCGATCGACCCGGAGAGCGGCCTGCCGACCACGGTCAACTCCGACGACGGCAACCGCAACTTCAAGGGCGGGGCGATGATCAACAACCGGGTGGCGCTGCTCGGCGAACTCGACCTGAAGTACCGCAACTACGGCGGCTTCGTGCGCGCCAGCACCTTCTACGACGACGTGTACTTCCACGCCAACGACAACGATTCCCCGGAGACCGTCAACAAGAGCGGCGCGCACGACCACTTCAGCTCGCAGGCCAAGAACCGCGCCGGCAGCCGCAGCCGCCTCCTCGACGCCTATCTGTACGGCAGCCTGCAGACCGGCGAGCAGTCGATGCTCAACCTGCGCGCCGGTCGCCAGGTGGTGCAGTGGGGGGAGAGCCTGTTCTTCCCCAACATCGCCGGCGCCCAGTCGCCAGCGGATGCCACCAAGGCCAACGTGCCGGCCACCGAGGTGAAGGACATCCTGCTGCCGGTCGGTCAGCTGTTCGCCCAGTGGCAGCTCAACCCGGACTTCGGCCTGGCGGCCTACTACCAGTACGAGTACAAGCGCACCGAACTGGACCCGGTTGGCAGCTACTTCTCCTACGCCGACATGATCGGCCCGGGCGCCCAGTTCATCTACGCAGCGCCAGGCTTCACGATTCCCAAGGGCGCGGACGACGAGCCGCGCGACAGCGGCCAGTGGGGGGTGAGCGCCCGCTTCGACCTCGGTGCCGAGAGCGAGGCGAGCCTCTACTACCTGCGTTACCACGACAAGAACCCCAACGTGGCGCTGAACTTCGACGGCGGCTTCCCGACCTCGTACAGCGTGGTGTACTTCGACGACATCAAGCTGAGCGGGGCGAGCTTCTCGACCCGCCTGGGCGACGTCAACCTGGCCGGCGAGATCAGCTACAAGGAGGGCGTCCCGGTGCTGGTCGATTCGCTGATCGGCCCGTCCGCCACCCGCGCCGACGCCACCCAGGGCCAGCTCTCGGCGATCTACCTCACCGGCCCGATGCCGCTGTCGGACCAGACCACCTTCATCGCCGAGCTCGCCTACCTGCACGTCAACGACGTCGATGCCTTCGAGTTCGCCGGCACCCGCTCCGATGAACTCACCTACGACCGCAACGCCTGGGCCTACCAGCTGCTGATGACCCCGTCGTGGAACAACGTCATCGACGGCTGGGACCTGAACATGCCGATCTCCTTCGCCCATCAGGCCAGCGGCACCGCCGCGGTGGCGGGTGCCTTCGGCAGCCTGGTCGGCGAGGGCGACAAGCGCGTGAGCGTCGGCCTCAACGGCAAGTACCTCAACAACCTCGAACTGGGGATCGCCTACAACGGTTTCCTGGGCAGCGCCGATCTGGACAAGCGCCCGCTGGCCGACCGCGACTACTACGCGTTCAGCGCCAAGTACAGCTTCTGAGGTTCGCGGCGGGGCAGGCACCTGCCTGCCCCGCCGCCCTGCATCCTTCGGGATCGTCCATGCGGACGATTCCGCGCGGTGCCCCAGTCGCCAGACTCGGCCCCACAGGGCTCCCGCGGAGCCGCGTGTGTACGCCCGATAAGCGGCTCGAGGAACGACGACATGCTTACCCCCAAACAGATCCAGGCCCAGATGGCCCTCTACGTTCAGCTGGTGGACGCCGGCGATATCGACGGCATCCTGGCGCTCTACGCACCCGATGCCACGGTCGAGGACCCGGTGGGCACGCCGGTGCATCAGGGCATCGACGCCATCGCCCGCTTCTACCGCGAGGGCCTGGGGCAAAGCCGGGCCCGCGCCAGTCTCGAAGGCGCCGTCCGCGCCACCCACAACGGCTACGGCGCCGTGCCCTTTCGCGTCGAACTCGACTGGGACGGGCGGCGCTGCTCGATCGAGGTGATCGACGTGATGGAGTTCGACACCGAAGGCTGCATCCGCTCCATGCGCGCCTACTGGGGCGAGCCCAACCTGACCATGAGGGACCTGTGATGAACCTGGAAGCCCGCATCGCCCGCCTGGAGGCGCTGGAGGCGATCCAGCGCCTCAAGCACCGCTATCTCAATGCCTGCGACCTCAAACAGGTCGAGTCGATCCGCGACTGCTTCGCCGAGGGGGAGATCCTCATCGACTACGGCCCCATCGGCACCTTCCGTGACCGCGACAGTTTCGTCGCGGTCTACCGGGAGCTGGCCTGCCAGCCGCGGGTGATCGATCTGCACCACGGCGCCAACCCGGAGATCTACCTGCTGGGAGAGGATGGGGACGAGGCGGTGGGGCGCTGGGCGTTGTGCTACTGCAACCTCGACGGCGAGACCGGCGCCACCCGCAAGCTGGGCGGCTTCTACCAGGACCGCTACCGGCGCATCGACGGCCAGTGGCGCATCGTCGAAACCGCGTTCCGCGGTCACTTCGAGACCAGCGGGGCCAGTCTGGCGCACACGTCCTGAAGGCCGGGCCGGTTACGCCAAACGCAAAACGGGGATCGTCACGATCCCCGTTTTGCGTTGTGCCGGTTCAGTCGACGTTGGCCGCGGCCAGGAAGGCCGGGCTTTCCCCACCACCGTGCACGCAGACATCCACGCCGCTGACGTAGCTGGCCAGCGGCGAGGCGAGGTACAGGCAGGCGTTGGCGATGTCCTGCGGGCTGGCCATGCGCTGCAGCGGGATGCTGGCGGCGACCCGCGCGACGCCCTCGGCATCGCCGTAGTGCAGCTCGGCCTGTTCGGTGAGGGTCAGGCCGGCGGTCACCGCATTCACCCGTACTCGCGGCGCCCACTCCACCGCCAGCGAGCGGGTCAGGTTGAGCAGGCCGGCCTTGGCCGCGCCGTAGGCGGCGGTGCCGGGCGAGGGGCGGATGGCGCTGACGCTGCAGATGTTGATGATCGCGCCGCCATCGGCCTGCTCCTGCATCACCCGGTTGGCCAGCTGGCAGAGATTGAGCGGCGCCAGCAGGTTGAGGCGGATGATGGATTCGGAAAAGCGCGGCGAGGCGGTCGCCGCGTTGGCATGGGGGGCGCCGCCGGCGTTGTTGACCAGCACGTCGAGGCGGCCGTGACGCTCGACCACCGCCGCCACCAGGCGCTCGGCCTGCTCGACGTCGCGCACGTCGCAGGGCACGAAGTGCGCCTGGCGGTCGCCATGGGACGGCAGGCTGTCCGGGGCGTTGCGCCCGCAGATCACCACCTCGGCGCCGCGCTCGAGAAAGCCCAGGCTGATGCCGCGGCCCACCCCCTTGCCGCCGCCGGTGACCAGGACCACCTTGCCGCTGAAATCGATCGGATCGTGCATGCATCACCTCGTTAACCAGTCGCTGATGCCGCCAAGGCTAGCGGGGCAGGGTGCCGGCGCCTTCGTCCGAAAGGACTTGGCGCCGCGGGTTAGTCTGCTCGGACGATTCCGGCGCGGATACCCCTTCGGACAATGCCTTTCCGACAACAACAAGCCGAGGAGGGCCGCCATGGGCGCGCTACCGCAAGGGCGATTCGTCACGCTGAACGATGGGCTGCAGCTGCATTATCTTGAGGCCGGCTCGGGCGAGCCGGTGGTGTTCATCCACGGCAGCGGGCCGGGCGCCAGCGGCCACAGCAACTTCAAGCAGAACTACCCGCAGTTCGCCGCCGCCGGCTACCGGGTGATCGTGCCCGACCTGCCGGGCTACGGCGCCTCGGACAAGCCGGAAACCACCTACGACCTGGACTTCTTCGTCAATGCCCTGAGCGGCCTGCTCGATGCGCTGGACATCCCGCGCTGCGTGCTGGTCGGCAACTCGCTGGGCGGCGCCATCGCCCTCAAGCTGGCTCTGGACCAGCCGCAGCGGGTCAGCAAGCTGATCCTCATGGCCCCCGGCGGGCTGATGGAGAAGGAGCAGTACTACCTGCAGATGGAAGGCATCCAGAAGATGGGCGCCGCCTTCGCCAATGGCGAGCTGAACGACGCCGCCGGCATGCGCCGCCTGCTCGGTCTGCAGCTGTACGATGCCAGCACGATCAGCGACGAGACGGTCGAGGAACGGGTCGCCGTGGTCCTCCAGCAGCCGCGCTGCGTGCTGTCCACCATGCAGGTGCCGAACCTGGCGCCGCGCCTGGGCGAGCTGCAGTGCCCGATCCTCGGTTTCTGGGGCGTGAACGACAAGTTCTGCCCGGCCTCCGGGGCGCAGACCCTGATGGACGCCTGCCGCAACATCCGCTTCGTGCTGCTCAGCGAGTGCGGCCATTGGGTGATGGTGGAGCACCGCGAGCTGTTCAACCGCACCTGCCTGGACTTCTTGGCCGAAGGCCGTAAATAAGTAAAGCCTGCAGCGCCAGTGGATCGCTCCGCTGGCGCTGCAGGTTGATTCCGGCCTGTAGGGGCGAATTCATTCGCCTGAAAGTCGCGCAAAGGCGAATGAATTCGCCCCTGCACGCGGACTCCGCTGCCCGGATCGGGCAACGGACTTCCGGGTTCACCGAGTGATCAGCCCTGCGCCTGCTTGTTGCGGAAGTAGGGGATCACCTTCTCGCCGATGTTCTTCAGCGTTTCCAGCTGCGCCCACTGCGGCACGGTGCCCATCTGGCAGATGAACAGGATCTCGTCGGCGCCGGCGTCGATCAGGCGCTGCACGTAGCCGATGCAGTCCTCGACGGTGCCGTAGGCGTGGTTGGGGTTCATCATCGCCAGGGCCGGGTCGGAGAAGTCCACGGTCACTTCCTCGGAGGCGAAGCGCGACTTGATCACTGCCTGGCCGTTGCCGTCGACGAAGGTGTCGTCCTTCCACTGCTCCGGGTCCGGGCGCTCGCCGCCGGCGTACCAGTAGGCCAGCGACTCCATGAAGTAGCGCTGGCCGCGGATGCCGATGGCGCGCGCTTTCTCGTTGTCGTCGAGGACGATGGCCGGGCACAGCGCGGCGATGTGGCGGTTCGGGCGGAAGCCGACCTGGTTCTTCTCGTTACGGTTGTCCCAGGCTTCGTGGTAGACGGCGACCTTCTTGGCGATCTCGTCCGGGCCGCCGAAGCCCAGCACCAGCGCACCCATGCCGCGGCCGCCGGCGTTCTTCAGCGACTCGGTGTTGGTGCAGGCCAGGTACATCGGCGGGTGCGGGTCCTGGTAGGGCTTGGGATGGATCGGCCGCTTGGGGATCTTGATGAAGTCGCCGTGATGCTCGATCTCGTCCTGCACGAACATCTTCGGGATCAGGTACATCGCCTCGTCGATCTGCGGGTGCAGGGTGGCCAGATCGTAGCCGAAGGTACCGGCCTCCTGCTGGGTGCCGCCCTTGCCGACGCCGAAGTGCACGCGGCCCTTGGACAGCAGGTCGAGGGTGGCGATGCGCTCGGCCACCTTGACCGGATGGTTCATCGCCGGCGGCAGGCACACCACGCCGTGGCCGATGCCGATGCGCTCGGTCTTGCCGGCGACGAAGGCCAGCATGGTTTCCGGCGCGGACATGTGCGAGTAGTTGGTCAGGGCGGTGTGCTCGACGCACCAGAAGGTGTCGAAGCCGAGCTTGTCGGCCAGTACGGCCTGCTCGACGGTCTCGTCGAACACGCGGCGGTCGCCCTCGCGGGTGGCGTCGAGGGTCTGTGCTTCGTAGATCAGGGAGAATTTCATGCGCTACCCCTTGTTGTTATCGGGTTGGTCGGCCCGGTGATACCGGATCTCGGGCGCATGGTCGGAAATGAAGGAAGGGGCAGATACATCCGATCAGACTAGCCAATTCGGCCCGCCGTCCGGGCCGGGATTGGCCCGTCCGCACGGGGCCCAGAGCGGGCGGGAAGCGGCTGGCGGAGCACCAATTCTTGCTAGTCCCATGGGACGATGCCGGTGGTTTGACCCAGGTCAAGAATCGGCCCGACACAACCCACGAGGAGGGCCGAACCATGAGCCAGACCGACCTGAAATCCCAGATGCTCCAGGCCATGCGTCGCCTGGCCAAGTCGGTGACCATCATCACCACCAGCAACGGCAGCGAGCGCTTCGCCATGGCCGCCACGGCGGTCGACTCGCTGTCCACCGAGCCGCCGTCGCTGCTGATCTGCGTCAACCAGAGCGCCTCGCTGCACGCCGTGCTGGAGGAGGGCGCCGACTTCTGCGTCAACATCCTCGGCCACCAGCAGGAATACCTGTCGCACCTGTGCAGCGGCCCGATCAAGGGAGAGGGGCGCTTCCAGCAGGGCGACTGGCAGACCAGCGCCGCGGGCATCCCCTGGCTGGCCGACGCCCAGGCGGCGATCCTCTGCAAGCAGGACGGCAAGTTCCGCTACGGCACGCATACGGTGTTCATCGGCCGCATCGAGCAGATCCATCACCACGGCGAGATCAGCCCGCTGGTCTATGTGGACGGCACCTACACCACCACGGCGGCGACCCTGCCGCTGGCCGCGGCCAGCTGAGCTACGCCCGTCCAATCCCGGAGCGGGGTCCGTCTGCGCAGCACGCCGTGCGGGACGCCCCGCCCGATCCGAGGAATTCCCATGAGACTTGCTGACAAGGTCGCGCTGGTCACCGGCGCCGGCTCGGGGATCGGCCGCGCCACCGCCGAGCTGTTCGCCGCCGAGGGCGCCCGCGTGGTGCTGGCGGACATCGACGAGGCGGCGGCGCGCCGGGTGCTGGAGAGTCTTCCGGCCGGCAGCGACGGCCTGGCCTGGGGCTGCGACATCGCCGACGGCGCCGCGGTGGAGCGGCTGTTCGCCGCGGTCGAGCAGCGCTACGGCCGCCTCGACGTGCTGGTCAACAATGCAGGACTGGGCCAGGTGCCTGGCGACGGTTTCGAGCACTACCAGCAGCGCATGGCACTGCGCAACGCACAGCTGGCGGCCAGCAAAACGCCCGACGTGTTCACCGACATGATCGTCGACCTGACCGACGCCGGCTGGCAGCGCCTGCTCGCCATCAACGTCAACGGCGCCTTCTACTGCAGCCGCGCGGCGGTGCGCCTGATGATCGCCAGCGGCCGCAAGGGCTCGATCGTCAACGTCGCCAGCCTGTCGGCGCTGAGCGGCGAGGGGCCGCTGGCCTACTGCACCGCCAAGACCGCCATGCTCGGCATGACCAAGTGCCTGGCCCGCGACCTCGGCCCGCGCGGCATCCGGGTCAACGCGGTGTGCCCGGGGCCGACCCGCACGCCGATCATGCAGTCGATCTCCGCGGAGTGGGTGCAGGCGCTGGAACGCGCCATCCCGCTGGGGCACATGCTCGAGCCCGAGGAGATCGCCCAGACCTGCCTGTTCCTGGCCAGCGACGAATCCAGCGCCTTCACCGGCCAGACCCTGGCCGCCAGTGGCGGCATGTTGATGCTTTGACAAGGAGAACAACAATGACTGCAAGCATGCAAGACAGGGTGGCGCTGATCAGCGGCGCCGGCACCGGCATCGGCGCGGCCGCCGCGCAACTGTTCGCCGCCCAGGGCGCGAAGGTGATGGTCTGCGGCCGCCGCCAGGCACCGCTGGAGGCCGTGGTGGAGAAGATCCGCGCGGCCGGCGGCGAGGCCGACTGGGTGCAGGCCGACGTCACCGACGAGCAGGCCATCGACCGCGCGGTGGCGCGCACCGTCGAGCGTTTCGGCCAGCTCGACGTGATGGTCAACAACGCCGTCAACTACACCTGGGGCCCGCTGGCCCAGCTGAGCACCGAGGACTGGCAGCGCAGCCTGCGCGGCAGCCTGGACGTGGCCTTCTTCGGCACCCGCGCGGCGTTCCGCGCCATGGCTGGCCGCGGCGGTTCCATCGTCAACCTCGGCTCGGTGGTCGGCCTGCTCGGCAGCCCCGGCCTGTCCGCCTACGGCGCGGCCAAGGCCGGCGTGCTCAACTTCAGCCGCGCGGCGGCCCTGGAGGGCGCCGCCGAGAACATCCGCGTCAACGTGGTGATCCCCGGCGTGGTATGGAGCGAGGGCACCAGCGAGGCGCTGCGCAGCGAGCAGATGATCGCCGGCACCGCCCGCTCCGTGCCGCTGCGGCGCATCGGCGAGCCGGTCGAGGTGGCCAATGCCATCCTCTTCCTGGCCTCGGACGCTTCTTCCTACATCACCGGGCAGAGCCTGGTGGTCGACGGCGGCAAGACCTGCGAACTTAACGTGGGCGCCACCGATTACACCTCGCAGACATCCAGCGAACTCAGAGGAGAATAACAATGCACAATCTGTTGAACTCGCCGGCCAGCCCGGTACTGGTCACCGGCGGAGCTTCCGGCATCGGCGAAGCCTGCGCCGAGGCCTTGGCCGCGGTGGGCCGCCCGGTCGCCATCTGGGACCTGCAGGAGGAGAAGGCGCAGGCCGTGGCCGCGCGCCTGGCCGAGCAGTACGCGGTGGCGTGCCTGGGCGTCGGCATCGACCTGTGCGACGCCGACGCCATCGCCCCGGCGCTGGCGCGCACCCGCGCCGAGCTGGGTGCGCCGGGCGGCCTGGTGCACGCCGCCGGGGTGGTCGACCAGAGCGGCCTGGAAGGGCTCACCGCGGCGCGCTGGGACGCGGTGCTGAACGTCAACCTGCGCGCCATGGCCCTGCTGGTGCAGGCCATGCTGCCGGACCTGCGCGCCAATCCCGGTTCCTCCGTGGTCGGCATCGCCTCGATCAACGCGACCCTGGGCAACGGCCTGATCCCGTCCTACAGCGCCTCCAAGGGCGGCATGCTGTCGATGGTGCGCTCGATGGCCGACGCCCTCGGCGCCGACGGCATCCGCGTCAACTCGGTGTCGCCGGGGCAGATCCTCACGCCGATGGTCGCGCCGATCGCCGAGGCCCATCCGGGCATGTTCGAGCGACGCATCCTGCTCGGCCGCCTCGGCCAGCCCGAGGAGCTGGGCCGGGTGGTGCGCTTCCTGCTCTCGGACGAGGCCAGCTACATCAACGCTGCGGAGATCGTGGTGGACGGCGGCAACATCTCGTCGCAGCGCTGAACCGGCTGAAGCACAACGCCCGCCCTGAAGATCAGGGCGGGCGTTGTGCTTTGTGGCTCTGGCGGATCGGGCTGTGCGTCTGTAGGGGCGAATTCATTCGCCTTGCGGGGCATTTTGGCGAATGAATTCGCCCCTACAGGTACTACGCCAGCGCGTTGCGCAGGTCGGCCGCGGCCAGCTCGAGCGCCGCGGCGGCACCCTCGACCAGCGGGGCGAAGCTGATGAAGCCGTGGATCATGCCGGACGCCCGCTGCAGACGCACCGCCACCCCGGCGTCGCGCAGACGCTCGGCGAAGGCCTCGCCCTCGTCGCGCAGCGGGTCGAACTCGGCGCTGAGCAGGGTAGTCGGCGGCAATTGCGCCAGGTCGTCGGCGAGCAGCGGCGAGGCCAGCGGCTCCTCGGCCTGCTCGGCCCGTTCCAGGTACTGGGCGCGGAACCACTCCATCATCGCCCGGCTGAGGAAGTAGCCGTCGGTGAAGGCGTCGTAGGACGCGCTGGCGCAGCGCAGGTCGGTGACCGGGTAGAACAGGCACTGGTAGGCGACGCGCGGGCCGCCCTGCTGCGCGGCCTGGCGGCAGGCGGCGATGGCCAGGTTGGCGCCGGCACTGTCGCCGGCCACGGCCAGGCGGCGGGTATCGAGCTGCAGCTCGGTACCGCGTCCGGCCAGGTCGCGCAGGGCGTGGAAGGCGTCCAGCGCGGCAGCCGGATAGCGCGCCTCGGGCGCGCGGCGGTAGTCCACCGACACCACCGCCGCGCCGCTGAGCAGGGCCAGGCGGCGGCACAGCTCGTCGTGGCTGTCGAGGTCGCAGAGCACGAAGCCGCCGCCGTGGAAGAACACCAGCAGCGGCAGCCCGGACTGCGCCTGCGGCCGGTACAGGCGAGCCGCCAGCGGGCCGGTGGCGCCGGCGACGCTCAGCTCGCGCACCTCGGCCAGCGGCGTCGGCGCGCACAGCGGCGGCATGACGCTGGCCTGGCGCAGGGTCTCGGCATCCAGGTGGGCGAAGTCGGGGGCCGGCTGGGCGGCCATCTGCGCAAGCAGGGCGGCGATCTGCGGATCAAGCGACATGGGCGTCTCCTAGCGGGTCGAAGGGATCGAACTGCGGGTTGCGTTCCTCCAGCACCGACTGCAGCCGGGCGCGCAGCGCCGGCTTGAAACCCTTGTGCGGCAGGATCCAGAAGCGTTTCTCGGCGATGGCGGCGAACACCAGTTCGGCCAGTTCGGCCGGGCTCATGCCCTGGCGGATCTGTCCGTCGAGCAGGCGGTTCAGGTCGCTGGCAGCGCCCTGGCCCTGATCGGAGGTCATGATCTCGCTGGCCACCGGCCCCGGGCACAGCACCGAGACGCCGACTGGCGCATTCAGCGCGGCCAGCTCGTAGTGCAGGCTCTCGGAGAGGGCCACCACCGCCTGCTTGCTGACGTTGTAGGCGGCCATGAACGGGCTGTTGAGCAGCCCGGCCAGGGAGGCGGTGTTGACCACGTGGGCCGGGCGGCCCTGGGCCAGCAGCAGCGGCAGGAAGGCGCGGACGCCATTGATCACGCCGCCCAGGTTGACCGCCAGGGCGCGCTGCCACTGCGCGTCACTGAGTTCCCAGCAGCTGCCGGTCTGCATCACCCCGGCGTTGTTGAACAGCAGGTCGACCGCGCCGAAGCGTTGCACGGCGGCGTCGCGCAGGCGCTCCAGCTGCGCCGCATCGGCCACGTCGGTGACCTGGGTGAGCACCTGCACGCCCTGCTCGCGCAGCTGCGCCGCGAGGCGCTCGAGCGCCTCGCCGTCGCGGTCGGCGAGGACCAGATGCAGTCTCTCGATGATGGCCCGTTCGGCCAGGCCGCGGCCGATGCCGCTGGCCGCGCCGGTGATCACCGCGACGCGGTGCTGGGGTTGGTGCATGGCTGTGCGCTCCTCGCTGGTCTGCCAGATCCCGCCGTTATTTCAGGCGGCCGGGGGCGTCGCTACGTCCGAGCGGACTAAGGCAAAAGCGTGGGACGAGGAGAGAATGGCGGCGCGGGTGTCTTGCTCCAGCCGGGGCAGGGCCATCGCTCGAACGTGTCGTGGCGGGCTCATGCACGTCCCGCCACGGTACCGCCCGGAATGCGTCAGGAGGGCGGGCGACGGACTGCCCGGCCGTTTCATTGCGCCAGCTCAGAAGGCCGTAATATGCTGCAGAACGTCCAGAACAATTACAAAGTGCCACCCATCATGACTGCTTCGCTCACTCTGGAACGCCTCGGCGACATGCTCGGGCATCTCTATCAGGGCCCACTGGAATCCGTGCCCTGGAACACCTTCCTGGACGAACTCAAGGACCTGCTGGCCTCCAAGTACGCCACCTTCATCCTGCGCCCGCCGAGCCAGCACGTGGACGGCCTGAGCATCTCCACCGCGGGAGCCTCGGAGGAGGTCACCAGTTCCTACCACCAGCACTTCTATCGCCTCGACCCCTTCGTCGACCTGCCGAACCGCCAGGTGGTCTCGCTCACCGAGTTCGTCGCCCTCAACGACTGGCTGAACTCGGACTTCTACAAGAGCTTCATGGAGCCGACCGACGTGTTCCATGTGCTCGGTGCCGACATCAACACCGCGGACGGCGCCCAGTGCCGCATCCGCATCAGTCGCGGGCGCAACGATCCGCCGTTCAACCAGGCCGACAAGGACCTGTTGACCCTGTTCCTGCCGCATCTGGAGCGGGCGATGATCCTGCATATGCGCCTGAACCGCATCGAGAGCGAGCGCGACCTGTACGCCGGCGCGGTGGACCAGATGGCCGTCGGCACCATCCTGCTCGATTCGGACGGCAAGGTGCTGCAGATGAACCGGGTCGCCGAGCAGCTGGTGCAGGAGAAGGACGGCGTGAAACTGGTCAGCGACGGGCTGCAGGTCGGCACGCCACGTGACAGCCAGAAGTTCCGCCAGCTGATCAAGCAGGCGCTGCTGTCGCAGAAGAGCGGCAATCCCTCGGTGGTCGAGGCCATGCGCGTGCAGCGTCCCTCCGGTCGCGCCGACTTCGGCATCGTGGTGCGCTCGGTGCCGCCAGGCGAGTGGAGCGGGTCGAAGCAATGCCCCGCTGTGGCCATCTTCATCGGCGACCCGGAGCAGGAGTCGCGGCCGCCGCAGGAGATCGTCCGCGCGCTGTTCGACCTGACCCCCTCGGAAGCGCAGATCTCCCTGCTGCTGGCCAACGGCCTGACCCTGGACGAGGCCTCCGACGAGCTGGGCATCAGCCGCAACACCGCCCGCGCGCACCTGCGCTCGACCTTCTCCAAGACCGGCGTGACCCGCCAGACCATGCTGGTGCGCCTGATCCTGCGCAGCGTCGCCACCCTCGGTTGACTTCGTACTGGCCGAGAACGACGACAGGAGCGCAAGCATGATCCAGGCCGGCACAGGGAGTGCGGCCTGGATATCGCTCGGTTGCTCTGCCGCTGCGCCATTCGGAACTGTCGGTGACTACTGCGAAGCGTTTCTGGCCAGCATGTCGAGCATCTCCACCCCCTTGCCCAGATACAGGCTGGCACTTCGGGAGACGCCGCCCTTGTCGTCAGCCTTCAGGCGCTGACGGACGAAACTGTAGTTTCTCCACACTTCATTCAGTTCGGCCTTTATCTCGGGGGAGAGTTTCAGCAGGTTCTCATAGGTCGAACCGATGCGCCGATCGATTGTATTGATGCTGTGCTCATCCAGTTCTACCGAGCGAATACCGAGATTGTCGAAACCCTTGCCCTGATGAATCAACAGCAGGCGACTCATATCAAGACTCATCTGGTGCAGGCTGGCAATTACAGGATCTTTCTCCTCCGCCTCGCGATAGGCAGCGCCGGCAGCTTCGTCGAGGTCGTTCTGGGTGTGCATCACGGGATTCAGCGACGATGTATAGAGCACGCGAGCATTTTCCGGCTGCTGCTCGAGTTCGCCGATGCTGGTCTTCAGCCCCTGCAGGGCCGTGGCCAGCGCCGGTTTGTCTGCGAGCGCAGTCACCAGCGGGTCGAGCCCGCGCAGATTCCGCCGATAGGCCTCGCGCGCCGCCGGGTCGAAGGCGGCCGCCGGATCCTGGTTGTTGTAATAGACGAGCAGGTTCGCGCACAGCATGAACCCATGGGTGCGTATCTCGTGCACTTGCTGGAGCGTGGCGGGGGCGGCTCTTGCTATCGATGAAAAGAGCAGCACGGTCAGGAGAATGGCTCTTTGCATGTTTCATCCTTTGTGATTGTTCGGCAATCGTTCAGGTAGACGACGCCAAGACCGATTTGCACTGATATTGCTGCCCGGTCGTCATCTGCACTATGAGTATTCAATCGCGCGAACGACATTAGAGATCCAGACTCGCGATCTGCCCATAGTCTTGATGGACGATGCCGAGTGACACTCCAGGGAATATGTGCTGCACCATCATGCATGCACTAGTTCAAGTGAACGATGCACGCCGATGTTCCTGCGCCATAGGCTCCATGCAACTGCTCGAAATACGTTGGAGGTTGCATGAAAATCCTGGTCCCCGTGAAACGCGTGGTCGATTACAACGTCAAGGTCCGGGTCAAGGCGGACAACAGCGGCGTCGATCTGGCCAACGTGAAGATGGCGCTCAATCCCTTCTGCGAGATCGCCGTGGAGGAAGCGGTGCGCCTCAAGGAAAAGGGCATCGCCAGCGAGGTGGTGGTGGTCTCCGTCGGTCCGAACACCGCCCAGGAGCAGCTGCGCACCGCCCTGGCCCTCGGCGCCGACCGCGCCGTGCTGGTCGAGAGCGACGCCGAACTGGGCTCGCTGGCCGTCGCCAAGCTGCTCAAGGCGCTGGTCGACAAGGAACAGCCGCAGCTGGTCATCCTCGGCAAGCAGGCCATCGACAGCGACAACAACCAGACCGGGCAGATGCTCGCCGCCCTGACCGGCTTCGCCCAGGGCACCTTCGCCTCGAAGGTCGAGATCGCCGAGGGCAAGGCCACGGTGACCCGCGAGATCGACGGCGGCCTGCAGACCGTCGCCCTCAAGCTGCCGGCCATCGTCACCACCGACCTGCGCCTCAACGAGCCGCGCTATGCCTCCTTGCCCAACATCATGAAGGCCAAGAAGAAGCCGCTGGAAACCGTCACTCCGGAGGCGCTGGGCGTGTCCACCGCCTCGACCGTGAAGACCCTCAAGGTCGAGGCGCCGGCCGCGCGCAGCGCCGGCATCAAGGTCAAGTCGGTGGCCGAACTGGTCGAGAAACTGCAGAACGAAGCGAAGGTGATCTGAGATGGCAATCCTGGTAATCGCTGAACACAACAACAGTGCCCTGGCTGCCGCCACCCTGAATACCGTGGCCGCCGCCCTGCAGATCGGTGGCGATGTCCATGTGCTGGTCGCAGGCGCCGGTTGCGGCGCGGTGGCCGAGGCCGCCGCCAAGGTCGCGGGCGTCGCCAAGGTGCTGCTCGCCGACGATGCCGCCTACGCCCACCAGCTGCCGGAGAACCTGGCGCCGCTGATCGTCGAGCTGGCTCGCGGTTACAGCCACGTGCTGGCCCCGGCCACCACCAACGGCAAGAACTACCTGCCGCGCGTCGCCGCGTTGCTCGACGTCGAGCAGATCTCCGAGATCATCAAGGTCGTCAGTGCCGACACCTTCCAGCGGCCGATCTACGCCGGCAACGCCATCGCCACCGTGCAGTCTTCGGCTGCCGTCAAGGTGATCAGCGTGCGCGCCACCGGCTTCGACCCGGTGGCGGGCGAGGGCGGCAGTGCCGCCATCGAGTCCGTCGGCACGGTCAGCGATGCCGGTCTTTCCGCCTTCGTCGGCGAGGAAATCGCCAAGTCCGAGCGCCCCGAACTGACCGGCTCGAAGATCGTCGTCTCCGGCGGTCGCGGCATGCAGAACGGCGACAACTTCCAGCTGCTGTATGGCGTGGCCGACAAGCTCGGCGCCGCGGTGGGCGCCTCACGCGCGGCGGTGGACGCCGGCTTCGTGCCCAACGACATGCAGGTCGGCCAGACCGGCAAGATAGTCGCGCCGCAGCTGTACGTGGCCGTCGGCATCAGCGGTGCGATCCAGCATCTGGCCGGCATGAAGGACTCCAAGGTCATCGTGGCGATCAACAAGGACGAGGAGGCGCCGATCTTCCAGGTGGCCGACTACGGCCTGGTCGCCGACCTGTTCGAGGCCGTGCCCGAGCTGGAGCGCGCGCTTTAACACACCTGGCCCTCTGTAGGGGCGAGCTAATTCGCCCTTACAGACCGGGCATGCGATTGCCCTGCACCCATTCCGGGGGACTGCCATGACCGATTCACCTCTGCTCGTCGAGCGCAGCGGGGCCGTCGCCCATCTGCGCTTCAACCGTCCGGACGTGCTCAATGCCCTGAGTGTCGATCTGGCCCATGCCCTGCTGGAGGCCTGCCATTCGCTGACCGCCGACAGCGCCGTGCGCGTCGTCGTGCTCAGCGGCAACGGCCGCGCCTTCATGGCCGGCGGCGACCTGGCCGCGATGCGCGCCGCGCCGGTAGAGGCTGCCGACGCGCTGATCCGCCCGCTGCACCAGGCCGTGCAGCTGCTCGCCGAGATGCCCCAGCCGGTGCTGGCCAGCGTGCACGGCGCCGCCGCCGGCGCCGGCATGAGTCTGGTGCTGGGCGCCGACCTGGCCATCGCCGCCGAGGGCACGCGCTTCAGCTTCGCCTACACCGACATTGCCACCAACTGCGACGGCGGCGCTTCCTGGGCGCTGTCGCGCCTGCTCGGCCTGCGCCAGGCGCTGGAAATCGCCCTGCTGGCCGAGCCGTTCGATGCCGCCGAGGCGCTGCGCCTGGGGCTGCTCAACCGCGTGGTGGCGGCCGAGAAGCTGGCCGAAGCGACCCACGAGATGGCCGAGCGTCTGGCCGGACGGGCGCCGCACGCGCTGGCCAATCTCAAGCGTCTGCTGCGCCAGTCCCTGCAACAGCCACTGGCCGAGCAGCTCGCCGCCGAACACCGGGGCTTCCTCGACTGCGCCGCGCGGCCCGAGTTCGTCGAGGCCATCGACGCCTTCTACGCCCGACGCAAGCGCGGCTGAGCGGCACATCAATCCGTTGTAGGGGCGAATTCATTCGCCCGGATACCCCGGCAGGCGAATGAATTCGCTCCTACGGGCCGGGGTCAAGACCCAGAAATCAAGGAGAGCGGAATGCACATCGGTATTCCCCGCGAAACCCACCCCGGCGAGACCCGTGTGGCCGCCACGCCGGAAACGGTCAAGAAACTCGTCAGCCAGGGCCACCAGGTGCTCGTCCAGGCCGGTGCCGGCGTCGCCGCCAGCATCCCGGACGACGCCTATGTCGCCGCCGGCGCGCGCATCGGCACGGCCGCCGAAGCCCTCGGCGCCGGCCTGGTGCTCAAGGTCGCCGCGCTCGACGCCGACGAGCTGCAGCTGATGCAGCCCGGCGCCGTGCTGGTCGGCATGCTCAACCCGTTCGACAACGCCAACC
>NZ_SSTC01000083.1 GCF_004801855.1 Pseudomonas sp. A-1 | reverse complement strand
GCCGGCTGCGGCGCGACCACCAGGCGCGGCGGCGGAGTGCGACCCTCCAGCAGCGCCTGGGCGCGGGCGGCCTCGGCGGCCTGGACCTGCTCGGGAGTCGGTTGCTCGCCGGGCAGGGGGGCCGGCGAGGCCTTGGTCAGCTCCTCGTAGAACTCGAACCTGGGGCGCTGCGGCGCCGCAGGCGCAGCCGGCTTGGCGGCGGCCTCCGCCGGCGCACGCCTGGCCTCGTCGCGCTTCGGCTCGAGCTGGGCGAGGAACACCAGGAAGCCGCCGATCGCCGCGCCGCACGCCAGCCAGATCCAGCCGGGTACCGGCTGGCGAGTCGACGGCGGTGGCGTGCGGCTGGCGCCGCGTGGCGCCTCCTTCTTGCTGTCGGACATGGGCTTACATGCGCTCCAGGGTGGTCAGGCCGAGCAGCTCGAGGCCCTGCTTGAGGGTACGGCCGGTCAGCGCGGCCAGGCGCAGGCGGCTCTGCTGCACCGCCGGGTCCTCGGCGGCGAGGATCGGGCAGTTCTCGTAGAAGCTGGAGAACAGCCCGGCCAGTTCGTACAGGTAGCTGCACAGGACGTGCGGCACACCCTTGGCGCCGACGCTGTTGAGCACCTCGCCGAACTGCGCCAGCTTGGCAGCCAGCGCCTGCTCCTGCTCGGCCTGCAGGTCGATCTGCCCGCCGATCTCGTCGATGCCCTTGCCCAGCTTGCGGAAGATGCTGGCGACGCGGGTGTAGGCGTACAGCAGGTAGGGCGCGGTGTTGCCCTCGAAGCTGAGCATCAGCTCGAAGTTGAAGCTGTAGTCGCTGGTGCGGTGCTTGGACAGGTCGGCGTACTTGACCGCGCCGATGCCGACGGCCTGGGCGATTCCTCGCAGCTCGGCCTCGTCCAGCTCGGGGTTCTTGGCCTTGACCAGGGCGTAGGCGCGCTGCTCGGCCTCGTCGAGCAGGTCGATCAGCTTGACGGTGCCGCCGTCGCGGGTCTTGAACGGGCGGCCGTCGGCGCCGTTCATGGTGCCGAAGCCCATGTGCTCGAGGTCCATGCCTTCATGGACGAAGCCGGCGCGGCGCGCCACCTCGAAGGCCATCTGGAAGTGCAGGGCCTGGCGCTGGTCGACGAAGTACAGGGCGCGGTCGGCCTTGAGGGTCTGGCTGCGGTAGCGCATGGCGGCCAGGTCGGTGGTGGCGTACAGGTAGCCGCCGCCGGCCTTCTGCACGATCACTGGCAGTGGGTTGCCCTCGGCGTTCCTGAACTCGTCCATGAACACGCACTGCGCGCCGTCGCTTTCGCTGAGCAGGCCCTTGGCCTGCAGCTCGCTGACGATCTGCGGCAGGTCGGCGTTGTAGGCGCTTTCGCCGCGCACGTCGGCCGGGCTCAGCTTGACGCCGAGGCGGTCGTAGACGGCCTGGCAGTGGCTCAGCGACACGTCGTTGAAGCGCTGCCACAGGCGCAGGCACTCGGCGTCGCCGGCCTGCAGCCGGACCACCAGGGCGCGGGCGCGGTCGGCGAACTCGGCGCTGTCGTCGAAGCGCTTCTTGGCCGCGCGGTAGAACTGTTCGAGGTCGGCCAGCTCGCTCTCGGCGGCGGCCGGATTCTCCTCGAGGTAGGCCAGCAGCATGCCGAACTGGGTGCCCCAGTCGCCGACGTGGTTCTGGCGGATCACGGTATCGCCGAGGAACTCCAGCACCCGGCCGACGGCGTCGCCGATGATGGTCGAGCGCAGGTGGCCGACGTGCATTTCCTTGGCCAGGTTCGGCGAGGACAGGTCGACCACCACGCGCTGGGCGGCGCCGCTCTTGCGCACGCCGAGCTGCGCGTCGGCCAGCGCGGCCTCCAGGCGCTCGGCCAGGGCGGCGCTGTTCTGGAAGAAGTTGAGGAAGCCGGGGCCGGCGATCTCCACCTTGCTGATGGCGGCATCGACCGGCAGCGCGGCGATCAGCTTCTCGGCCAGGTCGCGCGGTTTCATCCCGGCCGGCTTGGCCAGCATCATGGCGATGTTGCTGGCGAAGTCGCCGTGGGTCTTGTCCCGGGTGTTCTCCACCTGGATCGCCGGGGTCAGTCCCTCCGGCAGCACGCCTTCGGCGGTCAGGCGGGTCAGGGCTTGCTGGATCAGGTGGCGAATGCTGTCTTTCATCGGTGTGCTCTTCAGGCCGGGTGCGTGGGCGCCGGGGCGCTGCTCGAAAACCGTACATTATCCGTAGCCCGTCGGGGCTTGCCAACCGCCACCGGATCAGAACAGGTCGATCGGATCGACGTCCAGCGACCAGCGGACCTGGCGGTTGCCCGGCAGGCTCTCAAGGTCGAGCAGCCAGGGGCCGAGCAGGCGGTGCAGGGCGGCGCGGCCGGGGGCCTGCAGCAGCAGCTGGGCGCGGTGGCGGCCGGCGCGGCGCTCCATCGGCGCCGGCACCGGGCCGAGC
This sequence comes from Pseudomonas sp. A-1, assembly GCF_004801855.1. Classification (GTDB taxonomy): domain Bacteria; phylum Pseudomonadota; class Gammaproteobacteria; order Pseudomonadales; family Pseudomonadaceae; genus Geopseudomonas. The sequence goes on along the minus strand of NZ_SSTC01000083.1, from coordinate 15,215 downwards.
ACCTGCACGGCGGTCTCGCCGCTGTCCGCCAGGCGCTGCTCGGCCAGACTGGCGGCCTGGTCGAGGAATGCCTCGGCCTGCGCCATCTGGTGGGCGTCGGCGCGCAGCAGGGCCAGGTGGCTGAACGGCGGCAGGCCGGCGGCGCGGCGTTCGCTGAGCGCCTGGGCGGCGAAGGCGAAGTAGCCCTGCTCGGTGAGCTGCACCAGCAGCGGGTGGTCGGCCAGGTGGGTCTGGATCACCACCCGCCCCGGCGCCTCGGCGCGGCCGGCGCGGCCGGCGACCTGGACGATCAGCTGGGCCATGCGCTCGCTGGCGCGGAAATCCGCGCTGAACAGGCCGCCGTCGGCGTCGAGGATGGCCACCAGGGTGACCCTCGGGAAGTGGTGGCCCTTGGCGAGCATCTGGGTGCCGACCAGGATGCACGGCTCGCCGCGCTGGATGGTGGCGAACAGCTGCTCCATGGCGCCCTTGCGCGCGGTGCTGTCGCGGTCGACGCGCAGTATCGGGTAGTCGGGGAACAGGATGCGCAGGCGCTCCTCGCTGCGTTCGGTGCCGACGCCGACCGGGCGCAGGTCGACGTGCTGGCACTGCGGGCAGGCGGCTGGCGGCTTCTCGCGGTGGTCGCAGTGGTGGCAGCGCAGCTCGCCGGAGCGCTGGTGGACGGTCAGGCGCGCGTCGCAGCGCGGGCACTTGGCCATCCAGCCGCAGTCGTGGCACAGCAGGGTGGGGGCGAAGCCGCGGCGGTTGAGGAATACCAGCACCTGCTGGCCGGCGGCCAGGGTCTCGCCGATCAGCCGCTGCAGCGGCGGCGAGAGGCCGCTGTCCAGCGGCCGGCTGCGCACGTCGAGGCGCTCGAAGCGCGGCTGGCGGGCGCCGCCGGCGCGCTGGTTCAGGCGCAGCAGGGCGTAGCGGCCCTGCTCGGCGTTGTGCAGGCTTTCCAGCGACGGCGTGGCCGAGCCGAGCAGTAGCGGCACCCGCTCCAGGCGCGCGCGCATCACTGCCAGGTCGCGAGCGTGGTAGCGCAGACCTTCCTGCTGTTTATAGGAGGCGTCGTGCTCCTCGTCGACGATGATCAGCCCCGGCGCCCTGAGCGGGGTGAACAGCGCCGAGCGGGTGCCGATGACGATCTGCGCGTGGCCCTCGCGGGCAGCCTGCCAGGCTTCCAGGCGCTCGCGGTCGGTCAGTCCCGAGTGCAGCAGGGCGATCCGCGCGTTGAAGCGGCGGGCGAAGCGCTCGAGGGTCTGCGGACCAAGGTTGATCTCCGGGATCAGTACCAGCGCCTGCTTACCGGCCTCCAGCGTCTCGCGGATCAGCTGCAGGTAGACCTCGGTCTTGCCGCTGCCGGTGACCCCGGCCAGCAGGCAGGGGTGGAAGCGTCCTGCGCCTGCGCGCACCGCCTCGAAGGCGCTGCGCTGCTCGGCGTTGAGCGCCAGCTCCGGCTGCAGCAGCCAGGCGCCGTGGTGCTCGGGAATGCTCGGGCGGCGGCGGATCACCTCGACCAGGCCCTTGTCGTGCAGCAGCTTGAGGCTGTCGCGCGACAGCTGGAACTGCTCCAGCAGGCTCTGGTTGATGCCGTGCGGGTGCTGGGCCAGGGTGGCCAGCGCCTGACGCTGGCGCGGCGCGCGGGTCAGGCGCGGGTCGTCGAGACGGGCGCCGGTCGCGGCCTGCCAGATGCGTTCCTCGCCGCGCTCGGCCGATTCGCCCTGGCGCAGCAGGTTGGGCAGCGCCCAGCTGAAGGTGTCGCCGAGGCTGTGCTGGTAGTAGCTGGCGGTCCAGCGGCACAGCTCGAGCAGCGCCGGCGGCAGCACCGGGCGGCGGTCGAGCAGGGCGACGGCTGCGCGCAGGCGTTCCTCCGGCACCTCGCTGTGGGCGATCTTCTCCACCAGCACGCCGACTAGCTCGCGGCGGCCGAACGGCACGCGCAGGCGTACGCCGGGCACGAGCAGGGTCGGGTCGCAATCGGTGGGCGCGCGGTAGTCGAACAGGCGGCGCAGCGGCGAGGGCAGGGCGAGGCGCAGGATGGGCAGGGTCACGCAGGGGCTCCGCAGGCGAAGGCCGGCGATCTTAGCACGCAGGCACTGCGCCGCCGTGACGGCCGGATGCTTGCATCGGATAGGGCGTCTGTTATCATGCCGCCCTATTTTTCCGGGTGGCCTGGCTGCCCCGGTGAATTACCTCGTGCGGTGCCCGGCATGGTGTCGGGTGGCGGCACACCACCCCTGAGGATCCATAGATGAAACCGGAAATCCATCCCGCGTACGAAGAAGTCACCGCGACCTGCAGCTGCGGCAACGTGGTCAAGACCCGTTCCACCCTGTGCAAGGACCTGAGCCTCGACGTCTGCTCCGAGTGCCACCCGTTCTACACCGGCAAGCAGAAGGTGCTGGACACCGGCGGCCGCATCGACCGCTTCAAGCAGCGTTTCGCCGGCTTCGGTTCCACCAAGAAGTAAGCGATGCGCAGCGGGACTCGCCAGGCGTTTCCCGCAGCCACCAAAAAGGCGTCCCTCTGGGGCGCCTTTTTTGTTTGTGCTGCTTTTGCCCTGGCGCTGCCCGGCGCCCGGGCCGATGGCTGCTGGGCGCCGGGGCCGCTGCGCGAGGCGTCGGTGGTGCGGGTGGTGGACGGCGATACCCTGCGCCTGGGCGATGGCCGCAGCGTGCGCCTGATCGGCCTCAACGCACCGGAGCGGGGCCGCGATGGCCGCCCACCCGAGCCGTTCGCCGAGGCGGCGACCCGTCATCTCGAGCGTCTGGTCGCCGCCAGCGGTGGGCAGGTTGCCTTGGTCTCCGGCGTGCAGGGGCGCGATCGCTACGGCCGTCTCCTGGCGCATGCCTTCGGTCGTGACGGGCGCAACTGGGAGGCACAGCAGCTCGCCGCCGGTCTCGGCTTCGCCGTGGCGCTGGCGCCGAACACCGCGCTGGCGCAGTGCCAGTTCGCCGCCGAGGCGGGAGCCCGTGCGGGCGGCCGGGGAGTGTGGCGGCGCAGTCCGCTGATCGAGCCGGCGCAGCTGCGCCGCGCCGGCTTTGCCCTGGTGCGCGGGCGGGTGGAGCGGATCGAGCACAATCGCGGCGGAGTCTGGCTGGAGCTGGAGGGCGACCTGGTGCTGCAGGTTGCTCCGAGCGTGCTGGCACAGTTCGACGAGCACGCCCTGCGGAAGCTGCGGGGACAGATGGTCGAGGCGCGTGGCTGGGTGATCGAGCGCCGCCGGCGCGGCTCATCCGGGCAGCGGCAGGCGCGCTGGCTGTTGCCGCTCACCCATCCGGCGATGCTCGAGCGGCGCTGAAAAGGTGGGCCCGGGCAGCGCCGGGGCGGGCCGGCGAGGTGGCTGCGGGGCTGGCCGAAAGTGGCCCTTGACAGGCGGCTTCGAGGCTCTGCGGTGATGCTCTTGTGGGGCTTCGCGCTCTTGCCGTATGCTCGGGATCCCTGTCTGTACCTACATAACTATAGAAAGCGGAAGCACCAACATGTCTGATTTGAAAACCGCCGCGCTCGAGTACCATGCCCAGCCCCGCCCCGGCAAGCTGAGCGTCGAGCTGACCAAGCCCACGGCTACCGCGCGCGACCTGTCCCTTGCCTACAGCCCCGGCGTCGCCGAGCCGGTGCGCGAGATCGCCCGCGACCCCGAGCTGGCGTTCAAGTACACCGGCAAGGGCAATCTGGTGGCGGTGATTTCCGACGGTACCGCGATCCTCGGTCTGGGCGATCTCGGTCCGCTGGCCTCCAAGCCGGTGATGGAAGGCAAGGGCGTGCTGTTCAAGCGTTTCGCCGGTGTCGACGTGTTCGACATCGAGGTGGACGCCGAAAGCCCGCAGGCCTTCATCGATACCGTCAAGCGCATTTCCATCACCTTCGGCGGCATCAACCTCGAGGACATCAAGGCGCCCGAGTGCTTCGAGATCGAGCGCGCGCTGATCGAGCAGTGCGACATCCCGGTGTTCCACGACGACCAGCACGGCACCGCCATCGTCACCGCCGCCGGCATGCTCAATGCCCTGGAGATCGTCGGCAAGAAGCTGGAAGACGCGAAGATCGTCTGCCTCGGCGCCGGCGCCGCGGCCACCGCCTGCATGAAGCTGCTGGTCGCCATCGGTGCGAAGATCGAGAACATCTACATGATCGACCGCAAGGGCGTGATCCACGCCGGTCGCGACGATCTGAACCAGTACAAGGCGGTGTTCGCCCACGAGACCGACAAGCGCACCCTGTCCGACGCGATGGAGGGTGCCGACGTGTTCGTCGGCCTGTCCGGGGCCAACCTGCTGCCGCCGGAAGACCTGGCGCGCATGGCGCCCAATCCGATCGTGTTCGCCTGCTCCAACCCGGATCCGGAGATCAAGCCGGAGCTGGCCCGCGAGGTGCGCCCGGACGTGATCATGGCCACCGGCCGTTCCGACTACCCGAACCAGGTCAACAACGTCCTCGGCTTCCCGTTCATCTTCCGTGGTGCCCTCGACGTGCGCGCCACCCGCATCAACGAAGAGATGAAGATCGCCGCGGTCAACGCCATCCGCGAGCTGGCCAAGCTGCCGGTGCCGCAGGAAGTGTGTGCAGCCTACGGTGTCGACTGCCTGGAGTTCGGTCGCGAGTACATCATTCCCAAGCCGATGGATCAGCGCCTGATCCAGCTGGTGCCGGATGCGGTGGCCAAGGCGGCCATCGAGACCGGCGTGGCGCGCCTGGGCTATCCGGCGCACTATCCGCTGAAGTCGGTGGATGACGTGTTCGGCGCCTGATCGATCGGCAAGCCAGAAAAAAACCCGCCATTCGGCGGGTTTTTTCATGTCCGGGCGGGTCAGAACAGGTCGATGGGCACTGCAGCCGGCTCGCTGCCGAACTGGTCCCGGAAGCCGTCGCTGCTGACTTCCTGCGCCGGCTGCGGCGGTGCGTCCTTGTTGAACAGCTCGAAGAAGGCACCGCTGGCCCCCGCGGCGGCGGCGCGACCGGTGCTCGGGTCGATGCGCAGGCGCAGCAGGCCCTCCGGTTCCGGCGGCAGGTGCATCGGGCGGTCCTTGAGGGCAACGTCCATGTAGCGGATCCAGATCGGCAGGGCCACGGTGCCGCCATATTCGTGGCGGCCGAGGCTCTGCGGCTGGTCGAAGCCGGCCCAGGCGGTGGTGACGAAGTCGCCGTTGTAGCCGGCGAACCAGGAGTCCTTCTGCTCGTTGGTGGTGCCGGTCTTGCCGGCCAGGTCGCTGCGCCCCAGGCTCAGGGCGCGACGGCCGGTACCGCGATTGATCACGTCCTGCAGCATGCTGGTCATGATGTAGGCGGTGCGTGCATCGATCGCCCGCTGGGCCTGCTGGGCGGGTGCCGCCTGCGGGCTGTCGGGGGTGGGCGCAGCGTCGCTGGCCATCACCGGCGCCGGCTCCTGCGCGCTCGGTACCCGCGGCGGGTTGGCCTGGTACAGGGTCTTGCCGTCGCGGTCGTCGATGCGGGTGATCAGGTAGGGCTGCACCCGGTAGCCGCCATTGGCGAATACCGCGTAGCCGGTGGTCACCTCGAGGGGAGTGAGGTTGGCGGTGCCGAGGGCCAGGGAGAAGTTGCGCGGCAACTCCTCCGGGGGCAGGCCGAAGCGCTTGCCGTAGTCGAGGGCGTAGTCGATGCCGATTTCCTGCAGCAGGCGGATCGACACCAGGTTGCGCGACCTGAACAGGGCCTCGCGCATGCGGATCGGGCCGAGGAAGGTATTGTTGTCGTTCTTCGGACGCCAGACTTCGCCGCTGTAGGGGTCGACGAACTCGATGGGGGCGTCGTTGATCAGGCTGGCGGCGGTGAAACCCTTGTCCAGGGCGGCGCTGTAGACGAACGGCTTGAAGCTCGAGCCGGGCTGACGCTTGGCCTGGGTGGCGCGGTTGTAGTTGCTCTGCTCGAAGGCGAAGCCGCCGATCAGGGCGCGGATCGCACCATCGGCCGGGTCCAGGGAGACCAGCGCGCCCTGGGCCTGCGGCAGCTGGACGAAGCGCAGGGTGCCGTCGGCCTGGCGCTGCACGCGGATCAGGTCGCCTTTCTGCACCACGTCGGCCGGTTTGCTCGGCTGGCGGCCCAGGCTATTGTTGCCGAGGCGCGGGCGTGCCCAGCGCATGGTGTCCCAGGCCACGGCTTCCTCGCTGCCGCCGCGGGTCAGGATGCGGATGCCGTCGCTGTCGATGGCGCTGACGATCGCCGGCTCCAGGCCGCCGAGAGTGCGCTGTTCGGCCAGCCTGCCCAGCCAGCCTGTCGCGTCGAGCTGTGGCAGGCGTTGCTCCGGGCCGCGGTAGCCGTGACGCTGGTCGTACTCGATCAGGCCGTCGCGCAGGGCCTGGTTGGCCGCGCTCTGCAGTCTGCTGCTGACGGTGGTGTGGACACGATAGCCTTCGGTATAGGCGTCGCTGCCGAAGCGACCGATGATTTCCGCGCGGGCCATCTCCGCCACGTAAGGGGCCTCCAGCTCCGGCGGGCTGGCAGCCTGCTGGCGCACTTCGACGGGTTCGGCCAGTGCGCTCTGATAGCGCTGCAGGTCGATCTTGCCCAGCTCGCGCATGCGCGAGAGGATCCAGTCGCGGCGGATCTTGGCGCGCTCGGGGTTGACCACCGGATTGTAGCGCGAGGGAGCCTTGGGCAGGCCGGCGATCATCGCCAACTGGGCCAGCGACAGCTCGCCGATCGGCTTGCCGTAGTAGATCTGTGCCGCCGCCTCGATGCCGTAGGCGCGGTTGCCAAGATAGATCTTGTTGACGTAGAGCTCGAGGATCTCGTTCTTGCCGAGCGCCCGCTCGATCTGCAGTGCCAGGAGTATCTCGTTGATTTTCCTCGAGAAACTTCTCTCGTTGGAGAGGAAGAAGTTCTTCGCCACCTGCATGGTGATGGTGCTGCCGCCGGTCTGGATCTGCCCGCTCTTCAGCAATTGCGCCGCGGCACGCATCAGGCTCTTGACGTCGATGCCATGATGGCGGGCGAAATTGTCATCCTCTGCCGCCAGCAGGGCATCGATGAAGTCCTGGGGGATGTCGGCGAAGGCGATGGGGCTGCGGCGCATCTCGCCGAATTCGGCGATCAGCTTGGCGTCGGCGCTGTAGACGCGCAGCGGTACCTGCATGCGCACGTTGCGCAGCGTTTCGACGGAGGGCAGGCCCGGGCTGAGATAGAGGAAGGTGCCGCTGAAGCCGAGCAGCAATGCGCTGAGCAGGGCGACACAGGTCCACGACAGAAGCTTCAACAGACGCATTGGGAATCTGGCTTGTCCGGGGGGAAAGGCGGTGACTGGGCGGCAGGGAAAAGGCAAAAGCTGTTCACATTATAAGTGTTTTTTCCCCGAGGTAGCCATTTACCCCTCTGTCAAGTGGGGGTGTTTAATGCTGAAATACGCGAACCGTCCGTAACCATCGGATGCTGATAGGAAATTGGCCGTGCTAGGGCTCTTCAACAAGACCGCGAATACGCTATTGGGGATCGACATCAGCTCCACCTCGGTAAAGCTGCTGGAGCTGAGCCGCTCGGGGGGGCGCTACAAGGTTGAGGCCTATGCGGTCGAGCCGTTGCCGCCGAATGCCGTCGTCGAGAAGAACATCGCCGAGATCGAGGGTGTCGGTCAGGCGCTGAGCCGCGTGCTGGTCAAGGCCCGCACCGGGGTCAAGAACGCGGCCGTGGCCGTGGCTGGCTCGGCGGTGATCACCAAGAGCATCGAGATGGACGCCGGGCTGTCCGAGGACGAGCTGGAGAACCAGCTGAAGATCGAGGCCGACCAGTACATCCCCTATCCCCTCGAGGAGGTGGCCATCGACTTCGAGGTCCAGGGCCCGGCGCCACGCAACCCCGAGCGTGTCGAGGTGCTGCTGGCGGCCTGCCGCCGGGAGAACGTCGAGGTGCGCGAGGCCGCCCTGGCTCTCGCCGGCCTGACCCCTCGGGTAGTCGATGTCGAGGCCTATGCGCTGGAGCGCGCCTACTCGCTGCTCGAGCCGCGCCTGGCGGGCGAGCGCGACGAGCTGACCGTGGCGGTGGTGGACGTCGGTGCGACCATGACCACCCTCAGCGTGCTGCACAACGGCAAGACCATCTACATCCGCGAGCAGCTGTTCGGCGGCAAGCAGCTGACCGAGGAGATCCAGCGCCGCTACGGGCTGTCCTTCGAGGAGGCCGGTCTGGCCAAGAAGCAGGGTGGCCTGCCGGACGACTACGACAGCGAAGTGCTGCTGCCCTTCAAGGAGGCCGTGGTGCAGCAGGTGTCGCGCTCGCTGCAGTTCTTCTTCGCCGCCGGCCAGTACAGCGACGTCGACTGCATCCTGCTGGCCGGCGGTACGGCGTCCCTGCCGGATCTCGACCGGTTGATCCAGCAGAAGATCGGCACCCCCTGCGTGGTGGCCAACCCCTTCGCCGACATGGCGCTGGGCAGCAAGGTGAATGCCGCGGCGCTGGCCAGCGATGCGCCGGCGCTGATGATCGCCTGCGGCCTGGCGATGAGGAGTTTCGACTGATGGCCAGAATCAACCTTCTTCCCTGGCGCGAGCAGCGCCGCGAGGAGCGCAAGCAGCGTTTCCTGGTGGCGCTCGGAGCTGTGCTGGTGGGTGGTGCTGCGCTGGTGTTCGCCGGCGACCGCTACCTGAACATGGCCATCGAGCAGCAGAACGCACGCAACGACTTCGTGCGCAAGGAAATCGCCGTGCTGGATGGGCGGATCAAGGAGATCAGCGAGTTGCGGCAGCGCCGTCAGCAGTTGCTGGAGCGGATGAAGATCATCCAGGACCTGCAGGGCAATCGGCCCATCATCGGCCGGATCTTCGATCAACTGGTGCGTACCCTGCCCGATGGCGTGCACTTCACCGAACTGAAGATGACCGGCAAGAACATCGCCATCGGCGGCGCCGCCGAGTCCAACAATCGCGTGTCCACCCTGATGCGCAACCTGGATGCCTCCGAGTGGCTGGAGGCGCCCAACCTGACCGAGGTCAAGGCGGTGACCGCCGGCGCCGTGGACCAGGCCAACGTGTTCAAGCTGAGCGTGCAGCAGACCCAGCCCGAGAATGTTGACAAGTCCGTCGCCCAGCGAGGAGGTGCCAAGCAATGAGTCTGGCTGAATCCCTGGAAAGCCTGCGCAAGGTCAACTTCAACGAACTCGATGTCAACAATTTGGGGTCCTGGCCGGGGCCGGTTAAGGTCATCGCCGGCATCCTGCTTTTCGTGGTGGTACTGGCGCTGGGCTACAACTTCCATCTCATGGATCTGCAGGCGCAGCTCGACCAGCAGCGCAGCGAGGAGGAGCTTCTCAAGGAGCAGTTCGCCACCAAGGCCTTCCAGGCCGCCAACCTGGACGCCTACCGCCAGCAGATGGTGGAGATGGAGCAGTCCTTCGGTGCGCTGCTGCGGCAGTTGCCCAGCGATACCGAGGTGCCCGGCCTGCTCGAGGACATCACCCGCACCGGCCTTGGCAGCGGCCTGGAGTTCGAGGAGATCAAGCTGCTGCCGGAAGTCACCCAGCAGTTCTACATCGAGCTGCCGATCCAGATTCGTGTGGTCGGTGGTTACCACGATCTGGCCTCTTTCGTCAGTGGTGCCGCCAGTCTGCCGCGGATCGTCACCCTGCACGACTTCGAGATCAAGCCGCAGGGGGAGGTGGGCGATGCGAAACTGGCAATGAGCATCCTGGCCAAGACCTACCGTTACAACGACAAGGGGCTGAAATGATGAACGGCTCCCGCCTGATTATCGGCAGCCTGCTGCTGCTCAGTCTCACCGCCTGCGAGTCCTCGGGAGACTTCGCAGACCTGCAGGCCTACATGAACGAGGTGCGCGGACGTCCCAGGGGGGAAATCGAGCCGCTGCCCAAGTTCCAGCCCTACGAGGCCTTCACCTACAGTGCCGCGGCGATGCGCAGTCCGTTCCAGCCGCCGGTCAGGGTCGACCTGCAGAAGCGCCAGAAGGGCTCGGTGGAAATCAAGCCCGACGAGACACGGCCCAAGCAGTTCCTCGAGGGTTTCAACATTGAGGTGTTCCAGATGGTCGGCCTGTTGGCCAATGACAACGGCCGCTTCGCCCTGGTCAACGGTGCCGGCGGAGTGCACCGGGTCAAGGTCGGCGACTACCTAGGGCGCAACCACGGTCGCATCGTGACGATCGCCGACGAGCGCATCGAGGTCGTCGAAATTGTTCCGGACGGCGAGGGGGGCTGGCTCGAGCGGCCGCGCACCCTGACCCTCAAAGAGCGTTCCTGAGGGGGCTTCCACGCATGCACAATCCAATTCGGTCTGCACAACGGATTCAGACAATGAACACTTGCATTTCGCGCTTCAGCCTGTCGCTGCTGGCGGCGCTGCTTTCGCAGGCGACCCTGGCCGCCAACCTGCAGGGGCTCGATGTGGCGGCCCTGCCCGGGGACCGGGTCGAGCTGAAACTGGCCTTCGACGAGCCGGTGGCCGCCCCGCGTGGTTACACCATCGACCAGCCGGCGCGCATAGCCCTGGACCTGCCGGGAGTCAGCAACAGGCTTGGCTCGCGCAATCGCGAACTGGGCGTCGGTAATGCTCGCAGTGTGACTGTGGTCGAGGCCAAGGATCGTACCCGGCTGATCATCAACCTCAGCACCCAGGCTCCATACAGCACGCGTGTCGAGGGCAATAACCTGTTCGTCGTGGTTGGTGGCTCGGCGGCGGCCGCCGCCGGCAGCGTCAGTGCGGTTCCGGCGCCTGCGGCAGCCCGGCCGCTGGCCCAGGCTTCTCAGCCGTTCGTGCCGGCCGGCAAGGCGATCCGCAACATCGATTTCCAGCGCGGCGAGCAGGGTGAAGGCAATGTCGTCATCGACCTGTCCGAGGCTGGGATCGCACCCGATATCCAGGAGAGTGGCGGCAGGATCCGCCTCGAGTTTCCGCGCACCCAGTTGCCCGAGCAATTGCGTGCGCGCCTGGATGTGAAGGATTTCGCCACCCCGGTGCAGTTCGTCAACGCCTCCGTCAGCGGCGACAAGGCCACCATCGTCATCGAGCCGAGCGGCCATTACGACTACCTCGCCTACCAGACCGACAACCGGCTGACCATCAGCGTCAAGCCGCTGACTCAGGCGGACGTGGAGAAGCGCAAGGGCGAGCGCTTCGCCTATACCGGCGAGAAACTGTCGCTGAACTTCCAGGATATCGACGTGCGCTCGGTGCTGCAGTTGATCGCCGATTTCACCGACCTCAACCTGGTGGCCAGCGACACCGTGCAGGGCAATATCACCCTGCGTCTGCAGAACGTACCCTGGGATCAGGCGCTGGATCTGGTGCTGAAGACCAAGGGCCTGGACAAGCGCAAGATCGGCAACGTGCTGCTGGTGGCGCCGGCCGACGAGATTGCCGCCCGCGAGCGCCAGGAGTTGGAGGCGCAGAAGCAGATCGCTGAGCTGGCACCGCTGCGCCGGGAGTTGATTCAGGTCAACTATGCCAAGGCCTCCGATATCGCCACGCTCTTCCAGTCAGTCACCAGTGGCGAGGAGCAGGGCAAGGAACGTGGGTCGGTTACTGTAGATGACCGCACCAATAGCATCATCGCCTACCAAACCCAGGACAAGCTCGATGAGCTGCGTCGCATCGTTGCCCAGTTGGATATCCCGGTGCGCCAGGTGATGATCGAAGCGCGCATCGTGGAGGCCAATGTCGATTACGACAAGAGCCTCGGTGTCCGTTGGGGCGGCAACCTTTGGAAGGCTAACGATACCAAGTGGCGTGCCTGGGGTAAGGATGGCAACCTGGGAGTGGAGGATGGCGATGAGGGGCAGGTGGGACGGTTTCCCGGTACCCCCACGGTGCCAGTCAACAGCCCCTTCGTCGATTTGGGCGCGGCCGGAGCTACTTCGGGCTTCGGTCTGGGCTTCATCACCGACAACGTGATCCTCGATTTGCAGCTGACTGCCATGGAGGCGAGTGGTAATGGCGAGATTGTGTCCCAGCCCAAGGTGGTCACGTCCGACAAGGAAACCGCGAAGATTCTGAAGGGCTCGGAAGTGCCTTACCAGGAGGCCAGCTCCAGCGGTGCTACCAGCACTTCGTTCAAGGAGGCTGCGCTGGCCCTGGAGGTGACCCCGCAGATTACGCCGGACAACCGTGTCATGCTCGAGGTGAAAGTCACCAAGGATGAGCCTGACTTTGGTCGTGCCATCGGTGGCGTGCCTCCGATCAACAAGAATGAGGTCAATGCCAAAGTTCTGGTCAATGATGGTGAAACCATCGTGATCGGTGGTGTTTACTCCAATTCGCAAGGTAAATCAGTCGAGAAAGTGCCGTTCCTCGGAGATCTGCCATTCCTTGGTCGGCTGTTCCGCCGTGATCTGGTAAGCGACAGCAAATCCGAGCTGCTGATCTTCCTCACCCCGCGTATCATGGACACCCAGGCAATTTCGGTGAGTCGTTGATACGTGCGCAATGTGATACTCGTGGGCCCGATGGGGGCTGGCAAGAGCACCATCGGGCGTCTTCTGGCCAAGGAGCTGCACCTGCCGTTCAAGGATTCCGACAAGGAAATCGAGGTGCGCACCGGTGCGGACATCCCGTGGATCTTCGATGTCGAAGGCGAGCAGGGTTTCCGCGAGCGCGAGCAGGCGGTGATCGCCGACCTCTGTCATGAGGATGGCCTGGTGCTGGCCACCGGCGGCGGCGCGGTGTTGCGCCCGGCCAATCGCGAAGCGCTGCGCGCCGGTGGGCGGGTGGTCTACCTGCACACCTCAGTGGAGCAGCAGCTGGAGCGCACTGCGCGGGATCGCAATCGCCCGCTGTTGCGCACGGCCAATCCCGGCCAGGTGCTGCGTGAGTTGATGGCGCTCCGCGACCCCCTCTATCGCGAGATTGCCGACGTGATCATCGAGACCGACCAGCGACCGCCGCGCCTGGTGGTGCAGGAAGTGCTGGGCCGTCTGGAGCAGTTGCCCCCTCGTTGAGCGCTGGCGGCCGGCGTCTACGACCAAGGCGCAAGTCCGCTCCGAATGGGGGGCGAACTGCGCTATCCTAGTGGTCTTTTTCCATGAGCGGGGGCCACATGCGGACTCTTCACGTCGATCTCGGCGAGCGCAGCTATCCCATCTTCATTGGCGCTGGTCTGCTCGACCGGCGCGACTGCTTCACTCCCTACATTGCCGGCCGCCAGGTGGCGATCGTCACCAACCAGACGGTGGCGCCGCTGTATCTGCAGCGCCTGCTGGACACCCTGCAGGGCTACCAGGTGACGCCCATCGTCCTGCCCGACGGCGAGGCGTTCAAGAACTGGGAAACCCTGCAGCTGATCTTCGACGGTCTGCTCGAGGCGCGCCACGACCGGCGCACCACCCTGATCGCCCTCGGTGGCGGAGTGATCGGCGACATGGCCGGTTTCGCCGCCGCCTGCTACCAGCGTGGTGTCGATTTCATCCAGGTGCCGACCACCCTGCTGTCGCAGGTGGACTCCTCGGTGGGTGGCAAGACCGGTATCAACCACCCGCTGGGCAAGAACATGATCGGCGCCTTCTACCAGCCGAAGGCAGTGGTGATCGATACGGCGACCCTGGGAACCCTGCCGGCGCGCGAACTGTCGGCCGGCCTCGCCGAGGTGATCAAGTACGGGCTGATCTGCGATGAGCCGTTCCTTGCCTGGCTGGAACTGCACATCGATGCGCTGCGCGCGCTGGACGCCGAGGCGGTCAGCGAGGCGGTCGAGCGCTCCTGCGCGGCCAAGGCGCGGGTGGTGAATGCCGACGAGCGTGAGTCCGGCGTGCGCGCCACTCTCAACCTCGGCCACACCTTCGGCCATGCCATCGAGACCGAGATGGGTTACGGGGTCTGGCTGCATGGCGAGGCGGTGGCGGCCGGCACGGTGATGGCGCTGGAAATGTCCTGCCGTCTTGGCTGGATCGATGCCGCGGCTCGCGATCGCGGTATCCGCCTGCTGGCGCGCGCCGGTCTGCCGCTGGTGCCCCCGGCGGAAATGGGGCCGGAGGAATTCCTGCGCCACATGGCGGTCGACAAGAAGGTTCTCGATGGCCAGTTGCGTCTGGTGCTGCTGCGCCAGCTCGGCGATGCCGTGGTCACCGCGGACTACCCCCGCGAGGTTCTCGAGGCGACGTTGCGTACGGACTACGCTGCGCTGGTCCGTCAAGCATGAAGTGAGCTGATGGCCTCGGCGTTCGCGCCGGGGCTTTTTGTGCAAATGGGATGAGGCATTCATGACCAGCCTGCAGGCCGATGAGGCATTTGTTGAGCATTACCAGTTTACGCACGACCCCTTCACCCCTCGGGTGCCGGGCTTCAAGTTCTTTCCCGCGCAGCGCAAGCCGGTGCTGGCGCAGTTGCACCAGTTGGCGCGCTACAGCGCGCTGATGCAGGTGGTGACCGGCCCTCTGGGCAGCGGCAAGACGCTGCTGCGCCAGGCGCTGGTCGCCAGCAGCAACAAGAGCAGCGTGGTCAGCGTGCCGGTCTCGGCCCGCCAGGCAGCCAGCAGTCCCATGCTGCTGCGCGCCTTCAGCCACGGCCTGGGAGGCAGCTATCAGGATGTCGACGGCCTGCTCGGTCAGGTCGCCCGCCTCAATCAGGTCGGCCAGGAGGTCTACCTGCTGGTCGACGATGCCGAGAAGCTGCAGGACGAGGCGCTGGATACCCTGGCGGCCCTGGCGGCCGGGGACAGCGATGGTCGCGCCCATGTGTTCCTGTTCGGCGAGCCTGAGCTGCTGGCGCGTCTGGATGCCCGCGGCAGGGCCGCCAACTGCCATGTACAGCAGCTGCAGCCCTACACTCTGGCCGATACCCGTGCCTACCTGGCGCAACGCCTGGAAGGTGCCGGTCAGGAGCTGGAGCTGTTCGATGATGCGCAGATAGAGGAGATCCACGCCGAGTCGGGAGGTTGGCCGGGAGCGATCAATCGGGTTGCCCGGGAGGTGCTGGTCGAGGCCATGCTGGTCGAGCATCAGCCGCAGGCGCAGGCCGGTGGTGGCCTGAGCCTGCCGAAGAAGCACATCGTCGCCCTCGGCGTGGTGGTGGCCGGTGTGGCCCTGGCTCTGGTGATGAAGGGGGGCGCCCCGGAGCTGCCTCGGCCGGATGGCGTTCCGGCTGGTGAGTCTGGCGTGGCGAGCGCGCCGTCCATCGAGTTCGCCGGTGACGGCAAGGCGGTGCCGTTGCCGCTGGTCGGCCAGGGGCAGCCGGTGCCGCGCGAGCCGCTGGCGCGCGCCGCCGGACAGGCGGCGGTCGAGGAGCTGGATGCCGCCAACGCGGCCATGCCGCTGCCGGCGGCCGGCCAGCCGGTCACCCCGA
>NZ_SSTC01000082.1 GCF_004801855.1 Pseudomonas sp. A-1 | reverse complement strand
TGGTACATCGCGGTCATGGCGAATTGCAGACGCGACAGGTCGACGACGGCTTCCGAGATCATCTCGGCTCCTCCTCGGTGAGTGACAAAGACGGTGGCGCGCCGTGGCCCAGCAGGTGCCGGCCGACCCGCTCGCTGCCGTTCTCCGGCACGGTCGGCGCACCGAACCAGAGGGCGCGGATGGTCAGCAGGATGGCCAGCTTGAGCAGCAGGATGACGGCGAGTTCGCGCACCAGGGGGATGCGCCAGGGCGAAGAACGGGGAGGTGACGACATGCGGGGGACTCCGGGCTTCATTCGGCGGCTGACGGCGGATGTGGGCGGGGTTCCAGGCTGACGGCGACGCGGCAGCGTACGGACGGTCGCGGATTGTTGTTGGCGGGGAGGGCTCCCGAGCGACCTGAAAAAAGCCCCCCCTCGCAGGCGAGGGGGGGAGAGGGACAGACAACCACTGGGTGGTTGCAGCTGGTTGACCCGAGCCTAGTCGTGGAACCCCTAAGCTCCGGCTCGAGACAGGGCCAGTGTCGTGCCGGCGGCCGTTGTCCTCAACTGCGACAGCCTGCCACAGTGCAGCGCCGCCCCGGCGTGGTTGCGGCGGTCGGCGGGAGCGACGGCGCAGCCGTGGCAGGTTGTCGCAGGTTCACACCTTCAGCCAGCGGCGGAAGCCGGCGCCGCTGCGGGTGCCCAGCGGGCACCAGGCGAAGTCCCAGGGGGGCGGCGGCAGCTCTTCCAGTTCGACGGCCATCGGCCGGCATGCCGGACGCGCGCTGCGTTTCCAGTCGAACACCGGCGCGGCCGAGCCCTGCCAGGCCAGCACCACGCCGAGGGCCTCGCTGTGGTCGCTGACCACCCAGCGGGCGGCGGCGGCGATCATCAGCGTCTCGATGTGCTCCTCGTCGATGCGGAAGCGGTAGTCGGATTCCAGCAGCCAGCGGCAGACCTGCAGGTGGAAGGTCCAGTCGAGGATGACCTGGCGGCGGTAGGCCCAGGTCATGAACGCGCGGAAGATCCGGGTGCCGTCCGGCGGGTCGAGCTTGAGCAGCGCCGGGCAGACGTCGAACAGGGTGTGCCAGTAGGGCAGCAGGCGGGCGTCGAGGTGCACGAAGCTGCGGGCATTGCCGGGGTAGTCGGGAAAGGGTTGCACGGCCGGGCGCTTGCCGGCTGCACGGGCGATTTTTTCCATGGTGGCGAATCCTGAAAGCCGTATGGGCCGACCGCGGGCGCAGGGCGCCAGCCCCGCCGGGGCGGTCGGATGTCGAGGGGTGACGACGGCGGCTTTCAGGGCGCGCGGGGGTTCAGCGGCGGCCAGCAGTGGCGCGGGGGAGCCTTGCAGCGTCTTTCGCGCGGCAGGCGCACGGCGTCCGGGCCGCGCCGCCGGAGCAGCCAGCTCAGGCAGAACAGCAGCGCCAGGGCGAGGGTGGCGGGATTGCAGAGGGGGCAGTTGAACGGCTGGGACGCCTCGTCGCTGGCGGGCAGGCCGCCTGCCGGAGCGTCGCCGTCGTCGGTCTGGCAGAAGGCGCCCGGCCCGAGCAGCAGCTCGAGGCCGACATGGCTGGCATGGTGGTAGCTGCAGACGAGCGCGTTGAGCAGTATGCCCAGGCACAGCGCCAGGGTCGCGAGCCAGCGGTTGTCAGCGGAGCGGAGCATGCGGGGGCTCAGCGGAACAGCTTTTTCCACAGGCCCGACAGCAGCGAGCCGCTATCGATCTTCTGCACGTAGGGGACGTAGTCCCGGTCCTCCTGTTTGACGTGGTTGATCAGCCACAGGCCGATGAAGATCCGCACCTGCTCGGCGAGCTTCAGCGGGTCGCAGCCGGCCTCCAGCTGGCGAAGGTACTTGTTGGCCCGGCTCTTGAAACTCTCGTGGACCTTGTGGTGCGCATCGAGCATCGGGTAGCGCGCCTTGGCCATGAGGCTTTCCTCGAAGGTGTTGTGGGAAATGGCGTAGCTCACCAACCCGTTGACGATCACCTCGATGCCTTGCGGATTGCCGCTGGCGATGACGGTGGCGAGTTCGTCGAAGTAGGCGAAGAGCCGCTTGTGCTGCTCGTCGATCACGGCGATACCGATCTTGTAGTCGTCCGACCAGGAAAGGTTCAGGCTGTCCATGCGAATTCGTCAACTCCTTGTAGGTAACACGGGAAAGCGCTCGCGGCAGGTTACCGTTGCGTTACGGCACTCCCGGCGCGGGCGGATGTTAGCCGATAAGCCGCTGCAGAGCATGGGCAGCGGAGAATTGCACGGCATCGCCGGGCGCTCAGGGCAGTGGACGGGGATTCCGCCAGCGCTCGCCGGCCAGCAGCCGGTCGAGCAGCTGCGGGTCCGACCACTCGGCGCGGATCTGCGTCGAGAAGCGGATCTGCGCCAGCTCGAAGGCCCCCATGCGCGGATTGAACGCATCCGCGCGGAAGCACTGCGCGTAGCCGCTCTCGGTCTCGTGGACGATCACCGAGTGCAGGCGCACGTCGCCTTCGCCGTTGGCCGTCTCGGTCTGCGCCAGCAGCGCATCGACCAGGCGGAAGATCACCCGCGCCAGCTGCTCGGCGCTCGGCGACACCGGCAGGGCGATCCAGCGCTCGGAGAAGCGCTGGCAGCTGGCGATGTACTCGGGGTCGTCGCCGTCCCAGAAGCTCAGCGCGTGGTCGAAGGCGTCGATCAGCTCGCGCACGCCGCCCTTGAGCAGGCCGAAGTCGTAGACCATCTGCCCGTGGTCGAGGGCATGCGCCTCCAGCAGCAGCTCGACGCGATAGGAGTGGCCGTGCAGCGAGCGCGAGCAGCGCCGGCTGGTGCAGCCGCGCACGATGTGCGCGTTCTCGAAGCGGAACAGCTTGCGGATCAGCATCGCGCCTCCCGCACGAAGCGCAGCGGCAGCCCCTGGCAGTCGTCGTCGAGCTGCCCGGCGTGCCAGGCGAGCTGGCCGGAGACCACGGTGGTGCGTACTGCATGGCGGAACTGGCGGCCGCGGAACGGCGTCCAGCCGCAGTGGGCGAGGATCGGCTCGTTCTCCACCGGTCGCGGCACGGCGAGACGCTCGACCAGCACCAGGTCGGCCCAGTAGCCCTCGCGCAGGTAGCCGCGCTGTGCGATGGCGAAGCGCTCGGCCACCGCGTGGCTGGTCAGCTCGACCAGGCGCGGCAGCGGCAGCAGGCCGTCGGCGACCAGTTCGAGCAGCGCCGGCAGGGCGTGCTGGACCAGCGGCAGGCCGGACGGTGCCTGCAGGTAGGGGCGCGCCTTCTCGTCCAGGGTGTGCGGCGCGTGGTCGGTGCCGATCACATCCAGGCGCCCGCAGAGCAGCGCCTGGCGCAGGGCGTCGCGGTCGGCGCGGCTCTTGATCGCCGGGTTGCACTTGATCAGATGGCCGAGCGCGGCGTAGTCGCCGTCGTCGAAATACAGGTGATGGGCGCAGACCTCGGCGGTGATCCGCTTGCCGGCCAGCGGGCCGGGCTGGAACAGGCTCAGTTCGCGGGCGCTGGTGATGTGCAGCACATGCAGTTGCGTGCCGTAGCGCTGCGCCAGGCTCACGGCCAGTCTGGAAGACTGGTAGCAGGCCTCGGCATCGCGGATCAGCGGGTGCTGGTCGGCGGGGATATCCTCGCCGTAGCGCGCCCGCCACTGCGCCTCGCGAGCGCGGATGCGCGGGGTGTCCTCGCAGTGGGCGAGCAGCACGGTCGGACAGTCGCGGAACAGCCGCTCCAGCGAGGGCAGGTCGTCGACCAGCATGTCGCCGGTGGAGGCGCCCATGAACACCTTGACCGCCGCGACCCGCTCCGGCGCGAGCGCGGCGACGGTGTCCAGGTTGCCGTGGCTGACGCCGAAGTGGAAGCCGTAGTTGACCTTCGCGCAGGCCGCGGCGCGGCGCTCCTTGGCTTCCAGCGCCGCCAGGGTCAGGGTCGGCGGGTGGGTGTTGGGCATGTCCATCACGCTGGTGATGCCGCCGGCCACGGCGGCGCGCGATTCGCTGGCGAAGCTGCCCTTGTGCGGCGCGCCGGGGTCGCGGAAATGCACCTGGTCGTCGATCAGGCCGGGCAGCAGGAACTGGCCGGCGGCGTCGATCTCGCAGGTGGCGGCGCCTTCGATGCTGCCGGCGATCTTGTCGATGCGGCCGTTGCGGATCAGCAGGTCGGCGTCGAACTCATGTCCTTCGTTGACCAGGCGGGCATTGCGGATCAGCAGGCTTTTCATGGCGCCAGCGCCTCGAGTAGGCGCTCGACGTTCTGCCGGTACATGCCCAGATAGCTGCTGGCCGGCCCCTCGGCGGCGAGGGCGTCAGAGTACAGGGTGCCGCCGACCCGCGCGCCGGCCTCGCTGGCGATCTGCTCGATCAGCCGCGGATCGCGGATGTTCTCCACGAACAGGGCGCGCACCCGCTCCTCGCGCAGCTGGCGGATCAGCGCGGCGGTCTCGGCGGCCGAAGGCTCGGCGGCGCCGCTGACGCCCTGGGCGGCGCGGAACTGCAGGTTCCACTCGCGGGCCAGGTAGCCGAAGGCGTCGTGGCTGGTCAGCACCCGCCGGCGCTCGGCGGGCAGCGCTTCCAGGCGCGGGGCGATCTCGCTGCGCAGGGCGTCCAGGCGCGCCAGCCAGGCGTCGCGGCGGGCCGCGTAGTCGGCGGCGTTGTCCGGGTCGATCTCGCTCAGCGCGCGGGCGATGTTGCGCGCGTAGGTCTCGGCGTTGCCGAGGCTCTGCCAGGCGTGCGGATCAGCGATGCGCCGGCCGTCCTCCTCGACGTTCAGCGGCAGCACGCCGGCGCTGGCGTCGATGCGCCGGCCGCGCGCCTCGCCGCTGGCCAGCAGGCGCTCCAGCCAGGGTTCGAAGCCCAGGCCGTTGGCGACCAGCAGGTCGGCGGCGAGGATGGTGCGCAGGTCGCGCGGGGTCGGCTCGAAGACGTGGGCGTCGGCATCGGCAGCGACCAGACTGGTCAGCGCGATATCGTCGCCGCCGATCTCGCGGGTGAGGTCGGCGAGGATGCTGAAGGTGGCGACCACCTGCGGCCGTTCGGCGGCGTGCAGGGTCAGGGGCAGGCACAGGGCGAGCAGGACGAACAGGCGACGCATGGGGCGATCCTCAGCAGGGCAGGGGCGGCGGGCTGCGGCGCAGCAGGCCGTGGACCGGCCCGAGACACACCGACAGCAGGTAGGCGAAGCCGGCGAGCAACACGATGCAGGGGCCGCTCGGCAGGTTGGCGTGGAAGGACAGCAGCAGGCCGAGCCAGACGCACAGCGCGCCGAGAGCGGCGGCCACGCCCAGCAGCACCGGCAGGCGCCGGCTCCAGAAGCGCGCGGCGGCGGCCGGCAATACCAGCAGGCCGATCACCATCAGCGCGCCGATGGCGTGAAAGCCGGAAACCAGGTTGAGCACCACCAGGGCGAGGAACAGCGCATAGGCCGGCGCGCCACGCCGGCTGACGCTGCGCAGGAACACGGCGTCCAGGCTGTCCTGCACCAGCGGGCGGTAGATCAGCACCAGCAGCGTCAGGCTGGCGGCGGAGACCACCAGCATGCTGCGCAGGGTCGCGGCGTCCACCGCCAGCGCCGAGCCGAACAGCAGGTGCAGCAGGTCGATGCGCCGCCCGGCCAGGCCGAGCAGCAGCACCCCGCTGGCCAGCGAGATCGGGTAGATGGCGGCCAGGCTGGCGTCTTCGCGCAGGCCGGTGCGCCGCGTCACCCAGGCGGCCAGCGCCGCCATGCCGAGGCCGGCGACCAGCCCGCCTGCGGCCAGCGCCGGCAGGCTCAGGCCGAACAGCCAGAAGGCCAGCGCCGCACCGGGCAGCACGCCGTGGGCGATGGCATCGCCCATCAGGCTCATGCGGCGCAGCATCAGGAACACGCCCAGCGGGGCAGTGCTCAGTGCCAGCGCCACGCCGCCGGCCAGGGCGCGGCGCAGGAAGGCGAATTCGGCGAAGGGTTGCCAGAGCGGGTCGAGCATCAGGCCTCCTGCACCAGGGGCGCGGTCAGCAACTCGCGGCTCGGCCCGCAGCGGCAGCCGTCGGCGCCGACCAGCAGACAGTCCGGCAGGTGCTCGCGCACATCGGCCAGATCGTGGCAGACCACCAGTTGCGTGCGGCCGTCCCGCTGCCAGGCGGCGAGGCGCCGCCAGAGCAGGCGCTGGCCGGCCTCGTCGAGGGCGGCGGCCGGCTCGTCGAGCAGCAGGAGCGGCGCGTCCGTCAGCTCCAGACGGGCGAGCAGGCCACGCTGCAGTTCCCCGCCGGACAGGGCGACCAGCGGCCGTCCGCCCAGTTCGCTCAGGCCCCAGGCGGCCAGCGCCGCATCGAGCCGCTGCCGGCGCGCGCTGCGCGGCAGGCGCGTACGCCACAGGCCGGCGGCGACCAGCTGGGCCAGCTCGATGGGAAACTGGCGGTCGATGGCCTGTTGCTGCTGCAGGTAGCCGACTGCGCCGAGGCCCTGCGCGGCGATCCGCAGGCGCCCGGCCAGCGGCGCCTGCAGCCCGGCGAGCACCCTGAGCAGGCTGCTCTTGCCGCAGCCGTTGGCGCCGACCACCGCGGTCAGGCTGCCCGCCGCCAGGCGCAGGTCGAGCGGCGGGGTCAGCGGCCGTCCGGGCGTGCCCCACTGCAGGCCCTCGGCGCGGATCATGCCGTCTCCCTGCTCCAGCGACTCTCCGCCACCGCGTCGTGGGCGTGCAGGCTTTCGGCGTGCACCACGCGCAGCTCGAAAGCCTCCAGCCCCGGCTGGGCGAGCAGGGCGACGTGCAGGCGCCGCGCGGCGTCCTCGCAGAACATCAGGTTCTGCCCGTTGGCCAAGGCGAAGGCCTGCTCGTCGGCGCGCTTGACCGCGGTCTGCAGGGCGGTGCCCAGTGCCGCCTCGGCGCGCTCGATCAGCGCCAGCAGCGGCAGGTGTGCGGCGCCGGGGCGCAGGCGCACGCGCAGGGTCGCGCTCGAGCGCTGGCTGTGCGGGGTGGCGAGGATGCCGGCGCTGCTGCCCAGCCATTCCAGCACCGCGCCGGGCTCCAGCGGCTGGCCGGCGAAGTCTTCGGCGAAGCGCTGCTGGATCAGCTGGCGCGCCAGCGCCGCCGAGCAGGGGCAGGTCGACGAGTAGCCGATCGTCACCTCCAGGGTCACCTCCAGGCCACGGTCGTCCAGGCGAGCCTCGACCACCAGCGGATAGCCCTTCCAGCCGGCCAGCGGACTGACCAGTGCCGGGCGCCTGAGCAGCGCCTCGGCGCGGATCTCCAGGTGGGCGGCCGTGGACAGGCCGGCATGGCTGGCAAGGAACTCGCCGAGCACCCTGGCCAGCAGCGCCGGACTCAGTTCCTCCGTTTCCAGCGCCTCCAGCGCCAGGTACAGGCGCGACATGTGGATGCCGCGCGCCGCGGCATCGTCGAGGCTGACCCCGGCGCTGATCCGGGCGGCGAGGCGCTGGCCGTGCAGGACGACCGGCTGGGCGATGCCGGCCATGCCGACCCGCTCCAGCGGCAACTGGGCAGAAGAGGTTTGCGCGGCGATATCCGGCAGGCTCAGGCTGTTCATCGGCAGTCCCTTGATGGTCAGGCGGTAGAAAATGTTATGTTATAACTCAAATTTAACCAAGCACTGCCGTCTGCCATTCCGAGGTCGTCCGATGGATTCCCGTCTCCCCGTCACCGTGCTGTCCGGCTTCCTGGGCGCCGGCAAGAGCACCCTGCTCAACCACGTGCTGAAGAACCGCGAGGGCCTGCGGGTCGCGGTGATCGTCAACGACATGAGCGAGGTGAACATCGACGCCGCCGCCGTGCAGCAGGGCGTCAGCCTCAGCCGCGGCGAGGAGAAGCTGGTGGAGATGAGCAACGGCTGCATCTGCTGCACCCTGCGCGAGGACCTGCTCGAGGAGGTCGCCCGCCTGGCCGGCGAGGGGCGCTTCGACTACCTGCTGATCGAGTCGACCGGCATCGCCGAGCCGCTGCCGGTGGCCGAGACCTTCACCTTCCGCGACGAGCAGGGGCGGAGCCTCGCCGACCTGGCGCGCCTCGACACCATGGTCACCGTGGTCGACGGGGTGAACTTCCTGCGCGACCTGCGCGAGGCCGAGGCGCTCGGCGAGCGCGGCGAGAGCCTCGGCGCGGACGACGAGCGCTCGGTCACCGATCTCTTGATCGACCAGGTGGAGTTCGCCGACGTCATCCTGGTCAGCAAGACCGACCTGATCTCCGGCGCCGAGCGTGCCGAGCTGCTGGCCATGCTCGCGCGTCTCAACCCGCAGGCCGAGGTGCTGCCGATGGTCATGGGCCAGGTGCCGCTGGCGAAGGTCCTGAATACCGGACGCTTCGACTTCGAGCGCGCGGCGCAGGCGCCGGGCTGGCTGGCCGAGCTGCGCGGCGAGCACGTGCCGGAGACCGAGGAATACGGTATCGCCTCCACCGCCTGGCGCGCGCGCCGGCCGCTGCATCCGCGGCGCTTCCACGACTTCCTGCACCGTGAGTGGGACAACGGCCGCCTGCTGCGCTCCAAGGGCTGGTTCTGGCTGGCCAGCCGCCCGGCCGAGGCCGGCAGTTGGTCGCAGGCCGGCGGGCTGATGCGCTACGGCTATGCCGGGCGCTGGTGGCACGCGGTGCCGCGCGCGGAGTGGCCGCAGGACGCGGAGAGCCAGGCGGCGATCCTCGCCCACTGGCAGGATGGCTGCGGCGACCGCCGCCAGGAGCTGGTGTTCATCGGCCAGCACATCGACTTCGCCCGCCTGCACGCCGAGCTGGACGCCTGCCTGCTGAGCGAGGCGGAGATGGCTCCGGGCGAGCAGGCCTGGCTGGCGCTGGAGGATCCGTTCGGGGCGTGGCTGGAGGAGCTGGCCTGAGCCTCAGGGCTTGCGCCACTGGCCGCCGCTCTGCTTCTCGCAGAACGGCTGGAGGTAGCGGGCGTCGCTGGCCACGCCGTAGTAGTGGACGTCCTGACGGTAGGCGGCGTTGCCGGCCTGGGCGCCGCTGCATACGCCGTAGGCGCCTTCCGGGCACTGCTCGACGAACTCCACACGGATTTCCTGATCCTTCAGCTTGGGCTGGCAGAAGCCGTCGCGGAACAGGCCCTTGGGGATGCTGACGTTCTGCTGGCAGAGCTGCACGGCCACTCCCTTGCCCTGGCTGTGCACCACGCAGGCCTCGGCCAGCGCCGGCAACGGCAGGACGGCGAGCAGGATGGGCAGGATCTGGCGCATGGTCGGGCTCCGGGAGGCTGGGCGCGCGCAGTTTACCCGGCGTCGGCCGCTGTGGCGCGGGCGGCCATCGCGCTTTGCCGGCAATCCGGCGAGAATGACTCTCCGATGACCTTGTCCACAGGCCTGCACAGTTTTTCCCCAGGCTTATCCACAGGCGACCCATGCTCAAGCACATTCCCACCCATCTGATCGCCGGCCCGCTCGGCGCCGGCAAGACCACCCTGATCCGCGAGCTGCTGGCGCAGAAGCCGGAGGGCGAGCGCTGGGCGATCCTGATCAACGAGTTCGGCCAGGTCGGCCTGGATGCCGCGCTGCTGACCACCGGCGAGGACGGCATCGCTCTCGGCGAGGTGGCCGGTGGCTGCCTGTGCTGCGTCAACGGCGCGCCCTTCCAGGTCGGCCTCGGCCGCCTGCTGCGCCAGGCGCGCCCGGACCGCCTGCTGATCGAGCCGTCCGGCCTCGGCCACCCGGCCGAGCTGCTGCGCCAGCTGCAGGACGAACCGTGGCGCGAGGTGCTCGCCGTGCAGCCCAGTGTGGTGGTGCTGGATGCCGCCGCCTTGGCCGCCGGTCGCCCGCTGCCGGCGGCGCAGCAGGCCGCGCTGGGCGCGGCCGGGCTGCTGCTGCTGAACAAGAGCGAGAGCCTCGACCCCACCGCCCGCGCCCTGCTCGCCGCCCAACTGCCGTCGCGGCCGCTGCTGTGGACCAGCCAGGGCCGTCTGCCGCTCAGCGAGCTGCCGGGCATCGGTACGCACGCGCAGCCGGGTAGCGAGGAGAGCAAGTTGCCCACAGGCGCGGGCAGCCTGCCGGCACTGTGGAGCGACCCGACGCTGCCGATCTGCCAGATCCATGCAGAAGCTGGCGGCTGGAGCGTTGGCTGGCGCTGGCACCCGAGCCAGCGTTTCGACCGCGACCAGGTCGCGCAGTGGCTGGCCGCCCTGCCCTGGCGGCGCGCCAAGCTGGTTCTGCACGGCGCCGACGACGGCTGGCACAGCGCCAATGCGCTGGATGGCGCAGCGCTGGTATGGCGGGCCAGCGAGTGGCGCAGGGACTCGCGGCTGGAACTGATCTTCGCCGAAGCGCAGGATGCCGCGGCGCTGCAGGCGGGGCTGGCGGCCTGCCGGGTGGCCTGAAACGAACAAGGCGCCGACCTTACGGTGGGCGCCTTGTTCTCCGTCCCGCAGGGTGCGCCGCGCGCACCAGCGACGTTGCCGTGGCCTGTGGGTGCGCATGGCGCACCCTACCGGCGCTGCTCCGCCCTACTCCGGCTTCTTCAGCTTCGGATTGGGGAAGAACTGCACGGTCTGCACCTTGGGGTCGGCTGCCTTGGGCTTCAGCGCGCTGGTGTTGACCCGGGTCGGCAGCTCCTTGGGCACCGAGTTGCCGCGGGCGTCGAGGGTGTCGGCATAGCCGCAGGCCACGCACTGGCGGTTCGGCGTGCCGTCCTCGTCCCACATCTGGATGGTGTCCATCGCCTCGCAGGCCGGGCACACCGCGCCGGCGATGAAGCGTTTCACCGGCGCGTTCAGGTTGTACTCGCTCATGCTGCCTCCTCGCTCAGGCCGCTGTGCCGCAGCAGCGCGTCGATCGACGGCTCGCGGCCGCGGAAGTCGACGAACAGCTGCATGGCTTCCTGCGAGCCGCCGCGGGCGAGGATCGCCTCGCGGAAGGCGCGGCCGGTGGCCGGGTTGAGCACGCCCTCCTCCTCGAACCTGGCGAAGGCATCGGCGGACAGCACCTCGGCCCACTTGTAGCTGTAGTAGCCGGCCGCGTAGCCGCCGGCGAAGATGTGCGCGAAGCTATTGGCGAAACGGTTCCAGCGCGGCGGCTGGAACACCGACACCTCGTCGCGGATCGCCTGCAGCACCTCGAGCACGCCGCGGCCGTCGCCGTGGGTGGCGTGCAGCTCGAAGTCGAACAGCGAGAACTCCAGCTGGCGCAGCAGCATCAGCCCGGACTGGAAGTTCTTCGCCGCCAGCATCCTGTCCAGCAGCTCCTGCGGCAGCGGCTCGCCGCTCTCGAAGTGGCCGGAGATCAGCGCCAGGCCCTCCGGCTCCCAGCACCAGTTCTCCATGAACTGGCTGGGCAGTTCGACCGCGTCCCAGGCCACGCCGTTGATGCCCGACACGCCGGCATAGTCGACGCGGGTCAGTAGGTGGTGCAGGCCGTGGCCGAACTCGTGGAACAGGGTGGTGACCTCGTCGTGGGTCAGCAGCGCCGGCTTGCCGGGCGCGGCAGGCGTGAAGTTGCACACCAGGTTGGCCACCGGACTGATGCGCTCGCCGGCGCTGTTGCGCCAGTGGTCGCGGGCGCCGTCCATCCAGGCGCCGCCGCGCTTGTTGGCGCGGGCATAGAGGTCGAAGAAGAAGCGCCCGACCTGCGCGCCGTTTTCCGTGATCTCGAACAGGCGCACGTCCGGGTGCCAGCTGTCGAAGTCCTTGAGTTCCTCGATCTGGATGCCGTACAGGCGCTCGACGATGGCGAACAGGCCGGACAGCACCTTGTCGATCGGGAACCAGGCGCGCACCTGCTCCTGGGAAATCTCGTAGCGCTGGTGGCGCAGCTTCTCGCTGAAGTAGCCGACGTCCCAGCTGGCCAGATCAGCCACGCCGCGCTCGGCGGCGAAGGCGCGCAGTTCGGCGAGATCCTGCTCGGCGAACGGCTTGCCGCGTACGGCCAGGTCGCGCAGGAAGCCGAGCACCTGCTCGGTGGACTCGGCCATCTTGGTGGCCAGCGACAGCTCGCCGTAGTGCTGGAAGCCCAGCAGCCGGGCCAGCTCCTGGCGCAGGTCGAGGATCTCGGCCATCAGCGGGCCATTGTCGTGCTGGCCGGCGTTGGGGCCTTGGTCGGAGGCGCGGGTGGCGTAGGCGGTGTACACCTCCTCGCGCAGGGCACGGTCGTCGGCGTAGGTCATCACCGCGTAGTAGCTGGGGAACTCCAGGGTCACCAGCCAGCCGTCGAGCCCCTTGGCCTGCGCGGCCTGCTGCATCTGCGCGCGCGCCGACTCCGGCAGGCCGGCCAGCTGCGCCTCGTCGGTGATCTGCTTGGTCCAGGCCTGGGTGGCGTCGAGCAGCTGGTTGGAGAAGCGGCTGGACAGCTCGGAGAGCTTCATCTGGATCGCGCCGTAGCGCTGCTGCTCGGCTTCCGGCAGGTCGATGCCCGACAGGTGGAAGTCGCGCAGGGTGTGCTTGAGGATGGTCTGCTGGGCGACCTCGAAGCCGGCCGCCGCCGGGCTGGCGGCCAGGGCGTGCCAGGCGTCGTAGAGGGCGCGGTTCTGGCCCAGCTCGGTGTAGTAGGCCGACAGCTTGGGCAGGCAGGCCTCGTAGGCGGCGCGCAGTTCGGCGCTGTTGCACACGGCGTTGAGATGGCTGACCGGGCTCCAGGCGCGGCCCAGGCGCGCGTTCAGCTCGTCCAGCGCCAGCACCAGGCCGTTCCAGTCGGGATTGACGCCCTGGGTTTCCAGGATGCGCGCGATGGCGGCGCGGTTGTCTTCGAGGATCCGGTCGACGGCCGGCTCGACGTGCTCGGGGCGGATCGCCGAGTAGGGCGGCAGGTCGAAGTCTTGCAGCAGGGGATTGTTGGCAGTCACGGCGTTTGACCCTGGGTCGGAAGAATCACGGATCATGTTAATGACAAATGCCCGAGCGCGCAGCTCGGGCGCGGCTATCGGGGTGATCGGGGGATGGCATGCCTGTCGCCAGTTCGCCCCGTGCATGCTAAGTAGAAGGCCACGACAACTCACCAGGAGCCTTTCCATGACCATCCGCACCTACCAGGGCCATGCCCCGCAGCTCGGCGCGCGCGCCTTCGTCGATCCCAGCGCCGTGGTGATCGGCGACGTGGTGCTGGGCGACGACTGCTCGGTGTGGCCGCTGGCAGTGATCCGCGGCGACATGCACCGCATCCGCATCGGCGCGCGCACCAGCATCCAGGACGGCAGCGTGCTGCACATCACCCACGCCGGGCCGTTCAACCCGGACGGCTACCCGCTGGAGATCGGCGAGGACGTCACCGTTGGCCACAAGGTGACCCTGCACGGCTGCACCATCGGCAGCCGCGTGCTGGTCGGCATGGGCGCCATCGTCATGGACGGCGCGGTGGTCGAGGACGAGGTGGTGATCGGCGCCGGCAGCCTGGTGCCGCCGGGCAAGAAACTGGAGAGCGGCTACCTGTACGTCGGCAGCCCGGTGAAGCAGGCCCGCCCGCTCTCCGACAAGGAGCGCGCCTTCTTCACCTACAGCGCGGTCAACTACGTGAAGCTCAAGGACCTGCATCTGCTGGAGGGCTATGGCGGCTGAGTTCGCTATCGGTCCATCCGTCGGCGTAGGGTGCGCCGTGTGCACCGGGCGCAGGCGCTGATGGTGCGCACGGCGCACCCTACGGATGAGGACTCAGCGATTCACGTCCACCACCACCCGCCCGCGCACCCGCCCGGCGAGCAGTTCACCGGCGACCGGGATGGCTTCCTCCAGACCGATGGTGCGGGTGATCGGCGCCAACAGGCTCTTGTCCAGATCACGGGCCAGGCGGCTCCAGGCCTCGAGGCGGTCGGCGCGCGGGCGCATCACGCTGTCGATGCCGGCCAGGGTCACCCCGCGCAGGATGAACGGCGCCACCGTGGCCGGGAACTCCATGCCCTGGGCCAGGCCGCAGGCGGCCACGCAGCCGCCGTAGCGGGTGGACGCGCAGACGTTGGCCAGGGTGTGACTGCCCACCGAATCGATGGCGCCGGCCCAGCGCTCGCGGCCCAGCGGGCGGCCCGGCTCGCTGAGGCTGCCGCGCTCGATGATCTCGGCGGCGCCGAGGGCCTTCAGGTAGTCGGCCTCCTCGGGGCGGCCGGTAGACGCCACCACCCGGTAGCCCAGCCTGGCCAGCAGGGCGACGGCGAAGCTGCCCACCCCGCCGCTGGCGCCGGTGACCAGCACCTCGCCCTGCTCGGGCGTCACCCCGTGGCGCTCCAGGGCCAGCACCGAAAGCATCGCGGTGTAGCCGGCGGTACCCACCGCCATCGCCTCGGCGGCGCTGAAGCCCTGCGGCAGCGGGATCAGCCAGTCGCCCCTGAGGCGCGCCTGCTGGGCCAGGCCGCCCCAGTGCGTCTCGCCGACGCCCCAGCCGTTGAGCAGCACGGCGTCGCCGGCCTTGAAGTCGGCATGGCTGCTCTCCTCCACCACGCCGGCCAGGTCGATGCCCGGCACCATGGGGAACTGGCGCACCACCGGGCCCTTGCCGGTGATGGCCAGGGCGTCCTTGTAGTTGAGGGTGCTGTGGCTGACGCGCACGCGCACGTCGCCTTCCGGCAACTGGGCCTCGTCGAGCGCCTGCAGGCTGGCGCGGTAGCCGGAGTCGTCCTTGTCGATCAGGATGGCGCGGAACATGGGATCACACCTCTCTGGTTTTAGACCGGTCGTCTAGAAATGGGCGATAAGAAATCAGCGCGGCAGCAGGGCGAGGAAGCCGCGGATGAAGGTCTGCAGCGGCGCGTCGCTCTGCACCAGGCGGGCGCGCAGCACCGCGCCTTCCCAGCCGATCCAGAAGAACGCCGCCAGCTCGTCGCAGTCCAGCGTCGCCGCTAGGCTGCCGTCCTGCTGGGCGGCGCGCAGGCAGGCGGCCAGGCGCGCCTGCCAGTCGCACAGCACTGCTTCCAGTTGCTCGCGGAAGCCCTCGGGCAGGCGGGTCACCTCCTGGCCGAGGTTGCCGACCAGGCAGCCGCGGCGGAAGGCGTGGCGGGCCATGCCGGCGCGGGCGTCGGTGACGAAGTCCTCCAGGCGCGCCAGCGGCGGGCGGCTCTCGTCGAGCAGCCAGCGGTCCAGCTTGGCAGCGAAGTAGCCGGCGTAGCGCTCCAGCACGGCGCGGCCGAAGGCCTCCTTGCTGGGAAAGTAGTGGTAGAAGGAGCCCTTGGGCACGCTGACCTGCTTGAGCACCGCGTCGATGCCGGTGACCAGGAAGCCCTGCTCGGTGAGCAGGCGCATGCCGGCGTGCAGCAGCGCCTCGCGGGTTTCGCGCAGGTCGCGGTCGAGCTTGGGCGGGCGGCCGCGGCGCGGCTGGGGGGCGTGAGCTGTCATGCGCCGATTATTGGACCGGTCGTCTTGAAAAATCAACCGGCGACAGGCATGAGGGCCGGCGCCTCATGGCCACTGGCTCCGGAAGGCTTGCCAACGAGATTCTCCAGGTTCGCCTCAGCCTCACGGCTCGATCTCGCGTTCGCTGATCCACTTGACGTCGATCGGGCCATGATGGCCGTCAGGGCAAAGCTCAGCGGCATTGAGCGACCACTCATTGCGATCTGGCGAAAATAGGAGTACCCCGATGTCTGCAAGGACTGCCGCCAGAGCACTGGAGTCAGGCGGATTGCCCCTATCGTAAGTAGCCCTGAAATAGGCCGTTCCGATTCCAAATTCCGCTTCGTTGGCGCGGACCTGCGTTGCGCTGTTGGCCAACCGGAAAGGAGCGTCGCCGCATTCCTCCCTGAGGTTGTTCAGCATGCGATTGATCACGTCGACCGGAAAGCGGGAGCCTCTCTTGAGGAGGATTCCGGTGTCGTCAATGCGATAGTGGAACTGCTTCTGCCTCGCAGTGGTGTAGCACTCAGTCCAGGCAGGATGAGGAGCAGGAATACTGCTTGGCACCGCTTGGGCGGCGCGGTCGCTCCTGGGCAGGTCATACCCGATCATGAACAACGCCGCTTCTAGGCGGCGCAGTGCCGGAATCGAGGAGGGCTGAACAAACTGGCTGGTCTTGTCCCGACGCAACACTTCGCCGAGAATCCAGCTCGCTTTCAGGTTCCATTCCGCGTGAAGCGGACCGGGATTCAGGCGCGGAAAGCTCAGACCATTCCGGCCAGGATTGCGGTTCTTGGGAACTGCTGCATTGGGCGCCTCTTTCGACGGTGCCCAAGGAAATGCCAGTCCTTCCGGCACGCGCGACAGGCCATTCTCCTGGCAGTACTTAACAACGAGCCAGCCCAGTGCTGCAGCAACACGGCTGTCGTAGATGATGAAATCCTCGGCCAGCAGCGAATACACCTTGGTCATGCCTGCATTGAAGCGCAGGTTCTTGTGCAGCAGGCCGGGATTGCCACTGTCCAACACTGCCGTAGTCGAACACAGCAACTTGGCGAGCCCTTCGGTATTGGTCTGGAGCCAGCGGATATTCCCTGCCCCGACCCCGCCCCATCTCATGACTGCGCAGGCAGCATCACAGGCAGCATGGTCATTCCCACAGGCGAGAGCGCTCTGCAAGGCAGTACGCAGGGCATCCAGGGCATCAGCGTTACTCGCCAGCGTGTTGCCCGGCGGCACGCCAGGAACTCCCCGATGCTTCCACTGGTATCGCTCACAGGCATCTTCCAGACCGTTGAACTGCCACTTCCGGCCGCTGCGCCTATCGATGTATTCGTGCATGAACAACGTCTTGCTGCTCAGGTTTCCGGCCAGCCAATCGATAAATTCACGAACGGCATGAGGCTCCACGCCGGAGGTATCGGAGCCAAGATACTGACTGCGGTACATTTCCCTACTCTTTGCCTGATTCGAATCGGATGAAACCATCATCGCGCCCACCGGCCACCTCTGACACACGCTGAACCCATCCAGCTGTCGACGCCATGTCAATACGCGAACAGGAGCAGATGCACATCGAACCATTTGGCTCGACCTGTAATGGATACTGTTGCTATCAGGCGACACAGCGGTGGCAGGCTCTCCTCTGCGGCACTGCAGACATCGACGTAATCGCCCAAGGAAAATTCGCCATTGGCATACATGTGCAGAAGAGCCAGTTTCACTCTTGCAGACGGAAGGCCTGCTATCCGATCCCGGAGAACAGAAATGGCTGCGTCAAGCTCTCCTGCGCCGCATGACAGACCTCGCGCAAAGGCAGAGTCCGGCAACAGATCGGCGTAATCCTCCCAGGTCAGTCCAATGACTCCCGGACGGGTCAGCATGGAGAACAGGCTGGCGCAGAAGGCGCTGCCGACCTCCCGGCTATCCCATAGATAGTGGACTCCACCAGGGGCAACAGCTGCAGCAGCTCCTCCGACGTGATGGAAGAACACTCGCCTGGCTTGGGGCTTGACATCTTGCCACCAAATGCCGGGCGCCTTTGCATCGACGATGACATGAGCTTCATGGATATCCCCGACAGACAACAGCTGGTTGTATGCACAGGCATGGAACCGGAAGCGTCCATAACGGGCTTCATCCGCCTCGACCCCCGGCCTACAGTGGCTCAGTGTTTGCTCAATCCATGACTGAGCCAAATCCCTTATTTCGGCAATCACGGCAATATTCACCGGAGCTACGCAGGGCTCATCATTTATCATGCTCAAGTCGCGTGCACTGAAGTCGGAATAGCTCGGTGCATCCTTATCGAGGGGGGCGGCGTGCTGCATGGCTATCGAACCTGCATCGGAGCGCCGCAGCACTTGTACCCCGGATACTGCGCTTCGGCAGTGATCCTGGCCATCTGTGAGTCGGTAGCCTGCACGGTTACCCGGAAGTTGGCTCGGGGGCCTGCGTTGGGGATGACACGCTGCAACAGGGCAGAGTAGGTTTTCAGCATGACGACGCTCCTGATTGTCGTGGGGCGGATCAAGTATCCACCGCCTACGCGACATTCCACGTCGCAATGCCTGGCGGTTGCAGGAACTGAGTGCAACACGGTTATTGGAGTGAAGCAGGTGCCTCATGATGCTTGGCCATCAGCTCGGT
>NZ_SSTC01000081.1 GCF_004801855.1 Pseudomonas sp. A-1 | reverse complement strand
CCTGCACGTGGCCGTCGAGCCGCCAGTACAGCTCGCCCTGCAGCAGCAGGTGCGCGGGCGCGCCGGGCAGCTCGGCGGGGATGGCGGGGATCCGCCGCGCGCTGGCGGTCCAGTCCTGGCCGTGGCGGCCGTCGCCGCGGCTGATCGCCCGCGCCAGCCGGCCGCGCTCGTAGATCAGGCTGACCGCCACGCCGTCGACCTTGGGCTGCACCCACAGGTCGTCCTGCCCGCCGACCCAGGCCGCCACCGCCGCGGCATCGGCGAGCTTGGCCAGGCCGGTGTGCGCCACCGGATGGGCGAGCGGCCCGGCGGCCGTGGCCAGCGCCGGCGGCGTGCGGGCCGCGGCGGGAAAGCACTGGTTCCACTGGGCGAGGCGCGCGCGGGCCTGGTCGTAGAGGGCGTCGTCGACCGGCGACTGGCCGTCGCGGTGATAGGCGGTGTCCCAGGCGGCGATGCGCTCGGCGAGCGCCCGGACTTCGCGGGCGGCGCGTTCGGCCGGCCAGTCCGGACAGGCGGCGTGGACGAGGGGAGGCAGCAGCAGGGCCAGCGCCAGGGCGGCGCCCGGCAGCGTGCGCGGCAGGCGGCGGGGCATGGAGGTGAGCGTCCTTGCTCGAGGGAGATCGCAGCTTAGGGGCGGCGCTCCGTTCCGGCTGTGCGCCGCTGCGCACTCCGCGCCGCCTTTCGTCGGACAAAAAAAGACCCGGCAGAGCCGGGTCGAACGCCTTTCAAGCCAGAACGCGCAACGGGATCAGCTCATGCCCAGCCACTCGGGCAGGGCCAGGGAGATCGCCGGGATGTAGGTGATGAGGAGCAGGAAGCCGATCAGCATCATCAGCCAGGGCATGGCGGCGCGGATCACCGCGGAAACCGGCATGCCGGTGACCGCCGAGGTGACGAACAGGTTGAGGCCGACCGGCGGGGTGATCAGGCCGATCTCCATGTTCACCACCATGATGATGCCGAGGTGGATCGGGTCGATGCCCAGCTGCACGGCGATCGGGAACAGGATGGGGGCGAGGATCAGGATGATCGCCGAGGGCTCCATGAAGGCGCCGGCGACCAGCAGCACGATGTTCACCACCAGCAGGAACATCCACGGCGACAGGCCCATCTCGACCACCCAGGCGGTGATCTGCTGGGGGATCTGCTCGGTGGTCAGCACGTGGGCGAACAGCATGGCGTTGGCAATGATGAACATCAGCATGATGCTCAGCTTGGCCGACTCGAGGATCACCGCCGGCGCCTCGGACAGCTTCATGTCCTTGTAGACGAACAGGGCGACGAAGGCCGAGTAGACCGCGGCCACGGCAGCGGCCTCGGTGGGGGTGAACATGCCCGAGTAGATGCCGCCGAGGATGATCACCATCAGCAGCAGGCCCCAGATCGCCTTGCGCGCGGCGCCCAGCCACTCGCGCACGCTGGCGCGCGGCAGGGCCGGCAGGTTCTTCTTCACCGCGATGATGTAGATCGCCACCATCAGCACCGCGCCGAGCAGGATGCCCGGCACCACGCCGGCCATGAACAGCTTGCCGACCGAGGTCTCGGTGGCCGCGGCGTACACCACCATCACCACCGACGGCGGGATGAGGATGCCCAGGGTGCCGGCGTTGCAGACGATGCCGGCGCCGAACGCCTGCGGGTAGCCCGAGCGCACCATGCCGGCGATGGCGATGGAGCCGACCGCGGCCACGGTGGCCGGGCTGGAGCCGGACAGCGCGGCGAACAGCATGCACGCCAGTACCGCGCCGATCGCCAGGCCGCCGCGGATGTGGCCGACGCAGGCGTTGGCGAAGTCGATCAGCCGGCGGGCCACGCCGCCGGTGGTCATGAAGGCGCCGGCGAGCAGGAAGAACGGGATGGCCAGCAGGGTGTAGTGCTCGGAGGTCTCGAACAGCTTGATCGCCAGCGAGCGTACCGAGTCCTCGCTGAAGATCATGATGGTCAGCGAGCCGGCCAGGCCGAGCGACACGGCGATCGGCACGCCCATGAACATCAGCACGAACAGGGCGAGGAACAGGAACAGGATGGTCATTTGGTGTGCTCCTCGTGCTCGGTCAGCTTGATCGCCTCGGCGGCCTCGTCGGCCAGGCCCAGGCCGGTCTGCCGGTTGGTGAGGATGCGCACGAAGATCTCGGCGAAGCGGATGAACACCATGGCGAAGCCCAGCGGCACGATCAGGCCGATGTGCCACTGCATGACGCCGAAGTGGCCGAGGTCCTCGGCGCCGATGGCGGCGGTGAACAGGGTCTGCACCCACTCGAAGCTGGCCACGCTGAGCAGCCCGGCGTAGCCCAGGCAGGCGGCGCAGCCGACCAGGCCGATCAGGCGCTGCACCGGCTTGCTGGCCAGCTTGACCAGCGCGTCGACGCCGATGTGGCCGGCGGTGCGCACGCCGTAGGCCAGGCCGAAGAAGATCAGCCAGGCGAACAGCGCCTTGGTCAGCGCGTTGCTCCAGGTCATCGCCTGGGCCAGGTCGAGGATGAAGTCGCCGATGGCGAAGAAGAAGTCGCCGGCCGCCGCGAAGCGATCGCCGAGGTTGTAGAACAGCGTGTACAGGTTGTTGAGGATGACGTAGACGAACGTCACCAGGGTCATGGCCGCCAGCAGGAAGACGATGAAGCCTTCCTCGAAGCGATCCCAGACCAGGCGCAAGGCGTTCATGGCAGGTATCTCCGGTGGAAAGAACGGCGGGGCGGGCGGCGTGCAGCTCTGCGGCTGCCGGCGGCGCCCGCCCCGCGGGCGAACCAATCGCTCAGGTAGAACTCAGTTGGCGGTATTGGCGGCTTCGGCGGCCTTGATCAGGTCGGCGCCGATCTCGCCCTCGAACTTCTTCCACACCGGCTTCATCGCCTCGCGCCACTTGGCGCGCTGCTCGTCGTTGAGGGTGATGATCTCGGTGGTCTTGGCATCGAGGATGCGCTGCTTGTCGCCCTGGTTGAGGGCCTCGGCCTGCTTGTTCACCTCGACGGACACCTCGTCCATGATCTTGCGCAGCTCGCTGCGCACGTCATCCGGCAGGCCGTTCCAGAACTTGGTGTTGGTGATCACCATGTAGTCCAGCACGCCATGGTTGGACTCGGTGATGTACTTCTGCACCTCGTGCATCTTCTGCGAGTAGATGTTCGAGTAGGGGTTCTCGGCGCCGTTGACCACGCCGGTCTGCAGGCCCTGGTAGACCTCGGCGAAGCTCATCTTGCGCGGGTTGGCGCGCACCGCCTTGAACTGCTCCTCGAGCACCTGCGAGGCCTGCACGCGGAACTTCAGGCCGCGGGCGTCCTTGGGCTCGTACAGCGCCTTGTTGGCCGACAGCTGCTTCATGCCGTTGTGCCAGTAGCCCAGGCCGGTGATGCCCTTGCTCTCCATGGAGGTCAGCAGGCCCTGGCCGGCGGGGCTGGCCTGGAAGCGGTCGACCGCCGCCATGTCGTCGAACAGGAACGGCAGGTCGAAGACCTGGACGCCCTTGGAGTAGTGCTCGAACTTGGCCAGCGACGGGGCGATGAGCTGCACGTCGCCGAGCAGCAGCGCCTCCATCTCCTTGCCGTCGCCGAACAGCGAGGAGTTCGGGTAGACCTCGACCTTGACCTTGCCTGCCAGGCGCTCCTCGGCCAGCTTCTTGAACAGCACCGCGCCCTGGCCCTTGGGCGTGTTCTCCGCCACCACGTGGGAGAACTTGATGACGATGGGGGCGGTCGCAGACTCGGCGGCCTGGGCCAGACCGGCGACGGCGAGCGAGAGGGCGCAGGCGAGCGCCTTGGCAGTCAGCTTGAACATGCGGGTACTTCCTCGTTGTTGTGATGACGCAGCTTGAACGGCGTTACCCCGGCGGCCGGCCTGCCGCCGGCCCGAGCGGTGGAGAGAGGGGGAACCGCTCGGGCGCGGCGGACAGGCCGGCGCGGGATACCCTGAGCTTAGCAACCGCTATGCCAGCGGCCGGAAACGTGCGCCAGCGCCCGCCCGCATGGAGGCGCAAAGGCCTCTGGTGCGCGGCTTGCAGGGGTGGGTTCGACTTTGGTCGAGGGGTGGAATGCCGCGCCCGGCGCGGCCCGGAGTGGCCGGCGCGGGCGGGTGGGGTGGCGGGATTCCGCCAGATCAGTCGAGGTCGTCGTGCGGGTTTCCGCCACCCTCGCCGAGGCTCAGGCCGTGCTTGCGCAGCTTGTCGTGCAGGGTCTTGCGCGGTACGCCGAGCGCCTCGGCCAAGCTGCGCAGCGAGCCATGGCCGCGGGCCAGTTCGGCGGTGATCAGGCCGCGCTCGAAGGCCTCGACGCGGGCGGCCAGGTTGCCTTCGGTCGGCTGCCCGACGGGCGCCTCGCCGAGGCCCAGATCAAGACCGAGGGCGAAGCGCTCGGCGGCGTTCTGCAGCTCGCGCACGTTGCCCGGCCAGGCGTGGCCGAGCAGGGCTGCGCGCTCGCCGGCGTCCGGTTCGCGCAGCGGCAGGCCGTGGCGCTCGGCGGCCAGGGCGCCGAAGTGGCGGAACAGCAGCAGCACGTCGTCGCCGCGCTCGCGCAGCGGCGGGATGCGCAGCGGCGCGACGTTGAGGCGGTAGTACAGGTCGGCGCGGAAGCGGCCCTGGTCGGCGGCCACGCGCAGGTCCTCCTTGGTCGCCGCGATCACTCGGATGTCCAGCGGGATCAGCTGGTTGGAGCCGAGGCGCTCGACCGTGCGCTCCTGCAGCAGGCGCAGCAGCTTGACCTGCACGTCGAGGCTCATGCTCTCGATCTCGTCGAGGAACAGGGTGCCGCCGTTGGCGAACTCGAACTTGCCGATGCGCCGCTTGCTGGCGCCGGTGAAGGCGCCGACCTCGTGGCCGAACAGCTCGCTCTCCACCACCGACTCGGCCAGGGCGCCGGCGTTGATCGCCACGAACGGACCGTCGCGGCGCGCCGAGAGGTCGTGCAGGGCGCGCGCCACCACCTCCTTGCCGCTGCCGGTCTCGCCGAGGATCAGCACGTCGGCGCGGGTGCCGGCCAGCGCGGCGACCTGCTGGCGCAGGCGCACGATCTCCGCCGACAGGCCGATCAGGCGGCCCTCCAGCGCATCGCGGCCGGACAGGGTCTGGCGCAGCTGGCGGTTCTCCAGGGCCAGGCGGCGCATCGCCTGGGCGCGGCGCACGCTGTCGAGCAGCGCGTCGCTGGAGAACGGCTTCTCGAGGAAGTCCCAGGCGCCGGCGCGCATCGCCTGCACCGCCAGCGGCACGTCGCCGTGGCCGGTGATCAGGATCACCGGCAGCTCGGGATCGCGGCCGTGCAGTTGCCCGAGCAACTGCAGGCCGTCGATCCCCGGCATGCGGATGTCGCTGACCACCACCCCCGGCCAGTCCGCCGGCAGCGCTTCGGCCAGGCCGCGGGCGTCGCCGCGCGCCTCGACCCGCAGGCCGGCCAGGTCGAGGGTCTGCGCCAGCGCCTGGCGCAGGTGCGGGTCGTCGTCGACCAGCAGCACCTCGGTGGCGGCGGCGACGGTGGGCGCGGAACTCATGGGCGATCCTCCGGGGACTGGGTGCCGGGCCCGGCGCTGGCCGGCAGCAGGTTGAGGGTGACCAGCGCGCCGCCATCGTCGTGGTTGGCCAGCAGCAGCTCGCCGCCGAGGGCGCGGATCAGGCTGTCGCAGATGGCGAGGCCCAGGCCGAGGCCGCGGGCGGTGGTCTTGGTGGTGAAGAACGGCTCGCGGGCGCGCGCCAGCGCCTCGGCGGTGAAGCCCGGGCCGTTGTCGCGCAGGGTCAGGCTGATGCGGCCGTCGGCCAGGGTCTGCGCGCTGAGCCACAGGCGCCGCGGCGGCGCGCGCTCGGCGAGGGAGTCGAGGGCGTTGGCCAGCAGGTTGCCGAGCACCTGGCGCAGGCGCGTCTCGCCGGCCTGCACCCACAGGGTGGCGTCGGGCAGGTCGCGCAGCAGCTCCACCTCCAGCGCCCGGCGTCGGCTGGCCAGCAGGGCCAGGGCGTCGTCGAGGGCCGGCTGCAGGGCCACGGTCTCCGGCGCCTTGCGGTCGCGGCGGGCGAAGGCCTTGAGGTGGCTGATGATCGAGGCCATGCGCGCGGTCAGCTCGCTGATCAGCCTGAGGTTGCCGCGGGCGTCGTCGATCCGGCCGTGGTCGAGCAGCACGCCGGCGTTGTCGGCGTAGCTGCGGATCGCCGCCAGCGGCTGGTTGAGCTCGTGGCTGATGCTGGCGCTCATGGTGCCCAGCGCGGAGAGCTTGCCGGCCTGCACCAGCTCGTCCTGGGCGCGCACCAGCTCCTGCTGGGCCTGCTCGCGCTCGAGCACCTCCTGCTTGAGGCGCTCGGTCAGTGCCACCAGGTCTTCGGTGCGCTCGGCCACCCGCTGCTCCAGTTCGCGGCGGGTGCGGGCGTCGAGGGCCAGGCGTTCGAGCAGGTGGCGGCGGCGCTGCAGCCACACGGCGAGCAGCAGCAGGATCGCCAGCAGGGTCGCCGTGGCGATGGCCATCACGCTCTGCACCGGGCGCTCGACCAGGCTGCGCGGGGCGAGGATGTTCACCGTCCAGCCGGTTTCGGCGAGCAGGTGGCTCTGGCGCAGCCAGTCGTGCTCGGCGAGCGCCAGCGGCTGCGGCTGCTGGGTCGGATAGGGCAGGTTGGCGGCGATGTCGGCGCGCTCGGCGGCGCTCAGCGCGCGGGTGGCGCGGAAGCGCCAGTCCGGGCGCGAGGTGAGGATCACCACGCCGTTGGCGTCGGTGACCAGCAGCTGCTCGGGGGTCGAGCCGAGCAGGGTCTCGGTGTGGTCGAGGTCGATCTTGACCACCAGCGCGCCGAGCACCTCGTGGCCGTCGCGCACCGCGGTGGCGAAGTAGTAGCCGCGCTTGCCGGAGGTGGTGCCGAGGCCGAAGAACTGGCCGAGGCGCCCGGCCAGCGCCTCGCGGAAGTACGGGCGGAAGGCGAAGTTGCGGCCGACGAAGGCGTCGTAGTCGCTCCAGTTGGACGCCGCCAGGGTCAGCCCGGCCGGGTTCATCAGGTAGATCACCTCGGCGCCGCTCTGCCGGCGCACCCGGTCCAGCAGCTGGTTGGCGGCGTTGATGCTGTCGGCGTCCTCCTGGGCGCGCAGGGCGGCGCGCAGTGCCGGCAGGTCGCCCATGATGTGCGGCAGCGCCTCGTAGCGGCGCAGGGTGCCGCGCAGGTTGGCCACGTACAGCTCGAGGGTCTGGCTGCTCTGCCCGGCCACCCGCTCGCGGTAGTAGCGGGTCGCCAGGTGCTCGATCGGCCACAGCAGCGGGGCGAGCAGGGCGGCGAGGACGAACAGGGTGCGCCAGCGCGGACGCTGCAGCAGGTCGAGGGGGCGGAGCATGGCGGCCTTCGGCGGTGGATCGGCCGGCATTATGCGGGGCCGGCCAGACAGGCCGCCAGCGCCGTGCGCCAGTCGGGCAGCGCCACGCCCCAGTCGCGCTGCAGGGCGCTGCAGTCCAGGCGCGAGTCGGCCGGGCGCGCCACCGAGCTGGGATAGTCGGCGGCGGCGATCGGCAGCAGGCGCGCACAGGGCTCGCCGCGGGCGCGCAGGTCGGCGGCGATCGCCTCGGCCAGCTCGTACCAGCTGGCGCCGCCGGTGCAGCTGGCGTGGTACAGGCCGCCGGGGCCGGGATTGCCGGCGGCGATGCGCGCCACCAGCGCGAGGCTGGCGGCGGCCAGCGCGGCGCAACTGGTCGGGTTGCCGAACTGGTCGGCGACCACCCGCACCTCGGCGCGCTCGCGCAGCAGGCGCTGCATGGTCAGCAGGAAGTTGCGGCCGTGGCGGCTGTACAGCCAGCTGGTGCGCAGGATCAGTGCTTTGCCGCCAGCGGCAACGATGGCCTGCTCGCCGGCCCGCTTGCTCTGGCCGTAGACGTTGAGCGGCGCGCAGGCGTCGTCCTCGCGGTAGGGGCGGCCGAGGCGGCCGTCGAACACGTAGTCGGTGGAGTAGTGCAGCAGCCAGGCGCCGAGCGCCGCCGCCTCCTCGGCCAGTGCGGCCGGCGCCGCGGCGTTGAGGGCGAAGGCCGCCTGCGGCTCGTGCTCGGCCTGCTCCACCGCGGTCCAGGCCGCGGCGTTGACCACCAGCTGCGGCCGTTCGCGGCGCAGGCCCTGGCGCAGCGCGGGCAGGTCGTGCAGCTCCAGTTCGGCGCGGGTCAGCGCCTGCAGTTCACCGAAGCTGGCCAGCAGCGGGGCGAGGCTGCGGCCGAGCTGGCCGTGCGCGCCGAGCAGGAGGATCTTCACGGGAACACCTCGGCATCCGCCAGCGCCAGGCCCTCGGCATCGCGCGGCGACAGCAGCGGCGCGGCGGCCAGCGGCCAGGCGATCGCCAGGGCCGGGTCGTCCCAGCGGATGCAGCGCTCGTGCCGCGGACTGTAGCCGGCGGTGGTCTTGTACAGGGTGACGGTGTCGTCGGCCAGGCTGAGGAAGCCGTGCGCGCAGCCCGGCGGAATCCACAGCTCGCGGCGGTTGGCCGCGCTCAGCTCGATCCCCAGCCAGCGGCCGAAGGTGCTCGAACCGCGGCGCAGGTCGACCACCACGTCGAACACCGCGCCCTGTACCACGCGCACCAGCTTGCCCTGCGCGGCCGGCGGCAGCTGGTAGTGCAGGCCGCGCAGCACGCCGCGGTGCGACAGCGAATGGTTGTCCTGGACGAACTCGGCCGCGATGCCGGTCAGCTCGGCGAAGGTGTGCGCGTTCCAGCTCTCGAAGAAACAGCCGCGCGCGTCCTCGAACACCCTGGGTTCGAGGATCAGCACGCCGTCCAGGGCGGTGGCGATGGCCTTCACGGCAGTTCCTCCAGCAGGTGTTCCAAGCGCTGCGCCGGATCGCATTCGGCAAGCACCTCGGCATGTTGGCCGCGATTGCTCAGATACATCTCCGCTTCTCCGCACTGACGGATCAGCTGGGGCACCAGCGCCGAGCCGATGAAGCCGGCACCGCCGGTGAGCAGGATGCGCATGCGCGGTCTCCGCAGGTCATTTCCGGTAACGGCGCCGGGCTGGCTCCGCTGCGTGGTGCGGGCGAAGATGGCCGCCCGCCGCCCAGCCACAAGGATACCCGATGCCACCGCCTGCCGCCCCGGAGCACCGATGCTGACCCTCGACCTCGGCCCGCTGGCCCTGCCGGTGCGCTACCTGCTCCTGCTGCTGGCCTTCGCCGCCGCCTGGGCCGTCGGCTGGTGGGCCGGCCGACGGCAGCGCCTCGATCCCGAGCCGACCCTGTTCGCCATGCTGCTCGGCGGCCTCGTGCTGGCGCGGCTGGCCTTCGTGCTGCAGTACGCGGGCGACTACGCCGCCGCCCCCTGGCAGGCGCTGGACATCCGTGACGGCGGCTTCCTGCTCTGGCCCGGGGTGCTCGGCGCGCTGCTGATCGGCGCGATCCGGGCCTGGCGCCGCGCCGCGCTGCGCCGCCCGCTGGCGCTCGGAGTGCTGGCCGGCGCGCTGGTCTGGGGCGGGGCCAGCCTGGCCCTGCACCAGCTCGAACGCGCCGGCCGCCTGCCCGAACTGACCCTGCGCGATCTCGCCGGCCGGCCGGTGCTGCTCGACGAACTGCGCGGCCAGCCGCTGGTGATCAACCTGTGGGCCAGCTGGTGCCCGCCGTGCCGGCGCGAGATGCCGGTGCTGCTGGCCGCGCGGCAGAGCGAGCCCGACGTGCGCTTCCTGCTGGTCAACCAGGGCGAGGGCGCCGCCGAGGTTGCCGCCTTCCTCGCCCGCCAGGGCATCGACGGTCAGGACGTGCTGCTGGATGGCGGCAACCAGCTCGGCCAACTGGCCGGCTCGCGCGCCCTGCCGACCACCCTGTTCTACGACGCCGCAGGCCGTCTGCGCCACAGCCACCTGGGCGAGCTGTCCCCCGCCAGCCTGCGCCACGCCCTGCAGTTCATCCGCCAGCCTCCGGGGGATGGCGCAAGACCCTGAAGATTCAGGCATTTTCCGGTTTACTCCGGCGCCTCAGTCGCTATAATCCGGACCCATTCTTGCCGGTATAGCTCAGCTGGTAGAGCAACTGACTTGTAATCAGTAGGTCCCGGGTTCGATTCCTGGTGCCGGCACCATCTACATCAAGGCCTGCAGCCGATCTGGCTGGATGCTGACAAGCCTTCGCGTAACAAGGCGCGTAACAAGGAAAAGGCGCAGACCTGACGCGCCACCCCCCATAGGCGGAGCGTCCAGCCAAGGTACAGGGGGGGTCAAAAAAAAGAGTAACATCGGTAACCTTTCCTGACGCTGGCCCGCAACCCGTTGAAAATGCTGGGCTTTCTGCTCACGGCAAAAGGTAATCTTTGAGTAACCTTGAAGTAACCAGATTACTCTTTTGATAGGTGATTTCCGCGCAAGAAAAAAGCCTTATAAATCAGGCGCTTAGCAAAAAATTACCTTTTCAGTTACCTCCTTGTTACTCCTACCTGTAATCGTGAAAGCCACGAACGACGGGGCCTCCAGCCCGGTTACCAGGCGAGATTGCAGAAATTACTCTTTCTGCAGACCCCACCCCCTACCAACGATCCTGCATCCCATCCAGATGTCCATTCATGGCTCCA
Source organism: Pseudomonas sp. A-1 (assembly GCF_004801855.1). GTDB lineage: Bacteria > Pseudomonadota > Gammaproteobacteria > Pseudomonadales > Pseudomonadaceae > Geopseudomonas. The sequence continues at coordinate 7,418 of NZ_SSTC01000081.1, read as the reverse complement.
TCGTTCCTGGTGCAGCTGTGGGTGCTGCGGAGTGAAATCATCGGGCACCGATGATTTGAACGAGCACCAGGAGCGGCGTGGCCTCCAGCGAGTTGTTACGCCGGACAGCGCTGTCGCTTGGCCGTTGCAGGCTTGACGTGATCGCGGATGGAAAAACTAGCGTTCGCCAAGTTTTCGTTGGTGTTGGAAGATGATCGCCGCATTTCATGACGTGACCAGAGGGCCGTGCGAATCTCCAGGCCGTGCCCAGGATTTCGCAGCCCAGCAATTCCTTTCACGCAGTGAAATTCCGGCCTGTCAGCGCAAGCCCGCGCCGCGCCTGGGCTGGGGCCGGCCGTTCACCTCATGCCCAGGTTGCACAAAAAAAGTGCACAAGCCGCGTCGGCGGGAGGGGGATAAGTGCGTTTGGTGGCTGGGTTTTCTGAGCGTGGTGGATTTTCGCGTCATGGCTGGGCTGGGGCATGTGGGGGGGGAGGCATTGGCGGCTCGCCGGCATGAGAAGCCCGCCGGGCGGCGGGCTTCTGGTGGGAACAGGGAAGGACGAGCGGGTCAGCTCTTCAGCGCGAATCGTCCTTGTGCAGTGACCACAGCCGCTGTCAGAGCAGCGATTGCCGCTTTCCCGAACGGTTGGAATCCGGCTGTTCCTGGGTGGCAATCGTCGTTTGACCACTTCGCTGCGGCGCGCTTGACCACAATGGTGGAACCAGCCGGCGGCGGATCAGTTTCAAAGACCACCCGGTAATCGCTGACGAGCTGCGTCGTGTTGCTCAGCGTCATCGGCGAAGTACCGTCAGCCCATCCTGTCTTGTAGCCGCCGGCGATATGGCACCCGCGGTTGATCCGCTCGACACCATCGACCTTGACGGACCATCCGCGCTCGACTGTGGCAGTCGGCTTAGCACCGTCAGCCTGGTACAGGGTGTATTCGGATGCCCCGGTACTGGTCGTGCTCTGGCTCGCGTTGAGATAGAGCTGCGCTGTCGCCGGCTGGCTGTACTGCCATGCCAGCGTGCGCGCGTAGATGTCCTCGAACAGAACACCCTTGCGCCGCGCGATGTCCGCCGCCAGCTCGCGATACCCCTCCAGTCGGCGATAGCGGATGTTCGGGATACCGGCGGTGCCGATGGCCACCACGCATTCTGGCACTGCCTCTTGCAGAGCATCGATCACGGCCTCGACGTTGGCGACCCAGCTCGGCGCCCCCTTTACCATCGCCGTGGAGCCCACCAGATCGCCCAACACCGTGATGTGTGCCAGTTCTCGCGTACTCAGCGGCCGGGCCCAGGTAATGCGCCGATTGGCCGCGTCCCAGGCCTTCACCACCCGGCACGCCAGGCGGCGGTTATCACCTTTGAAGTCGCCCAAGATCACCACGTCGCCAGGTACCACCTCGAAGGTGGCCCCGGCCCCATCGAACTGCACCGATGTCTCGGTGATGGCCGAGATCAACAGCCGGTTGTCCTCCACCGTGTAGTTGTCCGTGCCGACGTAGGTGACGCTGTGGAACAAGTGGGCCGACTCCTCTCCTCGCACCTGGGCATCGGTCAGGCCGGTGCGGGTGCGCCATGCGCGATCGACGTGGGTCTGCCAGTCATCGTTGGTGCAGCTCTCGAACAGCAGAACGTCCGGCTGGAAGCGCTTCACCGCGGCCAGGTTGTTCAGCCCGGCGTCGTTGAGCAGCAGCGCAGCGGTCCAGCCACCGATGCCGGCGTTCTGCAGGTGGTGCATGCGGTTGGTCGCCGCGTTCAGGTACAGCTGCGGCGTGCCGGTGGCGCGCGGATCGAGGCCGATGACCCTCACCTTGAACGCACGCTTGGCGGTCGACCCGAAGTGCCAGGTGAGCACAGCGCGCGGGTCGGTCTCGCGGAAGCCAAGACCAGACGATAGGTTGGCCGGGTTGGCCGGGTCATAGGCGACATTGCCGTCGCCATAGGGCGACTCGTTGGAACTGGTCAACGCCTGCGCCGTCTGGCCCACAGTTCCGCGCACATAGGTGACCGACTCGCCTGCGGAGAATCCAGCCACGATGGCAGCGCCATTCGCCGGAGCCACCGCGAACCAGAGGAAGTGGCGCACCTGGGGCACACCGCCCACTGTCACCAGCTTGCGAATCACCAGCACGTCGACCCCGCCCGGGAAGGATGCGCCATAGCCTCCGGTATTCGTCTGTACCACCTTGGCCACGCCGCCGACAGAGACGGTGTGCCCGAAGGTGAAGGCCTGGCCCAGGTCGAACTGTCGAGTCGTACCGTCGCCAGTGAAGTTCGCGGTCAGGCCGGTGGCGAACGCCTCATCGTTCCAGGTGGTGAAGGTGTCCAGCAGAGCCCCATCAGCGTACACCTCGACCTGCGCGGCTCCGGCGTTGCCGCGCTCACGAGCGATGCACAGCGACAGCTCGTCGCCGTAGAGGTCGAAGCTGGCTTCGGCATTGGCGCCCTGTAGGCGCACGGCAGAGCCCTTGTAGAACAGCTTGTTGCTGACAGTGGAGTTGGTGCCGGACAGGGTGAAGTCGGCGCCGTGCAGCGTGGTCGCCAGCACGGTACGAAGATAGCGCTCCACCTCGCCCACATAGGAGCCTTCCCCCAGCCAGCCCTCGCCCCAGGTGATCGAACTCCCAGCCACAGACACGCGGATCGCGCGAGCCAAGGCAGACTGTGGCGTCACGCCAGCGACCGACGGGAACTCGGCGCGCAGCTTGTCCCACTCGAAGATCTGCGGAGACAGCTTGAAGGTATCACCGGTGATGTTGAGGATGATCCCGGTGGTGGTGATCTTACGGTAATCCACCAGAACGTCGAACGACGTGGTGCTGCCAGCGCTGGTACAGGTTACCCACACAGGACCATCCGTCTTTCCAGCCACGGTGCCCTCGAACGACCAGGTGCGAGTGGTCGGACTGTCCTGGATCCAGAGCCGATCCTTGAGCGAGGCGTCGTCCTTACAGACGATGACCATCTTGTAGGTCTTGGTCTTGTCGCCGTTCTTCGCGCGCACAGCCATCACCGCGTCAAGAACCTGACCATGGGCCGTTCCGGACGTAGCTGGGGCGGACGGGTCGCGCCAGGGTTTCGGGAATCGCGCACGGATGTCGGCAACGGCGGCGGTATTCGCGGATGCAGCGTCATTTGCCGCACTGGCCGAGCTGTTTGCGGAGGCAATCGCGTCGGCCAGCCCGCCGAAGACAAGCACCTGCTGGGACAGTTTGAAGTAGTCGCCAGATACGTTCAGCGCGACTCCAGTAGTCGTGATTGCCCGGTAGTCGATCAGGATGTCGAACGAGGTCGACGAGCCAGCCCTCGTCGCGCTGACCCACACCGGGCCATTGGCCTTCCCGGCAGCCGTTCCATCGAAATTCCAGGCGTTGTCGAGCGCGTCGTTGATCTGGATTCGATCACCGAACGTCGCATGATCCTTGCTTACTACAACGATCCGATATGTCTTGGTGGCGTCGGCATTGCGAGCGCGAACCGCGAGAATGGCTTTCTGCACCTCGCTCCAAGAGGGAGTTGTGAGTGCGGACGCCGAAATATCTCGCCACCACTTCTGCTCCCTGGATGCCAGGCGAGTAGTTTCAGAAATGTTGGCCGATAGACTCGCCTCAATGTCCGTGAAGGCAAAGATGGAAGGAGAAAACTTGAACGCGAGCGACGAGACGCTGTTCAGAATCAAGCCAGTGCTGGCGATCGCACGATAGTCGACTACCAGGACAAACGACGTTCCAGTCGCCCCTGTCAGCGTGAGCACCACCGGACCGGCGTCCTTGTTTGCCGCCACCCCATTGAACGCCCATGAGTTGCCAAGCTCATCATTGACTTGGATGCGATCACCGAAAGTTGCATCGTTCTTGCAGAACACCGTGAGGCGATACGTGCGCTGTGTGCTTCCTCCGACGATGCGAACCACCCTGATGGCATCAAGGATTTGCCTGTAATTCGTGCTGTTGATGGCCTCCGCGTCGATTGCGCGCCACTGGGCAAAGGCGTTGATGGCCAAGCCTGCACTCGGATACCGCTTCACCTCCTGCGCCACCCCAGCGTTGTTCCGATACAAAACCAGGAACTCGCTCGAATCAGCACTCGGCACACTGAAGTACTTCCCACTGACCGTCCCAGCCAACCCCGCCGCCGTATCCGCAAACACCCCAGCCGACAACTGTGCCGCATCCCGCGCCACCTCCGCCCGGCCTGCCGCCGACTCCGCCTCGGCCACGCTCTCCTCGACATCCAGGCACTGCACCCGCACCCGGTAGTCCCGCGGCCCCTTCACCACCCGCAGGTCGTACAGCCCGTTCGGCGCGGCGAACTGGATCAGGCCTTTGGCGTCGGCGGTGAAGGGGTTGGCCAGGGCGGTGCCGTTGGCGGCCTGCAGGCCGGCGGCGAGGTTCTCGGTACCGCGGGCGTACAGGTAGCAGGTCGCACCGCCGAGGAGGTTGCCCTGGTCATCCTGGGCGAAGAAGTTCTTCAGTTCCATGTCGTGTTCCTTGGGGTCAAGCGGTGATCGGCGCGAGCTGGCCGTGCAGGCCGGCGGCGGTGGCGGCCATCGTGCTGAAGGCCGAGGCGTCGCCCGGGCTCGGTTGTGGGCCGGGGATATGGGTGTGGGCGGCCACCTGTTGGGCCAGCTGTTCCACCAGGTCGATCAGGTCGCAGAGGATCTGCAGCGCGTTGACCGATCCGGAGCCGATCCAGGTGGTCTCCGCCACGCTGCGGCGCAGGCCCTGGATGCGCTCCTCGAGGTCACCGCCGACGGTGACGTTGCCCTTCTGGCCGAGCACCAGGTTCAGGTCGCGGCCGGTGGCCAGGTGCAGATCGTCCAGCGCCGCCAGGCTGGCGGAGCCGCCGGACAGCAGCTTCAGCGCGCCCAGCGCTTCCACTTTCTTGATGCCGCCCACCGTCTCGGTGGCGTGGTCGCCGACCTCCACCCTGTGGCTCTGGTAGTGCTCGGTGTTGGCCATGGCCTCCACCTCGCGCTCGATCGCCTGGTCGCGGATCTTGCCGTCGGTCTGGCGCAGCCAGTTGCCGTCGGCGTCCACCCGCTGCTGCGCGGCCTCGCTGTGCTGCCACACCTGGTCGCCCTTTGGCACCCGCGGCAGGCTCAGGCCGTGCGGCAGGATGCTCTGGATGTACGGCTTGTGCGGCAGGCCGTAGGCGAAGCTGACCACCACCGTGGTGCCTTCCTCGGGGAAGGCGAAGAAGCCCATCTCCTCGCCACCCACCGGCAGCGGCAACGGCAGGCCGGCGAGCAGCGGCAGCGCCGCGTCGGGCTCGCCGTCCGGGCCGAGCACCTCCACGTCCACCGCGAAGCGAGGGCGGAAGTAGTCGCACAGGCCGGCGCCGGCCGGCGCGTCGGCCACCGCCACCACGCGGGCGAAGCGCGGCAGGTGGTAGCCGCCGGCCAGCTCGGGGAATTGCCGCTCTACGCTGCGGCGGATTGCGTCGTCCATCGGATCGCCATCTGGTTGCCGGCGAGAGTCACGCTGGTGACCCGCTCGCCCTGGTTGATCGATGCGCCCGGTCGCAGGCCCGGCAGGGCCGCCACCATCGCGCTCTGGTTGCCCTGGTAGCCGTCGAACAGCTCGGCCGGCAGCTGCAGCGCCGCGCGGGCGCCGAAGAAGCTGTGCGCCCAGCTGCCCACGAACACCTCGCCGTCGCCCTGCTGCTGCCAGATGCAGTCGGCGATGCCGAACACCCTGGCGAGGCTGTCCATCGCCTGGTAGCCGCTGGCCAGGCTGTAGAAGAACGGTGCCTTGACCCGCGCGTAGGGCTGCTCCGGCACGCGGAAGCGCAGGCCGGTGCGCTCACCGATCGCCGCCAGCACCGCACGCAGGTCGACGTGGCGCAGGTTGAGCGGCAGCGGGTTGGCCAGGATCGCCGCCAGCTCGCGGCAGAACAGCACCTGCTGCTTGGCGTTGGCCGCGGTGCAGCGCTCCACGTAGCCGATGAAGTGGCGCTGCAGCGGCGCCTGGTTGTAGCCGATGTCGAGCGTCACCAGCCCCTTCACCGGCGCGTCGGCCTGGACGGTGAAGGTCGCCCGGCCAGGGCTGCGCAGCTCCAGGCGCACCTCGTCCTTCACCAGGTCGTAGGCGGTGCCGGCGATGGTCAGCACCTTGTGCAGCTTCATGCTCATCAGGCCAGCCAGTCGTCGAGTTTCTTCAGGGTCGCCTCGAAGCCGGTCAGCTCCTGGGCGGGCTCGGTTGCGGCGCCGCTCGCCGCACTGCTGCCAGCCACCGCCTGGCCGGGTGCCGACTGGGTGGTGACGGCGTTGCCGGTGCGGCGCTTCTCCACCCGCTCGGGGTTGGAGAGCTTCTCGGCCAGGGTGAACTGCACCCGCCAGGCGGCCAGGCTGTCGTCCTCGCGCGCGCTCACGCCGTCGGAGAACTGCACCTGACGCACGCCGAAGGCTGCCGCGGTGTCGTTGACGATGCGGTAGGTCTTCAACTGGCCGCCGCCCTCGGTGGCCTCGGCCAGGCTCATCAGGCTGCGCAGCTGCGCCGCGTCGGCGAAGCGGATCAGCAGCGAGACGGTCAGGGTCTTGGGCTTGAAGCCCTTGTGCGCCGAGTCCGTGTTGCTGGTCTGGCCTGACAGGTCGTCGCTTTCGATGCGCAGGTTGGCCGTCACCTTCAGGCCCTTGCCGCGCACCTGTTCGCCATCGAGCAGCAGAGTCATAGGCCCACCAGCTCCCGGACGAAGGACAGCCCATCGAGCGAGCCGACCAGCATCACGCCGGCCGACAGCGCCCACTCATGCCCAGGCGCCTCGCCCTCGAGCAGTTGGCGGCGCAGCTCGGCGCCGTCGCCGGGGCCGATCAACCTCGCGCGCATGCTGGTGTCCGGCGTGCCGCCGGCGAGCAGCGCCTGCAGGTCGGCCAGCGTCTGGTCGCGGGCCGCCGCCTGCGCCGCCTTGCGCGCTGCCAGGGCGCCCAACTCGGCCAGTGGCGCGCCGTCGGCGGCGTAGCTCTCCAGCGCCGCCAGCTGCCCGGCCATGGCCTGGCTGGCGGCCTTGGTCAGCGTGCAGCGCTCCAGCGGCAGCTGCCCCCAGCGCGGCAGCGCGCCGGCCTTCGGCAGCTCCCACTTTTCCGTCTCCAGATCGAACAGCCACTGCGCGCGGCGCTCGGCGCGTTGCAGGTCGGGCAGCGGCAGCAGCGCGTTGAAGCGCGCCAGGGTGGTGGCGAACTGGTCGTAGCGGGTGGCCAGGAACAGCACCACCAGCGCGTACTGCGGGCCGATCGGGCGCGCGGCGTCGCTGTTGTCGGTCAGCTTGCCGGCCAGCTGCTGCCGCACGTTGGGTGCCGACAAGTAGCGCTGCAGGCCCGCGCCCTGGCCGATTCCGCTCTGGAACGGGGTGACCACCAAGCAGGCCGGCGCCTCGCCCAGCGCGCCGGCCAGCGCCGCGCGGCCGGCGGCGATCGCCTCCTGCGCCGCG